>JBCEBZ010000504.1:0-36750 GCA_039206675.1 Rhodococcus sp. (in: high G+C Gram-positive bacteria) | reverse complement strand
CCTCGACACACCGCAACCGCGACGTGAACGCCCGCAACTCCTCCAGATCCGGTGCAACCACTTCCCCCACGACCAGCCCCTCCCCCGAGGTCATTCGAAACTTTGTTCGATCCTAACAGGCTGACCGGATCTCGAGCAATAGCCGAAAGATTCAAACTCCCAGCGCCGCAGCCGCTGCGAGGGCGAGGGTTTCGTCGACTTCGTCGTAGCCACCGGACCCACCGCCCGGACCACCGCTGTCGGCGACGGTGCGGCGGGCGGAGAGGTGAATGGCGTCCACACCGGTGCCCGCGACCGCGGCAATGTCGGCGACGCGGATCCCGCCGCCTGCCATGACCTGGATGCGCCCGTGTGTGTGGGCGACCATGGCCGACAGGGCGTCGAGGCCGTCGATGCAGCGCTGCGCTCCGCCCGAGGTGAGCACCCGGATGATGCCCGACCGCGCGAGCGCATCGAGGGCTGTCGCCCTGTCGTGGACGACGTCCATCGCACGATGGAACGTCACCTCCACCGCGTACGGGTCGATGCCGTCGAGCAGGTGGGCCAGAGCGTCGCGGTCGACGCTAAGGCCCTGCGTGAGCGCACCGACGACGACTCCGGATGCGCCCGCACCCACCGCGGCACGGATGTCGCGGGCCATGACCGCGATCTCGTCGGCGTCGTAGACGAATCCGCCGGGCCGGCACCGGATCAGCGGGTGCACCGCGATCCCCTGGGCCGCAACGGCTTCGATCATGCCGATGCTCGGCGTCAGCCCACCGGTCGCGCCGAGTGCGGTGCACAACTCGACGCGCGAGGCACCGGCGCGCCGCGCGATCCGGGCGCCCGCGACGTCCTGCACGGCCAGTTCGAGTACGGGTGCCATCTAGAACGACTGCCAGGAAGGCTTGTGTTCCAGTGCATACCGGTAGTAGTCGGCGAGTTGCAGCTTGCTCGCCGCGGCTTCGTCGATCACGACGGTGACGTGCGGGTGCAGCTGCATCACCGAGGCGGGGCAGAACGCGGAGAGAGGTCCCTCCGCGGCGGCGGCGATCGCCTCCGCCTTGCCCTTGCCGAACGCGATCATCACGAGGTGCCGGGCCTCGCTGATGGTGCCGAGCCCCTGAGTGAGGACGTGGTGCGGAACGTCGTCCACGCTGTCGAAGAACCGCGCGTTGTCGAGCCGGGTCTGCTCGGTGAGCGTCTTGACGCGGGTGCGGGAGGTCAGCGCGGAACCCGGCTCGTTGAACCCGATGTGGCCGTCGGTGCCGATGCCGAGCAGTTGCACGTCGACACCGCCCGCCTCCGCGATGGCCGCGTCGTACCGGGCACCCTCCTCGGCGATGTCGGACGATTCACCGTCGGGGCTGAGCACGTGCCCGGGGTCGAGGTTCACGTGGTCGACGAATTCCGAGCGGATCACCGAGAAGTACGACTGATCATGGCTTTTCGGGAGTCCCACGTACTCGTCCAGCAGGAAGGCGCGAGCATCCGAGAAGTCCAGTCCGGACTCGCGGTGCCGTCGCGCAAGTTCCCGGTAGCTGCCGAGCGGGGACGATCCGGTGGCGAGGCCCAGCATCGCCGGACCGCGTCGGACGTACCCCTCGACGATGTCCGCGACGGTCGCGCTGACCTCCGCCGGCGTCTGCCGGATTACGATTTCCATGCGAGTCCTTCCGTTCCGGCGGGCATTCCGCCGACGAACACGCCACGCGGGCGCAGTTGGTGATCGGTCACGACGATATCGGCGCGGCGGCCCGGGGCCAGGGATCCGCGTTCGGACTCCAGGCCGAGTAGCCGGGCCGGGGTCCTGGTGGCGGACGCGACGGCGTCGACGAGTCCGACGCCGCTGTCGAAAACGGTGGCGCGCACCACGTCCAGCAGTCGTGCGGTGCCGCCCGCGATGGCCCCCTCGGACCCGTCGGCGGTGGCGAGCCGGGCCACTCCGTGCGAGACACGCACGTCCAGCGGCCCGAGTTGGTAGTCGCCGTCCGAGACACCGGCGGCGGCCATGGCGTCGCTGACCAGGACGATCTGGTCGGCTCCGACGGTGTCGAACACCATCGACACGGTCTGCGGCGCGAGATGCACTCCGTCCGCGATCAATTCGACGACGATGTCGCCGCGACCGGCTGCGGCGAGGAACGCGGCCACCGGCCCCGGCGCGCGGTGGTGCAGCGGCGGCATCGCATTGAACAGGTGCGTGGCGGTCAGCGGCCCGCCGGCGGCGTCGGCGATCCGCGCGGACGTCGTCGCCGCGTCGGTGTCGGTGTGGCCGAGGCTCGGTACCACGCCGCGCCGGCGCATCGCGGCGAGAAGCTCACCGAAGTGCGCGGTCTCCGGCGCGAGCGTCATCGACCGGACGGTGCCGCGCGCGGCGTCGCAGATCCTCTCGAACAGGCCGGGGTCACCGGGCACCACGGATGCGGGATCCTGCGCGCCGCATCGGGCACCGGAGATGAACGGACCTTCCAAGTGGATTCCGAGGAGGTCACCGCGTTCCACCAGGTCGGCGAGGATTCCGGCCTGCCGGAGCAGGTCCTGCTCCCCCGCCGAGACCAGGCTTGCGAGCAGTCCGGTGGTGCCGTGCTCGCGGTGGTGGTCCGCGGCCAGCCTCGCCCCGTCGGCGTCGGCGTTCGGAAACCCGGCGCCTGCGCCGCCGTGGCAGTGCAGGTCGATCAGGCCCGGCAACAGTATCGACGAACTCGGCTCCGGCAGCGGCACCTGCCCGCGGTACTGCGACGCCGCACCGACCCAGGAGATTCGGTCGCCGTCGGTGACCACGACGCCGTCGGCGATGACGCCGTCCTCCACCACGGCCCTGCCGCGCAGGATCATCGGGGTGCCCCGGACGCGAGAGCCGCGACGGCCGACCGTGCGGCCTGCGGGGACCGTGCGCTGCGCGCGGCGGCGGCCATCTCCCGGCACCGGCCGAGGTCGGTGGCGGCCAGGCGTGCCCGCACTCCGCCCAGCGACGGCGCCACCATGGACAGGCTCGTGACGCCGAGCCCGACGAGCACCGGCGCCAGCGCGGGATCGGAGGCGGCCTCCCCGCAGACCCCGACTGGCGTGCCCGCCTCGGCTCCTGCCGCGCCGACCAGGCCGATCAGGTCCAGGACCGCGGGCTGCCACGGGTCGAGCAGCGGTGCGAGGCCGCCGGCCATCCGGTCCGCGGCACAGGTGTACTGACTCAGGTCGTTGGTCCCGATACTGACGAAATCGAGGTGCTCGAGCAGGTCGCGGGCACGCAGTGCCGCCGACGGGATCTCGATCATCGCCCCCACCGTGGCGATTCCGCACGAACGGGCGAGCGCGGCGAACTCCGCCGCTTCCTCGGCGGTGGCGACCATCGGAGCCATCACCCACAGATCCGCGCCGGTGGCGGATGCCGCGGCGGCGAGGGCTTCCAGTTGGGTGGCCAGGACGTCCGGGTAGACGGCGCCGACCCGCAGCCCCCGCACGCCGAGTGCCGGGTTCTCCTCGGCCCCGAGGTCGAGGAACGGCAGTGGTTTGTCGGACCCGGAATCGAGGGTCCGGACCACCACCTTCCGTCCGGCAAACCGCTCCAGCACGGAGGTGTACGTGGCGATCTGCTCGTCGAGAATGGGCGCGGTCTGCCTGCCGAGGTAGAGGAACTCGGTGCGGAACAGCCCGACGCCCTCCGAATCCGCGGTGGCGGCGCGCTCGGCGTCGTCGACGGTGCCGATGTTGACGAGCAGCCCGACGGGTGCGCCGTCCCGGGTGCGGCCCGGCCCGCTCGTGGCCGCGACCCGCGCCCGGGCCTCGGCGATCCGCGCCGTCACGTCCGACTGTCGGCGTTCGCCGGGGTCGACGAAAACCTCGCCCGTGGTGCCGTCGAGCACCACCGGGGCCCCCTCGACCAACCGGTCGAGGTCGGCGCAGTTGACGATCGCGGGCAGGCCGAGCGATTTCGCCAGTATCGCAGTGTGACTCGTCGGCCCGCCCTCCGCGGTGAGCAGACCCACCACGTCGCTGCCGCCGAGCATCGCGGTGTCCGCGGGCGACAGGTCCCGGGCGACGAGCACGAACGGGTGTCCGGGTTCGGGGATTCCGGGCATGGGCACTCCCAGCAACACCGCGACCGCACGATGTCCGAGGTCCCGCAGGTCCGCGACGCGCTCGGCCAGGTACCCGCCGAGTGCCTCGAGTCTGGCGCAGAAGCCCTCGAACGCGACGCTCACGGCGTGCGCGGTCGGCATGCCGCCCAGAAGGTTCTCCTCGGCGGCGGACACTATTCCCGGGTCGCGGGCCATCGCCGCCGACACGAGCAGGATCTCGGACGCGACGCCGTCCACCTGCGCGGCGCGGGCCTCGAGGTCGCCGGAGACCGTCGCGAGGGCGTCCCGCACCCGGGCCATCTCCACTGGGACCGATTCGCCGACAGGGTCTTCGGCGGACGTCGCGACCGGTGTCCCGAACGCGAGCCAGGGCGCGCAGACCAGTCCCGGACTCACCCCGAGTCCGTGCACTACCTGTTCCGTGGTCGTCGGCATCAGGCGGCGTCGAGGTCGGAGGCGAGTAGATCGGCGAGACGGTCGAGGGCCTCCTCGCTGCCCTCCCCTTCCGCGGTGATCGTCACCTCGGTGCCGAATGCGGCGCCGAGGGTCATGACCGCGAGCATGCTGCCCGCGTCGACCGGCGCCGACGCGCCGACCGCGATCTGCACCGGGACGGGCACGGCCGCGGCGGCCTGGGTGAATTTCGCGGCGGGGCGGGCGTGCAGGCCCACCTTCGAACCGATGAGGACCGTTCGTGAAGCCATGGTCACTGACCTGCCTTTTCCGTGTCTGTGTCGGCGTTGGTTTCCGCGTCGTCCTCCCGGCCGGGAGTGCGCAGGTTCCATTTCTTGATGACGAAGCTGAACAGGACGTAATAGATCACCGCGTATCCGAGCCCGATGGGGATCAGCATCCACGCGTTGGTGGCCTTGCCGAAGTTGAGGACGTAGTCGAAGAAGCCTGCGGAGAACGTGAATCCGTCATGGATACCGAGCGCGTTGACCAGGGCCATCGAGGTGCCGGTGAGGAAGGCGTGGATCAGGTACAGCGGCCACGCGACGAACATGAACGCGAATTCGAGGGGCTCGGTGATCCCGGTGAGGAACGCCGTCAGCGCGGTGGAGAGCATGATGCCGCCCACGACCTTCTTCTGCGACGGCCGGGCGTTGCGCCAGATCGCCAGTGCGGCAGCAGGAAGCGCGAACATCATGATCGGGAAGAAGCCGGTCATGAAGATGCCGGCGCTCGGGTCGCCGGCGAAGAACCGGTTGAGGTCGCCGCGGACGAGTTCTCCGCTCGCGCTTTGGTAGTCGCCGACGAGGAACCATACGGTGGAGTTCAGGATGTGGTGCAGTCCGGTCGGGATGAGCAGGCGGTTGGCCATGCCGTAGACGCCGCCACCGATCACCGAGTTCTCGGCGACCGTCTCGCCCACCCATGTCAGGGCGGAGTTGAACGCCGGGTACAGGAACGCCATGAGCACGCCGACGACGAGACCGGTGACGGCGGTGAGGATGGGAACGAGCCTGCGCCCGTTGAAGAATCCGAGGTAGTCGGGCAGTTTGGTGCGGTAGAACCGCTGCCACAGAATGGCGGACAGCAGACCCATCACGATGCCCGCGAGGACACCGTAGTTGATCAGCGCCTGGTCGCCGTTCGGATCGGTCTTGCCTTCGAGGACGACCGGGGACATGGCCTCGAACACGCCGTTGATGACCATGTATCCGACCACGGCGGCCAGGGCGGTGGACCCGTCGGCCTTCTTGGCCCAGCCGATGGCGATGCCCACCGCGAAGATGAGGGGCAGCCAGGTGAACACGGCCTGGCCCGCCGCGGAGATGACGGACGCGGCGGTGTGCATCGAGTCGAATCGGCCGAGGAGGTCGTCCTGGCCGAGCCGGAGCAAGATGCCGGCCGCGGGAAGTACCGCGATCGGCAGCATCAGGCTGCGCCCGAGGCGCTGCAACCCGGCAAACACCGCTGATTCCTTTTTCGGGCTGTCTACGACAGTCATATCGGCCTTCTCTGTGCGCTTCGGTCGCCGAATCGGCGTCTGATGAGTCCCGAAACCGGCGGCGGTGAGCGCGTCGTACGGCTTCGGGAAAACTATTGTGGACCAGCACCCCCAACGGGTACTGTCCGGTCATAACCAGTTGCTAGTTTGACCAGGTGAGCACAGGATGTCAACAGGCAAATGTGATCCAGCTAACTCATTCCGCACCATCACCTGCAGCGCAAACACGAACTACGAGGGAGAACCGATGTCCAAAGCGGACGCAATCATCAGCGGCCTCGGCGGTGCCGACAACATCGTCGAGATCGAGGCCTGCATCACCCGGCTGCGCACCGAGGTCAAGGACGGCGCCAAGGTCGACGAGGCCGCGCTCAAGGCCGCGGGCGCCCACGGGGTGTTGAAGGCGGGCAGCGTCGTCCAGGTCATCGTCGGCCCCGAGGCGGACACCCTGGCCGAGGACATCGAGGACATCCTGTGAGCCTGTCGGTACAGGCTCCACTGCCCGGTCGGGTCCTCGCCCTGGCCGACGTGCCCGATCCCGTGTTCGCCGGACAGATGGTGGGTTCCGGAGTCGCGATCGAGCCGGCCCGCGACCGCGGCGCCCTCGACGTGCTCGCGCCCATCTCCGGCAAGATCCTCAAACTCCACCCGCACGCGTTCGTCATCCTGGGCTCGGCGGGCGGCGGAGTGCTGGTTCACCTGGGAATCGACACGGTGAAGCTGCAGGGCGAGGGGTTCACCCTGCTCGCGGCGGAGGGCGACGAGGTCGATGCCGGCGATCCCGTGGTGCGATTCGATCCGACCGAGATCGACGGCACCGGGTACTCCGCCGTCTGCCCGATCGTGGTGATGGATTCCAAGCCGGATTCGGTGTCCACCGGCACCATCGGTTCCGACGTGACGACCGGCGACGTCCTGTTCGACTGGACGGCGTAGTAGAACCCCGGGCTGCCGGGCTCAGACGCTGCGCTGAGTCCGCTCCCCCTGCACTTCCATCTGCAGTTGGTAGCGATCGGACCGGTACCAGCTGCGGGCGTGCTCGACGGGGGTAGGGCCGCTGAAGGACACCCGGTCGAAGTACATCACCGGGGCGCCCTTCTTGATGCCGAGCAGCGTCGCGATCTCCTGGCTCGCCCCGTCGGCGCTCACGGTCTGCTCGGCCCGGTCGATCGGCATGCCGTACCGGTCGGCGGTGGCCCGGTAGATCGAGCCGGTGAGGTCGAGATCCAGCAGGCCGGGAAGCAGCGCGGCGTTGTACCAGCCGTCGTCGACACTGACCGGTTCCCCGTCGGCCAGTCGCAGCCGTTTGACGTGATAGGCGCTGGTGTCCGGCGCGATCCGCAGCGCCTTCGCGGTGGCCTCCGGAGCCGCGTCTTCCTCGCTCTGGAGCACCACCGTCGTCGGCTTGTGACCCTGAGCCCGCATCTCCTCCGTGAACGAGGCCAGGTGAAGCTTCGACTGCACCGGACGATGCGCCACGAACGTGCCCTTGCCGCGCACCCGCACCAGGTGCCCCTCGTTGACGAGCTGCCCGATCGCCTCGCGAACGGTGATGCGACTGACGCCGTAGTCCTGCATCAGTTTTCGTTCACTGGTCATGAGATCGCCGGGCTGAAGTTCCTTGGTGCACTTGTGCAGCAGGATGGCACGGAGTTGCTCGTGCTTCGGAATCACGCTGTCGCGTAGATGTACGGGCATCATGCCGGCGGCTCCAGCTCTGTTCAGGGGTCGGACACATCGGATCAGGCAGTCGGACTGCAAAGGTCCCGTCCGGTCCGGTCCAACCACGAGAATACGTGATCCGGACGCTCCGGCCTACCGTGCGAGCGCCTCCAGATACCTGCGCGTCATCACCCTCTGCACGACCCGGCCCGCGGGTCCGCCGAGCCGCGTGAACCACCGCCCCGGTTTCGAGAACGCCGACACGGTCGCGACGACGGCGCCGTCCGGCCGCTGTTCGACGACGAAGCTCTCCTCGCCGCGCTCGGGGTGACCCGGCAACGTGCCGTATGCGAAGCCCCTGCGCCGCGGCTCGTCGAGCACGTAGACGACCCGGCAGGAGAACGTCAGCCGGAACGGACCGACGCCCCAGCGCAGTTCGACCGACGAGCCGGGCACGGCGGTCGGAGCCTCGGCCCGCACCTCGAGCCCCGCGCCGCGGTGCATTCCCCAGGAGCAGAGGTGGGCGGCCGCGGAGTCGAACGCCTCTTCCCCGTGACCGATCACCCTCTGCTCACGCAGATGGTGGTATCCCGCGGGGAACGGAACGTCGCGGCTCGCGCCCACCTCCGGGTACGTGAACTCCGGCGGGTCGTCTCGGGAGGTACTGATGACGGTCGATCCTCTCGGTCGGGAGGTCGGCCCAGACTACTGCTCCGACCGGACCGCGGGACGGATGTTCTGGTTCACATGGAAGAGGTTGTCCGGATCGTACTTCGCCTTGACCTGCGCCAGCCGGTCGTAGTTGCCGAGGTACGAGGCACGCACGCGGTCCTCACCCTCGGACATCATGAAGTTGACGTACGCCCCGCCCGAGGTCGTCGGGTGCAGGGCCTCCCAGTACCCCTTGGCCCAGTCCGTGATGACTTCGGCGTTGGCCGGATCGGGATCGACACCGACGATCACCCCGGCCCAGCCGCCGTCCCGGTACGCGAACGCAGTGGCGTCCTCCGCGACCCGCGTCGCCGAGCCGTCGATGGGATACATGTGCATCGTCGAATGTCCGGTGGGCAGCTGACGGCCGAACTCCAGGTGGATGTCGATGGCGTCGTCGGAGATCTCCCGGACGAAATCTGCGCGCCAGTACCACTGCAATCCTGCCGGGTACAGTGCGTCGAAGGCGGATTGCAGTGCCGTGAAGGGCATTTCGCCGAGTCCCACCAGCAGCGGGTTTCCGAACTGGCGGATCGGTTCGAGCACCGCGTCGGCCTTGCCCGGGTCGCCGGTGTAGCACCAGACGATGCCGCACGCCTTGCGTCCCCACAGTTCCTCGGGGAACGGCGGCGCCGGCGGAATGGTCAGCAGGCCGATCCAGCCGTTGAGTTCCTCGGGCAGCGACGGCAGGAGTTCGCGGTACCACCGCATCACATCGGGGGTGTCCTCCAGGTCGTACAGCACCGGACCACCGACGACGTTTCCGTGGTTGCCGATATCGTGGCACGCGAACTGGAACGACGTGACGACGCCGAAGTTTCCGCCGCCGCCCCGCAGCGCCCAGAACAGGTCCGGGTGTGATCGTTCGCTCGCCGTCACGAGTGTGCCGTCGGCGAGGACGACGTCGGCGCTGAGCAAATTGTCCACGGTGAGCCCGAAGCGGCGCGTCAGATAGCCGATTCCGCCGCCGAGTGTCAGCCCGCCGACACCGGTGGAGGCGATGAACCCGGACGGGGTGGCCATGCCGAACGGCACGGTCGCATGGTCGACGTCGCTCCAGGTGCATCCGCCGTCCACCCGGACCGTCCGGTCGGCGGGCGAGACGGTGGTGGCGCGCATCCCCGACAGATCGATCACGAGGGCGTCGTCCCACACACCGAGACCTCCGGCGTTGTGTCCCCCGCCGCGGATCGCGAGTTCGATGCCCTGCTCCCGTCCGAACCGCACGCACGCGACGACATCCGCGGCGTTGGCGCACCGCGCAATGGCGGCAGGCCGACGGTCGATCATCGCGTTGTACACCGCACGCGCGTCGTCGTAGCCGGCGTCGCCGGGGGTGATCAATTCACCGCGCAGTGACGCGGCCAGTTCCGCGAAGGGCGGCGGTGTCGTCGTCGACGGGGTCGAATTCGTGATGGTGGTGCTCATGACCTTCTCCTCGAATCGGCGGGCCCCGAAACGGGCCGAACCTGGTAATTCACACCGTAGGAAGCCGGCGTTCGCGCACCGTTCGCGCCGGAACGCCTCCCGCGAACGGTCCGAGATCCGCACGGAGTCGCAGCACCTGCGGCAACCACCAGCGGTCGTCGCGTTGCTCGGCGGCGATCTGTGCGGCGTCGAGCGTCGCGCGTGCCGCGTCGATGTCCCCGACCCCGATCTGGACGTCCGCCAGCAGCGAAAGCCAATACGGCATGCGCGCGAATGCCCGCTGTCGCCGCAACCGGTCGAGTCCCTCACGGATCTGTGCGATTCCCGGTTCGCCGCCGACGAGCCTGCCTTCGAGGATCTGCGACCACTGGCTGTAGTACGCGAAGCGGTAACGCTCGCACAGTTGCCGCAACTCGGTGACCGAGGCGAGCAGCGCGACGTCGTCGCCACGGATCTGATACAGCACCGACGCGTATCCCAACGCGACCGCGAGACTGTAGGGATGACCGCAGGTCCGGCCGAGCGTGAGGGCCTCCGCACACGACTGGACGGCCGCGTCGTCGTCGCCGATCATCCAGTACGCGTGCGACTCCCACGCGCGGGCATGCACCTCGAGCCGGGTACCGAGAATGAACGAATAGTCGTCGGAGAATGCCGCCCGCGCCAGGTCGAAATGTTCGATCGCCTCCGCCGGGCGGCCCAGGCCCAGGGCAGCGCCCGCAACGGAGAACTGCGCCTGACCCTCGAACTGGGGTTCGGCCGCCGACAGTTCGAGTGCGCGCACACCGATACCGTGCGCCTGCGCGGTGTGCCCCTGCACGAAATGCACGGCGAACAACCCGATCAGAGCCGCGAGTACCACCGTCGGCCGGCGCAGTTGCTGCCCCAGCTCCGCGGTGCGGTCCAACGTCTGCTCGAGCTCGGCCGAGGAGTAGCCGTAGAGCGTGGTCAGCGGCGCCGACATGGCCTGCCGCACCTCCATCTCGTGAGCATCCCGGTTGCGCCCGGCGGGCATCGCTTCGAGGAGGTCGAGGCAGTGCCGGAAATGTCGTAGGGCCTCGGCGTTCGCGAACACTCCTGCCGCCCCCTCGGCGGCGCGCTGCAGATAGTGAAACGCGCGGTCGGGGCGCCCTCCCCGCCGATACTGCTCGGCGAGCTGCAGTGCGACGTCGTCGGTGCGGCCGGTGTGGAGGAGTTCGAGGCCCTGCGCCAGGCGGCGATGCAGGAGCCAGCGCCGCGGCGGGCCCACCGAGCGGTACGCGGCCTCGCGGACCAGGTCGTGCACGAAATCGTAGCCGGTGCCCGCCGGCCGCAGGATTCTCCGCCGCCACAGTTCGTCGACCGCCTGGACGAGAGGATCCGCATCCAGGTCGCTCGCCTCGCTGAGCAGGTCCAGGTCGAAATCGGTGCCGAGCGCCGCGGCCAGGCCCGCAACCTCCCGCGCGGGTTCCGAACATTGTTCGAGCCGCCGCTGCAGCACCGCCCCGAGGTCGTCGGCGCCTCCCCCGGATCCGCTCGCGTCCGGGCCCGGCACCATCCGGGCGGCCTCGACGACGTACAGCGGGTAGCCCCCGGTCGCGGCGTACAGCACCGCCTCCTCCGCAGGATCCAGCTCCCGGCCACCGAGGGATCTCGCCAGTTCGGCGGTCCCGGCCGCGGTCAGCGGGTCCACCTCGACGTCCGTGACCAATCGCGCCGACCGCAGAACCCGCAACGCGTCCGTCACGTCGCGGCGGGACTGCGTCTCGTCCGTGCGGGCGGTCGCCGCGACCAGTACCCGCATGTGCGTGTCGAGGGAGAGGAGGAAGGCCAGCCACGCCGTCGTCTCCGCGTCGCACCATTGCAGATCGTCGAGGACGAGCAGGACAGGCCGGCCGGGCGACAGCACCGCACGCGCCGTTCCCTCGAAGAAGCGGTGCCTCTGCCACGCGTCGACCATCGCCCGGGACGTCGACGGTCGCGGCCAGGACTCGGCGCTCGGCACCAGCCGTTCGACCTCCGCCCGCCACAACGGGTTCAGGGACGCGATCGCGGACTGCAGTTCCGGGCTGCGGAGCCATTCCGCGACGGGAGCCAGCGCAATGCGCCCCGGCAGTCCGAAACAGCGGGCGGTGACGACGACCGCGCCGTCGGCGCGGGCGATCTCCGCGAGTTCCGTGGTCAGCCGGGTCTTTCCGACCCCGGCGTCCCCCGCGACGAGCAGCAGTCCCTGCCTGCCGTCGAGGGTCTGCCGCCACCGCCGCTGCAACTCCCCGCGTTCGCGCTCCCGCCCGATCAGGGCGGGCATCGCAGTCCGAACGTGGTCGGGCCGGGGAGCCGCGGCGGGTTGCTCCCCCAGCAGGTTGTCGAACAGCCGGGTGGTCGCGGCGCCGGGCGCAACCCCGAGTTCGGTCTCCAGCACCGCCGCGCATCGGTGGAACGTGGTCATCGCCGCCGCCCGGTCACCCGATGCGGCCTGCAGTTCCATGAGCGTCCGGTAGCCGGCCTCCGCCAGCGGATCGAGTTGGATGCGCCGGCGGGCGCACGCCGCCGCCGCCTCCACCTCACCCGACTCCCGCAGCACCCGCACCGCCGCCTCGCAGAGTTCGACGCACTGGCGGCGCAGCACGTCGCGATGATCGAGAACCCAGTCCTCGTACGCCCCGGGCATGAGGTCACCGCGATAGGTCTCGATCGCGCGGTCCGCGTGGTCGAGAAATGCCCGGGAGTCGGAATCGCCGAGGGCGGCGAGGGCGGCCGACCGCTCGGTGCGGAACGTGTCGACGTCCACGCGGCACGACGGCGAGTCGGTCCACGTCAGTGTCGGCCCGTCCGCGGTCGGCGCACCGTCCGATCCCAGGAGTCCGCGCAGGTTGTGCAATTCCCGCCGCAGGTTGGTGCGGGCCTGCTGCTCACTCGACTCGGGCCAGAACAGCCCCGCGAGCCGCGTCCGGGACTGGGCGAGACCGGCGTGCAGCACGAGGTAGGCCAGCAGCGCGATCGCCCGTGACGAGACGGTGCCGGCCCCGTCGTCTTCAGGGTTCGACACGCGCTGCTCGCCGAGCAGGTAGACCGTCAACATGACTGACCAGCTCCCGATCGCCGAACGAGGCGAGCTTCCGCGTCCTCATCATCGCACGGTCAGCGGAAGTGCTGGTACAGCGCTTTCAGCTCCCGGATCGCGGCGTCCACCGCACGCTCGTCCTCGCTGACCGATCGGATCGCCTTCCGCAGCAGGAGGGGGTCGAGGTCGTCGATCGCCGCCCGGAAGTCCGCGTCGGGCAGGTCGGGAAGCTGGGCCTTGTCACCGAACCAGTCGTCGACGTCCGCATCGGAGGAGTCGCCCCCGACGCCCTCGATCAGCATGTCCAGATCGACGCCGCGCAACGTCAGGATCTCGAGCGGGTTCTCGTCGATGCGTTCGGTGGTCAGGTACGCGACCGCCGCCGCATGCTTGCACGGCCACCCGTCGTCCGGGCAGGTGCAGTCGTAGTTCAGCGCGGACGCACCGGCGGGGAGCAGCAGGGGGCCGAGCGTCTCCGGCACCCCGCCGCCCGCCAGCATCGCCAGGCTGCCCGGTTGCCGGCGCACCAGCGCGACCAGGTCGGCGATCTCCGACTCGTCGAGGCGATCGATGGAGACGGTCGCGACGAACGGCTGCAGCTGACTGCCCTGGACCTCCCCCGTCACCGTCCCGCCTGCGATCTCGAGCGAGATCACCTGACCGCTGCGCGCGTAACTCCGGCCGCGGCTCATCCGGCCCTTGTCGGCGACGAATTCGATGATGTCGACGAACTCGCGGCCCCACCACGTGCGGCCGAACGACCCACGCCGGGACCGTGCCTCCAGCCCGCCCGTCACGGGACGTCGCCGGCCGTACTGACCGAAGTACGGTCCGGGGCGCCGATTCGTCATTCGCCCACCGCCTCGTCGCCGAGCCGCAGCAGTTCGCCCAGCTGTTCGGTGCTCATCTCCGTCACCCAGTTCTCGCCCGTCCCGACGGCGAGGTCCGCCAGCTCCTGTTTGGTGGCGATCATGGCGTCGATCCGCTCCTCCAGGGTGCCGACGCACACGAGCTTGCGCACCTGCACGTCGCGCCGCTGGCCGATCCGGAACGCGCGGTCCGTGGCCTGGTTCTCGACCGCCGGGTTCCACCACCGGTCGAGGTGGACGACGTGATTGGCCGCGGTGAGGTTCAGCCCGGTTCCGCCTGCCTTCAGCGACAGCATCATGATCGGCGGCCCGTCGTCGCCCTGGAACGAGGCCACCATGTCGTCGCGTTTCTGCTTGGGAACACCCCCGTGCAGAAACGGCACGGGAGTACCGAAACGCTCGGCGAGGTAGGGGGTGACGAGATCGCCGAATTCACGGAACTGGGTGAACAGCAACGCCTTCTCGCCGTCCGCGACGACGGAATCGAGGATGTCCTCGACCAGCCCCAGCTTGCCGGAGCGGTGCTGTCCGCGCCTCATCACCGCCGACCCGTCGCGCAGGAAGTGCGCCGGATGGTTGCACACCTGCTTGAGCTTCGTCAGCGCGGCGAGGACGGCGCCCTTGCGCTTCATCCCCTTCTTGTCCTTGATCTGCGCCATCATGTCGTCGACCACCGCCCGGTACAGCGCGGCCTGCTCGGCGGTGAGGTTGGCGCGGACCGTCATCTCGAACTTGTCCGGGAGGTCGGCGATGACCGCGGGATCGGTCTTGACGCGGCGCAGCACGAACGGGGACGTGACGGCGCGGAGCCGGGCGACGGCCGTCTCGTCCTGCTCCCGCTCGATCGGCACCACGAACCGCTTGCGGAACATCGCCTCCGAACCCAGGATGCCCGAGTTCGCGAAATCGAGGATGGAGCGCAGTTCGTCCAGCCGGTTCTCGACCGGAGTGCCCGTCAACGCGACACGGTGCTCCGCCGGGATGCTACGGGCGGCCCTCGCCTGCCCGGTCTTCGCGTTCTTGATGTGCTGCGCCTCGTCCAGCACGACCCTCCGCCAGTCCTGCTCCTTCAGCTGCGCGACGTCGCGGGCGAGCAGCGCGTACGTGGTGATCACCAGGTCGCTCTGTGTCACGGCCGCGGTGAGGTCGTCGCCGCTCAGGCGCTGCGGACCGTGGTGGACCAGCACTCGCAGCGAGGGAACGAAGCGTGCCGCCTCACGCTGCCAGTTGCCGACCACGGACATCGGGCACACCAGCAGTGTGGGCGTGGCGGCGTTCTCGTGTGCCAGCAGCGCGAGCAATTGCAGCGTCTTGCCGAGACCCATGTCGTCGGCCAGGACCGCGCCGAGGCCGAGCCTGCTCATGAACACCAGCCAGTCGAGCCCCCGCTTCTGGTACGGCCGCAGCGTGGCGTCCAGCCCGTCCGGGGTCGGCACGTCCTGCGGCTTCGTGTCGCCGTCCAGCAGCGCGGCCGCCCAGCCGGTGGCGGTGACCTCCTCGACGGGGAGGTCGGACAGATCGTCCGCGATGAGGTCTTTCAGCAGGTCCACGATGGCGCGGTCGCCGCTGCCGTGCCGTTCCGCCACGTACCGCGCGGCACGGGAGAGCACCTCCTGATCCGCCCGGACCCATTCACCGCGCAGCCGCACGAGATCGCTCTTCGAATTGACCAGCCGGTTCATCTCCGCGGCGGTGAGCACGGTGTCGCCGAGTGCGAGTTCCCAGTTGTACTGCACCAACTGGTCTTTGCCGACCGCCCGGTTCTCGGCGCTCGCCGGGGTGCTCGGCGAGCTCACCCGCAGTCGCATCGACGGCGATGCCACACTCCACGCCCGCGGAAGCAGCAGGCTGATGCCCTTCTCCTTCAACGCCACCGCGCCGTGCCCGACGAGGTCGATGACCACCGCGGTGGGCAGCATCAAATCGAGACTGTCGGGGTCGCTGGGGACGTCCTGCAGTCGCGGGTAGGCGGCGACAGCCTCGGTCAGTTTGCGAACACCGGTCTGCAGGCGGCTCGCCTCGGTGCGGTGCAGCGGAATCGGCACCGGCGCTTCACCTTCCGGCCGCAGGCACACCTGCAGCCGCCACAGCACCGTGTCCGGGTCCCAATCCCCCTCCACGTCCACGTCTTCGGGCTCGAGCAGACGCAGCACCAGTTCGGGCTCGTCCACCTTCAGGCTGTCCCGCCACCCGTCGAGGGAACCCGCCAGCTGGGCGGTGCCCTCGGCGAAGTCCTCACCCCGAACCAGCGCGTCGATCAGCGGGTGCTCCGGTTCGGTGCCCGAATCGTCGGGGTGCCCGCCGCCGAGAACCCGCCGGGCGACGGGGTCGGTCAACTCGGTCACCATGTCGTCGAGCACCGCCCGCGGAGTGGTTCCGTGGCGCTGGACCGGGGGCATCGCGACCGACAGTTCCGTGAGCCAGGCACGCTGCCGTTCGCCGCCGAGGAGCCGCCAGCGCGGCCACCAGCCGCCCTCCGCCCGGTGCACCTCCGGCACGACGCGTCCCGCGCGGACCCACCGCTCGATACCGCGCGCCACGTGGGCGAGGTAACGCAGATCCCCGGCGATCCGGGGGTCGCGGGCCGACACCGACAGCAGGAGGTCGGTCGCGTCCGGCGGAGCGAGTGCGACCGCGGCCCACTCGAGCAGCTCCGGACCCGACGGAGTCGGCATCGGCACCTTCACGTGGTGGCGGAACTTCCGTGCCAGCACCCGCCCGACCGCGTCCGTCGGCTCCTCGGCGGCCGGATTCCGGTCCTCGACCCACAGCATGAGACCCGAACCGGGTGTCCAGAGGCCGTGCAGCATGCACCCATCCAAGCAGGCGCAACCGACAGCGGAAGAAATCCCTGCTCGGGGGCTGTAACCCTCGACGAGATTCTGCCGATGAACGAGGTGGCGGCTGTCCACGCCGGGGATCGACCGGGATCGCTGCCGTTGGTAGATCGCAGTGATCGGAGGAAGACAATGGACATGGCACAGATGTTGCAGGTCCTCGTTCAGCTCATCCAGGTCCTCGGACCGTTGATGGGTGGTGGCGGAGGCACCGGCTCCCTGGGGTCCCTGGGCGGCTGAGTTCTCGGGACAGGCCCGCCGACTCCAGGTCGGCGGGCCTTCTTCGTGCCCGGATCCGGGCCCCGGTTCGTGATAGGACTGTGGGCGTGAGCATGGCATACGGCTTCAGCGAGTACGGCGGCCCCGAGACGCAGCAGTTCTTCGACGTCCCCGTTCCCTCCCCCGGCCCCGGACAGCTGCTGGTCACCGTCCACGCGGCGGGCGTGAATCCCGCCGATTGGAAGGTGCGGGCCGGAACCCGCAAGGACACCGTCCCCGTCACACTTCCCGCGGTTCTCGGCCGGGAGGTCGCGGGCGTGGTCGCCGATGTGGGCCCCCGGGTGACCGATTTCGCGGTCGGCGACGCCGTCTTCGGCGCGACCGCCACCGGTTTCGGCGGATACACCGAGCACACCCTGGTCAACACGGCCTCTGCGGCACACAAGCCCGACGGGGTCTCGTTCGCCGACGCGGCCACGCTCCCGGTGGCGGCGGGAACCGCGTACGACGCGCTGACCACCCTGGACCTGGCCCCCGGCAGCCGGTTGCTCGTCGTCGGCGCGGGCGGTGGCGTGGGGGTCGCGGCGCTGCAGTTGGCCGCGGCCCGGGACGTCACGGTGATCGGCGTCGCCAGCGAGGGCAAGCGGGAGGTCGTCGAATCGCTCGGCGCCACGTGGGTGGCGTCCGGGGACGGACTCGCCGAACGCGTGCCCGGCCCCGTGGACGCCGTCTTCGACCTGGTCGGCGGCGCCGCGCTGGCCGAGGCGGCACGGGTGGTGACGGACCCGGCGGCGATCATCAGCGTCGGCGACCCCCTCGCGGCGCGGGACCTCGGCGGCTCGGGAGTGGAACGGCGCCGCACGTCCGCGGTGTTCGCGGAGGTGGCCGCGCTGGTAGCCGACGGAACCCTCGACCCGCGGGTCGCCCACCGGTTCCCGTTCGCCCACGCCGGCGACGCTCTCGCGACCGTCGAATCCGGTCACACGAGCGGCAAGGTCGTGATCGAGTTCGATTAGCGGGTCTGGCTTTCACCCGGCCCGAGGCGGATGCTGGAGAGACGTAGCTGCCGGAAACTCTCGGGAGTCGGCCATGAGCATCCTGATCCAGGTTCTCGAACAGGGGTACGCGCTCACCACCCCGTGGGAGCAACGGAAGTACGCCTTCGTCGATGCCACGCACATCGTCACCATCCGCCTCGACGGGCAGTCGGGTGTGTGGCTCGACGGAATGAAACACGGTGAGGCACACCGGCTTGCCGTCACCCCCGTCGCCAGCGACGCGATCTTCTTCCTTCTGCGCACCCTCGACCTGCTCGCCGAATGCCGGCAGAGCGGCGGTTCCTGGGTCATCGGCCACGACGGCACGCACGTGTCGTCGATCGCCGCGGTGCGCCTGCCCTTCAGCTGACCTGTCGGGGGCCGGGTGCATACTCCTCGAGGGTAGGGGGAGAGTGTTCGAGCGCCGGGGGACGCATGAGACTTCTGTACGTGACGGCGTGGCTGGCCGTGATCCTGTCGGCCGGGGGCTGCGGGGTGTCGCTGCTCGACCTGGGCGACGGCCCCGCACCGGGCAGCCCGCCCCGCGCGCACATCGAGGAGTTGCTCGACCGGGTCGCCACGGTCGAATCGCGCCCGCACCCCGGCGGATACCAGCGTGGGTGTTCCGGCAGGGAGCTGTGTGTCTTCGGACCGGCCTGGACCGACGACCAGGACGCCGCGGGCGGTCACGACGGGTGCGACACCCGCAACAACGTTCTGGCAATCGATCTCCGGTCGCCGGTCTTCCGCGACGGCACCCGCGACTGCGTGGTGCTCAGCGGGGTCCTCGCCGATCCGTACTCCGGTGCGGTGCTCCCGTTCGACCGGGCGGACGCGAAAGCCGTCCAGATCGACCACGTCTACCCGCTGGCGGCGGCGTGGGACATGGGCGCGTCGACGTGGCCGCCCGAGCGCCGGCTCCGGTTCGCCAACGACGTCGCGTTCAACCTGCTGGCCGTCAACGGTGCGGACAACCAGGACAAGGGCGACCAGACCCCGCAGGACTGGCTGCCACCGAATCCGGCGTATCACTGCTTCTACGCGGGCAAGTACCTGTCGGTGGCCGTCGAGTACGGACTTCCGGTGACACGGGCGGACCGCGACGCGCTCGCCGAGGTGGCGGAGCGGTGTCCGTGACCGCCTCAGGCCACGGTGAACGACCGGGTGTGCCAGCCGGTGGCGCCACCGGGAATCGGCGGAGTCCGCTCCTCCACCTGCACGTTGCCGTCCAGATCGGTGGCGCGCACCTGGAGTGTGTGCAGACCGGACGCGGCCTCCCACTCCCACGTCCACTGCCGCCAGGTGTCGATGCTGTACTGCGGGGCGAGGGTCGCGGTCTGCCATGCGCCGTTGTCGACCCGTACCTCCACCTTCTCGATGCCGCGGTGCTGCGCCCATGCGGTTCCGGCGACGAGCACCGGGCCGGGCGCGGTGGGTGCGAACGGGGCGGGCACGTCGATCCGGGACGCGGTCTTGATCGGACCTTCCGCGGACCACCCGCGCTTCGTCCAGTAGGCCTCGGCCTCGTCGAATCGGGTGAGTTCCCAATCCACCACCCATTTGGTGGCCGACACGTAGCCGTAGAGGCCGGGGACGACCTGCCGCACGGGGTACCCGTGTTCGAACGGCAGCGGCTGACCGTTCATCGCGACCGCGAGAATCGCGTCGCGTCCGTCCCGCAGTGCCGCGACCGGGGTGCCCGCCGTGAAGTCGTCGCTGCTCGTCGACAGCAGCATGTCGGCGTCGGGGTGCACGCCGGCCTCGTCGAGGATGTCCTTGATGGGGTAGCCGATCCACGTGGCGTTGCCTGCGAGGTTTCCGCCGACCTCGTTGGACACGCACGTCAGCGTGATCACTCGTTCGACGGGCGTCCTCGCGATCAGGTCGTCCCACGAGAGGGTGAGTTCGCGGTCCACCATGCCGTGGATGCGCAGTTGCCAGTCGTCCGTGGTCAGCCGCGGCACCCGGAGTGCGGTGTCGATCCGGTAGAAGTCCTCGTTCGACGTGACGAACGGGGTGCCGCCCGGCACGCCGATGTCGGTGCCCGGCGCGATCGCGGCGGCCCGGTCCGTCACCCCGGGAATCGCGAAGGCCCGGCGGTTGTCCACGGCGCCCGCGACCTGTTGCCCGAGGTACCGGCCTGCGGCGCCCGCGGCCGCGGCCGTCGCCGCGGCTCCGGCGGCCAGCAGGAGAAAAGTGCGGCGCGGCAACCACGAATCCTCCGAATCCGAGTTCTCGGGCGCCCGTGCCGTGGCCGTCAGCACCCGCAGGACCGCGATACCGGCGACGACCCCCACCACCGTCGGCAGCGCGTACACCCATGTCGCGCTGGGACGCTGGGTGGACGCATAGATCCCCACCAGTCCCAGCACCGCGAGAATCGCGCTGCCGAACGGCGCACGGGGGCGCTCGACGATCCCCGCGACCGCGGCCAGAAGCACGATGAGGATCGTCATGCCCACGAACAGCGCGGGTTTGTCGTTGGTGCCGAACGTGTCGATCGCGAATTCGCGGGCCCAGGCGGGACTGCGGTCCACCGTCGTCGATCCGACCGCGTAGAACGGCGACGAGTTCGGGTCGATCAGCACCGCCAGCAGTTCGCCCACGCCGAGCACCATGCCGGCGGCGATCACTCCGGCGAGCGCGCGCGAGAACAGGTGCCGCCGTCTCGGTGGCGTCCGCGCCGCCTCGTGCCGGTCACCGATCGTGGTAGTCATCGCAGCCTTGCTCCTTTGCCGTCGTCACCGTGTATTCGGAGCTGAGAACGCGCACGGATGGGAGCCCACCACTAGTATTTACCGGATGAACCAGCTCGACAAAGACACCCTTCTCTGCATCTCGCTCTCCGGTCGGCCGAGCAACATCGGCACCCGGTTTCACAATTACCTGTACGGCGAGCTGGGCCTCAATTTCGTGTACAAAGCCTTCACCACCAACGACCTCCAGGCCGCGGTCGGCGGCATCCGGGCGCTGGGGATCCGCGGTGCCGGTGTCTCCATGCCGTTCAAGGAGCAGATCATCGACTACGTCGACGTGATGCACGAATCGGCGTCGGTCATCGAGTCCGTCAACACGGTCGTCAACGAGGACGGCGTGTTGCACGCCTACAACACCGACTATCAGGCCATCGCGAACCTGTTGCGCGACAATGCATTGCCCCATTCGCTGTCGGTGGCGGTGGCCGGGAGCGGCGGCATGGCCAAGGCCGTGGTCGCCGCCGTGCGCGACTACGGGTTCACCGACGTCACCGTGATCGCCCGCAACGAGACGACGGGCGGCGCCGTCGCGAAGCAGTACGGATTCGGCTGGCAACCCGAACTGGGCGCGGCGCGGCCGGGGCTGCTGATCAACGCCACCCCCATCGGCATGGCGGGCGGTCCCGAGGCCGAGGATCTGGCATTCGAACTCGACGCGATCGACGCGGCGGAGGCCGTGTTCGACGTGGTCGCGATGCCCGCCGCGACGCCGCTGATCCGGGCCGCGGCCGAACGCCACAAGACCGTCATCACGGGCGCCGAGGTGATCGCACTGCAGGCCGCGGAACAATTCGTCCTCTACACCGGCGTGCGCCCGTCCCCCGAAGAAATCCGCAGGGCCTCCGAGTATTCACGGTCGTGAGGTAAGCACCGCCCAGACGCCCGCGCAGCGGCTCGCACGCAATGTCCGCGAGCCGCTGCGCGGGCGTTGTCGTGAGCTGTTGCCCGACAACGCTTTTCTCACCGGGATTCCCGCGCCACCGCCGCCGGGACCCGTCACACTTTCGCCTGCCCGCGAATCCCTCCCGTGTCCGAATCTGGATTAATTCAATTTTGGGTCTTGACACGCATTGTGACCCCTGTCACGATTCTCTATACGGAATCATTATTTCGCATTGTGGAAGAAGGGTCGCATGGTTTTCGATGCAGGACTCCGACGATTCAACGAGGCTTCACAGTCCGAGGCGACGACTTGGGCGCGAATCTGCCTGGACATCCCCCGGTGGGCAGACGAACTCGTCTCCGCCCGGCCGTACCCCGACCGCTCCTCGTTGCTCACCGCGGCCAGGACGGGGGCGGGCCCACTCTCCGCGGAGGAGATAGAACTGGCCCTCGCACGCCACCCCCGGATCGGTGAACCCCCGGGCGGCGACGACGCCGAGGCGCACCTGGCCCGCTCGGAACAGTCGAATGTCGATTCGTCGGACGCGGAGGCGAAGAAGCGGCTCGCCGACGGCAACCGCGCCTACGAGGACAAGTTCGGACGGGTGTTCCTCATCCGCGCCGCCGGGCGCAGCACGT
The DNA here is from genome assembly GCA_039206675.1 of Rhodococcus sp. (in: high G+C Gram-positive bacteria). Classification (GTDB taxonomy): domain Bacteria; phylum Actinomycetota; class Actinomycetes; order Mycobacteriales; family Mycobacteriaceae; genus Rhodococcus_F. The sequence continues at coordinate 14,655 of JBCEBZ010000504.1, read as the reverse complement.
CCGACGTCCTCACCGCCCTCGACCGCAGGCTGGTCAACGACGAGTCCATCGAATTGGCCGTTGTCGCAGAGGAACTGCGCGACATCGCCGCCCTCCGGCTCGCCGGGATGCTGGACGCATGAGAGACGTCAGCCAGGTCACCACCCACGTGCTGGACGCGGCCGAAGGCATTCCGGCGCGGGAGGTTCCGGTCACGCTGGCGGTCCGGCGGGACTCGGCCTGGGTCACCGTCGCCGACGCCGTCACCGACGACGACGGGCGCGCCGCGGCCCTGGGACCTGCCCGACTCGAGCCGGGCACGTACCGCATCGTGTTCGACACCGGACGTTACTTCGCCGCACACGGGCGTCCGACGTTCTATCCCGACATCACCATCACGTTCGCGCTCACCGACAGCGAACAGCACTACCACGTACCAGTCCTTCTCAGCCCATTCGCATACTCGACCTACCGAGGGAGCTAATCATGAGCAAGATCGTGCTCGGCCAGAACCAGTACGGCAAGGCGGAAGTCCGGTTGGTCAAGATCACCCGGGACACCAAGCGACACGAGATCGAAGACGTCACCGTCACTTCGCAACTGCGCGGAGACCTCGACGCGGTACACACCGCCGGCGACAACGCGCACGTCGTGGCCACGGACACCCAGAAGAACACGGTGTACGCGTTCGCCCGCGACGGCGTCGGCGCGATCGAGTCGTTCGCGATGCGGCTCGGGAAGCACTTCACCGGCGAGTTCGAGTGGATCACGGGCGGCCGCTGGGAGATCGAGCAGTACTCGTGGGCGCGGATCCCGGTCGACGGCGAGGGCCACGACCATTCCTTCGTCCGATCCAGCGACGAACGGCGCAACACCGTGGTCACCGTCGACGGCGACCGGACGTGGATCGTGTCCGGCCTCAGCAACATGGTCGTGCTGAAGTCGACGGGTTCGGAGTTCCACGGATACCCGAAGGACAAGTACACGACCCTGCAGGAGACGACCGACCGGATCCTCGCGACGTCGGTCAGTGCCCGATGGCGGTACCTCACCACCGACGTCGACTTCGACAAGACATTCGAGAACGTGCGGTCGATCATGCTGGAGGCGTTCGCCACAACCCATTCGCTCGCGCTGCAGCAGTCGCTGTTCCAGATGGGTTCGGCCGTGCTCGAGGCGCATCCCGAGATCGCCGAGGTGAAGTTCTCGATGCCGAACAAACACCACTTCCTGGTCGACCTGGAACCGTTCGGGCTCGACAACCCCGGCGAGGTGTTCTTCGCGGCCGACCGCCCGTACGGGTTGATCGAGGCGACCGTCGAGCGTGAGGACGCACCCGACGCCGGCCGGGCCTGGGATTCCGTTCCCGGATTCTGCTAGGAGCGCGGCGATGAAGCGGATCGGACATCGGGTTGCCGGAACGACCGGACCCGAAGACGAGCGTCTGCCGCTCGGAAGGTCGTACGTCTACGGGTTGCAGCACATCCTGACGATGTACGGCGGCGTGATCGCGCCACCCCTGATCGTCGGCGGCGCCGCCGGACTGACCGGCGCCGAGATCGGACTGCTCGTGTCGGCGGCGTTGTTCGTCAGCGGCGCCGCCACCTTGCTGCAGACCCTCGGCATACCCTTCTTCGGCGCCAAACTCCCCCTGGTGCAGGGCATTTCCTTTGCGTCGGTGTCGACGATGGTGGCGGTGGCCGCCGGACCGGGCGGGCTGCGCTCCGTGTTCGGGGCCATCATGGTCGCCGGCGCGATCGGGTTGGTGATCAGCCCCTTCTTCTGCAAGATCGTCCGCTACTTCCCACCCGTCGTCACCGGGTCGATCATCACGGTCATCGGCATCTCCCTCCTCCCGGTCGCCGTGCGGTGGGCGATGGGCGGCAACGCCAAGGCCCCGGACTGGGGGTCGATGTCCAACATCGGACTCGCCGGGTTCAGCCTGTTCGTCGTGTTGCTGGTGAGCCGTCTGGTCCAGGGCACCCTGTCGCGGTTGTCCATCCTGATCGGCATCGTCGTGGGAACCCTGTTCGCCGCGCTGATCGGCAAGGCCGACTTCGGCGCGGTCGGGCAGGGCGCGATCTTCGAACTGCCGCAGGTGTTCTCGTTCGGCACTCCGCTGTTCCAGATCGGCGCGATCATCTCGATGACGGTGGTGATCCTCGTGATCATGACCGAGACGACGGCGGACATCCTCGCGGTCGGCGAGATCGTGGGGACGAAGGTGGATGCTCGCCGGGTCGGCGACGGACTTCGCGCCGACATGCTCGCCACCACTGTGGCGCCGGTGTTCGGGACGTTCCCGGCCAGCGCGTTCGCCCAGAACGTGGGGCTCGTCGCGATCACCGGGATCAAGAGCCGGTACGTCGTCGCGGCCGGCGGTTCGGTCCTGTTCGCTCTCGGACTGTTCCCCATCCTGGGCCGGCTGGTGGCCTCCGTGCCGCTGCCCGTCCTCGGCGGTGCCGGGATCGTGCTCTTCGGTTCGGTGGCCGCCAGCGGAATCCGCACCCTGTCCAAGGTGTCGTACGACGGCAACCTCAACCTGGTGATCGTCGCGGTGGCCCTCGGATTCGGCGTCATCCCGATCGCCGTGCCCGACTTCTACTCGGCCTTCCCGGAGTGGGTGCACATCGTCTTCGACTCGGGAATCAGCGCGGCCAGCATCGTCGCGGTGCTGCTGAACATCCTGTTCAACGAGATCAAGGCCGGCAACCGGCCCACGCCCTCGGTGGTCTCGGCGGCGCCTCCCGTCCTCGTCGACCGCGCCGAGGAACACCCGGCCGACACGGCGCGCTCCTCCGCCGTGCGTAATGAGTGAGTCGTATCAGCCGACGCTGACGCAACTCCGCGCCTTCGCCGCCATCGCCACCCATCTGCATTTCGGATCGGCGGCATCGGATCTCGGGATCAGCCAGCCCACCCTCTCGCGGGCGCTGGCTGCTCTCGAGATCGGGCTCGGGGTCACCCTGGTCGAGCGGAGCAGTCGCCGGGCGGTCCTGACGTCGGTCGGCCGGCGACTGCTCCCGTACGCCCAGCGCACCCTCGACGCCACCGCAGAGTTCGTGGCCCTGGCCACCGTGGCGGCCCCGCATCGGGTCCGGTGAGGGTGGGGACGCGGGCCGGCGTCCTCACCCGATCTCGGCCCGCAGCAGGGCCGCCATCCGCGCGTCGAACGCCACGAACAGCACCCGCGGAATCCCGGACTCCGAGGTCCGGACCGCACCGACCGCCTGCCGGACGGCATCGTCCGCGGGCCAGCCGTACACGCCGGACGAGATCAGCGGGAACGCGACGGACTGCGCGCCGAGGTCGGCGGCCACCGTCAGGCTGGCGGTGTAGGCACTGCGCAGGGTGGCCGACCGATCGTCCGAAGCGGAGTACACGGGGCCCACGGTGTGGATCACCCATCGGGCGGGCAACCGGCCCGCCGTCGTCGCGACCGCCTGTCCCGCCGGCAGACCGTCCGGCAGCGTGGTGGCCCGCAGGTGCCGGCACTCGGCGAGGATGTCGGGGCCACCGGCCCGGTGGATGGCGCCGTCCACGCCACCGCCGCCGAGCAGTCCGGAGTTGGCGGCGTTGACGATCGCGTCGACCTCGACCGTCGTGATGTCACCCTGCACTACCTCGATGCTGGTCATCTCCTCATTATCGCCGCGAGCCCACCGCGATTCGCACGATCAGTCCGGCGACCAGCGCCCAGAACGCCGACCCGATGCCGAGGATGCTCACCCCCGACGCGGCGATCAGGAACGTGACGACGGCGCCTTCCCGTTCCCGGACGTCGTCGAGGGCGGAGGCCAGAGCGCCGCCGAGGGTGCCGAGCAGGGCGAGTCCGGCGACGGCCTCCACGACGCCTTCCGGCGCCGCGGCGATGAGGGTGGCGACCGCGGCGGAACACGCCGCGAGCACCAGGTACGCCCAGCCTGCCGTGAAGGCCGCGACCCAGCGTTTCCGCGGGTCGGGATGCGCGGACGGCGCGGCGGCGAGGGCGGCGCTGATGGCGGCGAGGTTGATGGCGTGCCCACCCGCGGGCGCGCCGACGAGGGTCCCGACACCGGTCACCAGCATGGCCGGCCGCCACGGCACCCGGTAGCCAAAGGAATTCATGACGGCGGTGCCGGGAATGTTCTGGGACGCCATCGTCACGATGTACAGCGGGATCGCGATCCCGATCATCGCCTGCCACGTCCACGCCGGTGCGGTGACCTCGAGTCTCGGAAGGAGCGCGCTCGGATCGAGTCCGTCGCTGCCGGAGACGAGACCGACCCCGATCACCACCGCGGCGGCCGCGAACGCCGACGGGACCGCCCATCGCGGCGAATACCGCTGCAGAACCAGCCACACGAGGACGACGGGCGCGACGGCCACCGGCGCGTCACGCAGCGCCAGCACCGGCGCCAGGCACAGCGGCAGCAGCACTCCCGCAAGCATCGCCTGCGCCAGCGCCGGAGGGATGGACGCGATGAGCCGTCCCAGCCGAGGCCACAGCCCGGTGAGGATCACCGCTGCCCCCACGACGGCGAACGCGCCGACGGCGGCCGGCCACCCGCCGCTCACCGTCCCCGCCCCGGCGAGGAGCGCCGCGCCCGGCGTCGACCACGCGAGGGTGATCGGCATGCGGTAGTGCCGCGACATCCACAGCATCCCCAGCGCCTGCGTCACGCACAGCGCCAGCAGTCCCGACGCCGCCTGGGCGGAGTTCGCGCCCACCGCCGTCAGCCCGGTGAGTACGACCGCGAACGAACTGGTGAAGCCCACCAGGGCGGTGACGATTCCGGCGCTGATCGGCTGGGCGGCGGAATCCGATGTACGCACATCGCTGTCGGGACTGTCGGGATTCTCGGGACTGTCGGGCACAGACATAGGACGCGATTCTGCCCGACGGGTGGTGCGAACGATCCGTGGCATTAGGGTCGGGACGGTGAAACACGACGAGGCCCCCGCGCTGCCGACCGCCGCCGACTTCCCCGCCCTGTGGCCGGTGCCTACCCGCTGGGAGGACAACGACCACTACGGGCACGTCAACAACGTCACGTACTACTCGTTCTTCGACACGGCCGTCAACGGCTGGCTGATCGCGACGACGGGCACCGACATCCGGGATCTGCCCGCGATCGGCGTGGTCGCCGAGACGTCCTGCCGGTATGTCAGCGAGCTGACGTTCCCGGACCGGCTGCAGGTGGGTTTGTCCGTCGAGAAACTGGGCACCCGGAGCATCGTGTACGCGCTCGCGATCTTCCGCGAGAACGGCGACGCACTCGAACTCGCGGCTCTCGGCCGCTTCGTTCACGTGTACGTGGACGGGAAGACCCGCAAGCCGGTTCCGATCCCTGAGCAAATCCGCAGCGCCGCAGCGTCTCTGGTGGCACCGGACACCGACTGAGGGTCCGGCGCCACCGGGTGGTTCAGCGCAGACCCTCGGCCTCGGCCGTGGCCACCGCCCGGGCGATGATGCCGTCGATCAGCGCGACCGTGGGCGCACCGGTCTCCGCCTTGTTCCGGGGGTCGTCGATCACGCGGCGGAGCACGCCTTCGGCGATGATCGCCAGCTTCCACAACGCCAGAACGTGCCAGTACCCGACGTGCGTGACGTCGCGTTTGGTGTGGTGGACATAGGCATCCACGAGTTCGGCCCGGGTGGGGAATCCCTCGAGGGTGGACGCGGGGAACGGTCCGGCGTCCTCGTCGCCCGCCTCGGGCCAGTAGGCCAGCAGCGCACCCACGTCGGCGAGGGGGTCGCCCAGCGTGCACAACTCCCAGTCGACCACCGCGACCACCTCCCCCGCCTCCGGCGAGGTGATGACGTTGCTCAGGTGAAAATCGCCGTGCACCAACGAGAGTTCGGCCTGCTCCGGCATGTTGCGTTCGAGGATCCCGGCCAGATCCTCGATCGCCGGGACCTCGCGGGTGCGGGACTTCTCCCACTGATCCGCCCAGCGCTTCAACTGCCTTGCCGCGTAAGGTTTGTGGCTGGCCAGGTCGTCCAGCCCGGCATCCCCGAGGTCGACCGCATGGATCTTCGCGAGCGCCTTCGGCATCGCCAGCCCGACAGCGTTCCGCTGCTCGGGCGTCAGCTTCTTCGCCACACCGACACTGTCGATCACCACCCCCGCGACGTAACTCATCAGCACGAGCGGTGCGTCGGTGACCTCCGGATCTTCGGTGAGCCCGAGGATCTTCGGCACCGGAACGTCGGACCCCTGCAGAGAAGAGAGAATCCGGTGCTCGCGGACCACGTCGTGCGCCGACGCGAGCAGATGTCCGAGCGGTGGTCGCCGCAGCACCCACCGTCCGCCACCCGCGTCGCTGACCGCGTAGGTGAGATTCGACTGACCGTTCCCGATCCTCTCGAAGCTCAGCGGCGCGATCGCTCCCACACCGAGTCCGGCAATCCACGCAGAAACGGCATCTTCGTTCAGCCCCACAGCATTCACGCGCTCGATGCTAACCGCTCGGAGGCCCGATGCGGAGGGAACCGGTCCGCACCGCAGGTCGCCGCTCTAGGGTGGCAACGGTGAGGCCTAGTCGGCCGGAAGTGGAGGGACGGACGTGGAAGTTTTCCTCATCGTGTGTGGCGTGCTCCTCGCCGTGAGTGCCGTCGCCGTGAGCATTCCCAAGCTGAGACTGAAGGGAACCGCGTGGACGGGGTTGCAGGCCCGGGGACTGAGCGGGCAGCAGGTCCGGCTGATCGGCGTGGCGGAACTCGCCGGCGGGGTGGGCGTTCTCGTCGGCCTCTACTGGACTCCGCTGGGCGTGATCGCGACGGTCGCGCTGCTGATTCTCCTCTTGTGCGCTATCGCGTTTCACGTCAGACACGGCGACTACGGCAATCCCGACACGAGGGCCGTCGCGATGCCCGCCGTCTACCTCGCGGTACTCGCCGTCCTCGCCTCGATCGGGTTCGCGTTCGCGGGATGATCCGGACGTTTCGGACAATTGCAGCGACAACCATGCGCCGACGGCGTCCGCATTGGTCATTAGACGCAGCCTGACACCCCGAGCACCCTCGAAACTGGGCATTCTGCTCGACGTCGGCGGTGCCACTTGCGCACTTCGCGTTCCCGTGGATGCTGTGAAGTAGGACACACCCGTCCTACCGCAGTACCCGTCTCCGACGAACCCACAAGGTTCACGGACTCGACAACACGAGGTGACCCCGATGGTCGACAAGATTGCCTATCCGGTCCAGCTCATCCAGCCGGACGGCCGACGGGTCTTCAGACCCGACTACACGAGCCTCGTCCGCGACATCGGACCCGACCAACTGCGCGACCTCTACGAGGACCTCGTCGTCGCGCGTCGGATGGATGTCGAGGCGGTTGCTCTGCAACGCCAGGGTGAACTGGGACTCTGGGCCCCACTGCTCGGTCAGGAAGCCGCCCAGGTCGGCTCCGCCCGCGCGCTCCGTCCCGACGACTACGCGTTCATCAGCTACCGCGAGCACGCCGTCGCGTACTGCCGGGGCGTGGACCCGGGTGTGATGACCCGCATGTGGCGGGGATGCGCCCATTCCGCCTGGGATCCGAGTTCCGTGAACGTGACGAATCCGGCGATCGTCGTCGGTTCCCAGGGACTGCACGCCACCGGATACGCCATGGGCGCCCACCTCGACGGTGCGGAGATCGCGACGATCGCCTACTTCGGCGACGGCGCCACCAGTCAGGGCGACCTCGCCGAGGCGCTCGGCTTCTCGATGAGCTTCAACGCGCCGGTCGTATTCTTCTGCCAGAACAACCAGTTCGCGATCAGCGAACCGGTCCACCTGCAGAGTCCCGTCCCCATCGCACAGCGCGCCGCCGGTTACGGCATGCCCGCCCTCCGGGTGGACGGCAACGACGTTCTCGCGGTCCTGGCGGTCACCCGCCAGGCCACGCAGCGGGCCCGCGAAGGCAGTGGGCCGACGTTCATCGAGGCCATCACGTACCGGATGGGTCCCCACACCACGTCGGACGACCCCACCCGGTACCGGGCTGCGGCCGAGACGGAGATCTGGAAGGCCCGCGACCCGATCGACCGGATGAGACGACTCCTGGACCGGGAGGGGCTGCTGGGCGACGAATTCCTCGCCCGCGTGCAGGCCACCTCGGACGCCGTGGCCGCGCGACTGCGCTCGGGGACCGTCGAGGCACCCGACCCCGCGCCGCTCGATCTGTTCGACCACGTCTATTCCACCGACCACCCGCTGATCGACGAGGAACGCGAGCAGTACGCCGCGTACCTCGCAGGCTTCGCCGGTTTCGAGGAGGCACTGTCATGACCGCCACCACGCTGTCGCTCGGCGCTGCGCTCAACGCAGGTCTGCGACGCGCTCTCGAACACGACCGCAAGGTCGTGATCATGGGCGAGGACGTCGGACGTCTCGGCGGGGTCTTCCGCGTCACCGACACTCTGCAGAAGGACTTCGGCGACAACCGGGTCATCGACACCCCGCTCGCCGAATCGGGGATCGTCGGTGCCGCGTTCGGGATGGCCCTGCGCGGCTACCGGCCCGTCTGCGAGATCCAGTTCGACGGATTCGTCTACCCCGCGTTCGACCAGATCGTGTCGCAGGTCGCCAAGATCCACTACCGCACGCAGGGCAGGGTCACCGCGCCGCTGACGATCCGGATCCCGTACGGCGGCGGCATCGGCGCGGTCGAACACCATTCGGAGTCGCCGGAGGCGTACTTCGTCCACACCGCCGGACTCCGCGTCGTCACCCCCAGCAACCCGGCGGACGCGTTCCACATGATCCAGCAGTCCGTCGCGGCGGACGACCCGGTGGTGTTCTTCGAACCGAAGCGGCGGTACTGGGACAAGGCCGAGTTCGACGTGGACGCCGAACCGGACCTGCCGCTGCACCGGGCCAGGGTGGCCCGGCAGGGCACGGATGCCACCATCGTCGCGTACGGCTCCGTCGTGCCGACGGCACTGTCGGCCGCGTCGATCGCCGCCGACGAGGGGCACTCCCTCGAGGTGATCGACCTGCGCTCCCTCTCCCCGATCGACTTCGACACCGTCGAGGAATCGGTTCGCAAGACCGGCAGACTCGTCGTCGCGCACGAGGCGTCGACGTTCCTCGGGCTGGGTGCGGAGATCGCGGCCCGTATCTCCGAGAAGTGCTTCTACCAGCTGGACGCTCCGGTCCTGCGGGTCGGCGGATTCGACGTCCCGTATCCCCCGTCGAAGCTGGAACGGCATCATCTGCCGGACGCCGACCGCCTGCTCGACGCCGTCGATCGCAGTCTCGCGGCCTGATCGCACTCACCGGAGGAGAGGAGTGGTCCGTTGGCGCAGGAATTTCGCCTACCCGATCTCGGTGAGGGGCTGACGGAGGCCGAACTGGTCTCGTGGGCCGTCGAGGTGGGCCAGACGATCGAACTCAATCAGGTGATCGGCGAAGTCGAGACGGCGAAGGCGCTCGTCGAATTGCCCTCGCCGTACCCGGGGGTCGTGGAGGAACTGCTGGTTGCCCCGGGATCGACGGTGCCGGTGGGGACACCGATCATCCGGATCGCGACGGATGCGGTCACCGAGGAGCCTCCCGCGCGCACGCCCGTCCTGGTGGGGTACGGACCCGAGGCCGCCGCCGAGAGCAAGCGTGCCCGGCGGCGAGCGGTGGCCGCTCCGCAGACTGCCCGCCCGGACGGTCGGCGCCCCGACGCGTCGCCGGCCGCCCGGCTCGCGGCCCGTGAACGCGGGATCGACCTCGCCGTCGTCGCGGGGACGGGACCGTCCGGCGCGGTCACCAGGAGCGACGTGGAATCCCACAGGGGGTCCGCCGAGCCGTCCCCGTCCGTGCCGTCGGAACCTTCGGAGGATGCGGAGCCGGTGCAGCGCGAGACCCGCACCCCGATCCGCGGTGTCCGCAAGCAGACGGCGGCGGCGATGGTCCGCAGCGCGTTCACGGCCCCGCACGTCACCGAATTCGTGACCGTCGACGTCACGCGCTCGGTGGAACTCCTCGGGCGTCTGCGGAACCTCCCCGAATTCGAGGGGCTGTCGGTGACACCGCTGAGCCTGGTCGCGAAGGCGATGATCGTCGCGCTGCGGGCGAACCCGAGCCTCAACGCGTCGTGGGACGAGGAGAACCAGGAGATCGTCACCAAGCACTACGTCAATCTCGGTATCGCCGCGGCCACACCCCGCGGTCTGATGGTCCCCAACATCAAGGAGGCACAGTCGCTGAGCCTGCTCGAACTGTGCCGCGCGATCACCGATCTGACGGCGACCGCGCGCAGTGGCAGGGCCGATCCCGTGCAGCTCACCGGCGGCACGGTGTCGATCACCAACGTCGGGGTGTTCGGTGTCGACGCGGGCACGCCCATCCTCAACCCCGGCGAGGCGGCCATCCTGTGCCTCGGCAGCGTCGACAAGAAACCGTGGGTGCACGAGGACGAACTCGCGGTGCGGTGGGTCACCACATTGAGCGTGTCGTTCGATCACCGGGTGGTCGACGGCGAGCAGGGGTCGAGGTTCCTGTCGTCCGTCGCGGCGATGCTGCACGATCCCGCCTCACTGCTCGCGCACCTCTGATCCTCGGTACGTTTGGTCGGTGAGCATTTCCCGAGCGTCCCCGGTCGACAATCGTGTACCGGTGGCCGAGCCGCTCCGCCGGGCCCGGGCGGGAACGTTCGGGATCTTCGGGATCAACGGGTTCCTGCTGGGCATGTGGGTCGTGCACATTCCGGCGATCGAGGACCGGACCGGCATCAGCCACTCCACGCTGGGTTCGCTGCTACTCCTGCTTGCGATCGGCGCGATCGGCGGCATGCAGGTCAGCGGCCCCCTCGCCGACCGGTTCGGCAGCAGGCGGATGGTGATCGTCGCCGGCCTCGCGCTGTCGGTCGCCACCGTGGGTCCGGGGCTGGCGTCCACTGCCTGGCAACTCGGTCTCGCCCTGCTCGTGTTCGGCTTCGCCAACGGCGCACTGGACGTGTCGATGAACTCCCAGGCCGTCGAAGTCGAGCAGCGGTATCGACGGCCGATCATGTCGGCGTTCCATGCCCTGTTCTCCGTCGGCGGGGTGGCGGGATCCCTGCTCGGGGCGGCGACGCTCGCCGCCGGATGGGCACCCCTGACGGCGCTGCTGGCCGCCGGCGGCATCGGGGTCGTCGCCGTCGCCGCGGGCTCCCGGAGGCTGATGGCCGACCGTCCCCGCTCGCGGCACGAACCGGCACACGGCGAGAAGGCCCACGGTCGACTGTCCGCGCGGGTGCTCGCGCTCGGCGGCATCGCCTTCGTCCTCATGCTGTCGGAGGGCGTGGCGAACGACTGGAGCACCCTGCAGGTCAAGGAACACCTCGGAACGTCGGATTCCGTCGCCGCCCTCGCGTTCGGCGCCTTCTCGGTGATGATGACGGTGGGCCGGTTCACGGCGGATCGGGTGAGCGCCGCGCTCGGCCCCGTCGCCGTGGTCCGCTACGGCACCCTGATCGCGGCGCTCGGCATGCTGCTCGTCCTCGTGTCGGGGTTGCTCCCCCTCACGATCCTCGGCTGGGCACTGTTCGGGCTCGGGCTGTCGGGCTGCGTCCCGCAGATCTTCACCGCCGCGGGCAACCTCGGCGCGGGTTCCGCGGGCACCAACATGTCCCGCGTGGTCGGGCTGGGATACGTCGGATTCCTCGCGGGACCGGCCACCATCGGCTGGATCACCCAGGTCGTTCCGCTCACCGTCGCCATGGTCGTGCCACTGGTGTGCGTACTGGTGGCCGCCACGTTCGCGGGGGCGGTCCGGCGCACCTGAGCCTCACGCGACGGTGCGGTACCTGAGCATCATGTCGTGATCCTCGTGGTCGAGGATGTGACAGTGCCACACGTAGCCCTGCAGTGGTCGCGGACCGGCGCCGTGACCGTGGGCGTCGGATGATCCGTGCCCGAACACGGCGTCGGGATCGAAACCCAGCGACTCGGCGGTCGGGAACCGGACCACGATCCTGGTGACGGAATTCGCGTTCGCCAGCACCGTGTCCTTGAATCCGCGCTCCCACGGTTCCGCACGCGCCAGCGGTGAGATCGTGAACGCGTCGGCCGACGGCGTCCACCGGATTCCGAGCGGCGGCTGCGGGGTGGCGAACGCGAAACGCAGCGTCTCGATGACCTGACGCCCCAGCACCCGGAAGTTCGCGAGATGAAGATGCACGGGATGCGGATCGTTGGTCGCGTTGATGATGTTCCACTGCTCCACCGTCCCCTGGCGCGGCAACTCGATGTCCTCGGTCGAATACCGCAGATTGTTCAGGGACATGATCGACGGCGGCAGCCGCACGTCGCTCGGCTGGCTGAGGGTGACGTTCCGGAAAACCTGGGGTCGCGGGATCGGCGGCAGCAACTCCGGCTGCCCGGGTCCCCCGCGCAACGTCGCTGGCGGCGCGCCGGCGAATCCGCGGGCCGCACCCACCCGGAAGCGGCAGAACCTCGGCATCGTGCGTTCGCCGATCAGCGCAGCCTGGAACGGCGGCGGCTCGTCGTTGCAGAGTTCCACCGTCGACCCCGGTTCCAGCGCGCCGAAATCGACGAGCAGATCGACCCGCTCGGCCGGGCTCAACCGCACCCGCGTCACCGCGACCGGGGCGTCGAGCAACCCGTTGTCGCCGCCGATCACCCAGAACCGCATGCCGTTGCCGAAATACAGATTCCACACGCTCAGCGAACCCGCGTTGACGAGTCGCAACCGGTACAGTCCGCGGGCCACGTCGAGTTCCGGCCACGCCGTGCCGTTCACGACGCCGACGTCGCCGACCGCGCCCCCCTCCCAGCTCCCCTGCGGCACGGTGGGCGTCGACCGGATCCGCTGCCTGCCGTCGGCGGCGAACATCTTCTCCTGCAGCACGAGGGGCACCTCGAACTCCCCGGCAGGCAGACCCAGCGGGTTGTCGGGGCGGCCGGTGTCGAAGTCGTCCCGCAGCAGATACAGCCCGACCAGGCCCGCATAGATGTTGAGCCGCGTCACCCCCATGGCGTGGTCGTGGTACCAGAGAGTGGCGGCGTCCTGCCGGTTCGGAAGATGGTGCAGGTACTGCTGGCCCGGCCGGAACACCTGCTCGGGGTGCCCGTCGAACTCGGGCGGATTCACCCCGCCGTGCAGATGCGTCGCCGTGGGCACCCGAGTGCGGTCCCGTTCGCTCAGCCCGTGCAGCGACGTATCGACATCGACGGCGAACGGGTGGACGGTGATGTTGTTCCGGAATGCGATCGTCGTCGGCTGATCGACGTGCGCCTCGATCGTCGCGCCGAGATAGTCCGCGCCGCTGTATGCCAACGCCGGCGAGGGCGCCAGGTCCGAATGGAACTGATGAATCGTGCTGCTCGCCTGCACGTCGACGCTCGTCCCGGACGTCGTCGGCAGGATCGGCAGCCGATCCTGATACGGCTGGATCGGCGGCGACGAGAACATCAACGGTCGCAGCGGATCGATGTCGAAGGGGAACGCGCCCGCCGAACCGGCCGACACCGCGCCCAGCCCACCGCCGAGCGCTGCCGCCCGCAGGAACGCTCGGCGCGAGATCCGTCCACTCATATCGGTCACTTCGTGCGTGTCACGCGGAAAGACGATTCGAGATCGGTCCACGACGACGTTACTCCGGCGGGTGCGGCACCCACCCGAGATCCGGACGCACGCTCGTCGCACGACGACGACCGTTCACCGACCTCACAGCGGCCGCTCATGGATCACTCAGCGTCGGTTGGCACACTGTGTGTCGTGACCGAATCGACCAGCAGGCTTCGTCACAGTGTTCGTCGCCTCGCCGTCGCCGCGGCGGGTGTGGTGGCACTGTGCGCGCTGTACCTCATCCGCCCCGAATCGTCGGGTCTCGTCCTCCCGGAGGCACTCCGACCCGTCGCCGAACCCGTGATCCAGGCGATCGACATCACGACGGTCCTCGCCGCGGCCGTCGTTCTCGCCATCGTCGCGGCGATGCGAAAACTCTCGTACGGCATGGGGGCGGTACTGCTTCTGTGTATCGGCGCGAATCTCACCAGCGCCGCCGTGCGGGCCTGGGAATCGGATGCGCCGTCCGCGCTGCTGCCGAGCGGGCACGTCGTCGCCGTCACCGCCCTGTACGGTTCGGCGCTGCTGGTGTCGGCGCCCCGGTTCCGGCCCGTCATCGCGGGCCTGGGTTTCGCCGTCGTCCTCGGTGTCGCGGGCGCCGCTGCGCTCGTCGAGTCCACCGGGATCTTCGGCCTCGCGGCCAGTCTGATCATCTTCGCGATCTGGTGGGCGCTGTCCTCCACCCTGATGCTGTACTCCCCCGTCGCGGCCGAGCGCGAAGAGCGCCGGCCCGACACCGCGGCCATCGTCTTCTCGCGCCGCCTGTAGGCGGCCCCGCCGCCCGTGCGTGGTTGACGAGTGCAGAGACTCGCTAACCACGCACGGGCGCGAAGCGCCTACAGGGCTTTGAGTTCCTCGGTGACCTCGGCGACCGACTTCTTCGCGTCCCCGAACAGCATCGAGGTGGTGTCCGCGAAGAACAGCGGGTTGTCGATACCGGCGAACCCGGAGTTCATCGACCGCTTGAGCACGATCACCGACTTCGACTGATCGACGTTCAGGATCGGCATCCCGTGAATCGGCGACGACGGATCATTCCGGGCGGCCGGGTTGGTGACATCGTTCGCGCCGATCACCAGGGTGACATCGGTGCGGGCGAACTCGTCGTTGATGTCGTCCATTTCCTTCATCGCGTCGTACTCGAC
>JBCEBZ010000503.1:0-2575 GCA_039206675.1 Rhodococcus sp. (in: high G+C Gram-positive bacteria) | reverse complement strand
TCGGCCACTGATCGTCACGAATTCCGGCCCCGGCTGAGGTGGCCGGTGGTCGCGGGCGGGTGGTGCGCGGCGTGTCGGCACGAATCTTGGCCCCACCCGGGTTCGGATTTTCCTCGTTGGACGTTGTTTCAGCGAGGGAGGTCTGGTGAAGAGATCGGGTTCGCGGATGGAATTGTTCGAGCAGATCCGCCGTGATCGGCGGGATTCGGAATTGTCGATTCGGGAGTTGGCCCAGCGGCACGGCGTGCATCGACGCACGGTGCGGCAGGCGTTGGCCTCGGCGGTGCCACCACCGCGCAAACCGTATCGCCGGCGGGTGCGACCGGCGATCGATGACTGGGCCGAGCTGATCGATTCCTGGCTGGTCGCTGATCAGCAGGCACCGCGTAAGCAGCGGCATACCGCGCGGCGGGTGTGGCAGCGGTTGGTCGCCGAGCACGGGGCGACGATGTCGGAGGCGACGGTCAGCCGGCATGTGCGCCGTCGGCGCGCCGAGTTGGGGCTGGTCGAGATCGAGGTGATGGTGCCGCAGACCCATTTGCCGGCTGCGGAGGCGGAGGTCGATTTCGGGGAGGTCTACGCGGTCGTCGCCGGGGAGATGACCAAGTGCTGGATGTTCGTGATGCGCCTGTCGCATTCTGGCAGGGCCTGTCACGTGGTGTTCGGCACCCAGGCTCAGGAGGCGTTCTTCGAGGGACACGTCCGAGCCTTCGAGTGGTTCGGCGGTGTGCCGCACCGCATCCGTTACGACAACCTCAAACCTGCTGTGGTTCGGGTTCTTCGGGGTCGTGACCGGGTCGAGTCGGACCGATTCGTCGCCCTGCGCAGCCACTATGGCTTCGACTCGTTCTTCTGCATTCCCGGTCGGGGTGGCGCCCACGAGAAGGGCGGCGTCGAAGGTGAAATCGGCCGATTCCGGCGCCGGCACATGGTTCCGGTGCCGAAGGTGGCGTCGCTGACCGTACTCAACGAGAAGGTCGCTGCCGCGGACCTGCTCGACGACACCCGGGTCATCGGGGGTCGACCGGTCACGGTGGCGGCCGCGTTCGCCGACGAGCAACCTCTGCTGCTTGGGCTGCCCGCCGAGCCGTTCGACTGCGCGCGACTGTTGTATGCGCGGGTCGACACCCATGCGCGGGTGTCGGTGCGGCAGAACTTCTATTCGGTGCCCGCCCGTTACGCGGGCCGGCGGTTGCCGGTGCGGCTGAGCGCGGGACGAGTCGAGGTGCTCGACGGGTCCCGGAGGGTCGCGGTGCACGATCGGGCCGTCGGCCGGTTCACCGAGGTCCTCACCCTCGATCACTACCTCGAGGTGCTGATCCGCAAACCCGGCGCCCTTCCCGGGGCGACCGCGTTGGCGCAGGCCAAGGCGGCCGGGGCGTTCACCGCCAGCCACCAGCGGTACTGGGACATCGCCCGCAACCTTCTCGGTGACCGTGCCGGCACCCGCGCCCTGATCGACGTGCTGCTCGCGCACCGCAGCCTGGCGCCCGACGTGCTGCGTCAGGCCCTCGACCGGGCCATCGAGACCGGGTGCATCGATCCCCAACTCGTCCTCATCGATGCCCGCCGGCTGGCCCGCACCGGTTCCACGACGGCGGTCCCGATCGGGGTGCTCACCCGCTACGACCGGCCCGTTCCGTCGTTGACCGCCTACGACACCCTGCTCACCGGAAGCTGAGGGCCTCGTATGGTTTCCTCCGACGCCGCAGCCCAGGCCGCGATCGGCGCGGCCACCCGCGAACTGCATCTGCCGACCATCCGGGCCGAAGCGGTTCGGATCGCCGAAATCGCGGCCCGCGAACAACAATCACATCTGGCGTTTCTCGCCGAGGTGCTCGCCGCCGAGGTCGACGACCGCACCGAACGACGCCGGGCCCGCCGGCTCAACGACGCCAAGTTCCCCCGCGTCAAACGGCTCGCCGACTTCGACGTCGATGCCGTGCCGGGCATCTCCGCGGGCACCCTCGGGCACCTCGCGGCCGGTGGCTACCTCGACGCCGGGGAACCGGTCGTGCTGCTCGGGGACTCCGGCACCGGCAAATCGCATCTGCTGATCGGGCTCGGTCTGGCCGCCTGTGAACAGGGTCGGCGCGTCCGCTACATCACCTGCGCTCAACTGGTTAACGAGCTCGTCGAGGCGGCGGACGAGCGGATCCTCTCCCGCGTCGTGGCCCGTTACGGGCGCCTCGATCTGCTGCTGCTCGACGAACTCGGCTACGTCCAAATCGACCCTCGTGGAGCGGAAATGCTGTTCCAGATCATCACTGAACGGGAGGAACGGGCGAGTATCGGCATCGCTTCGAATTTGCCGTTCTCCGAGTGGGGAACTGTCTTCCCCGATCCGCGGCTGGTCGCCGCGATCGTGGACCGCATCACCTTCAACGCGCACATCCTCGAGACCGGAACCCAATCCTATCGACTGCGCACCAGCAAGACCCACCACCGAAAACGCGCCTGACACCCCACCAGTGGGGCCGAATTTCATGACGATCACCGGGGCCAGACCACTTGACGAAACTCACAGGTAGCTCCTCGACCCAGTCCCGCAGCTTCACCGAAACCTGCCAGGTGG
>JBCEBZ010000502.1:27162-37077 GCA_039206675.1 Rhodococcus sp. (in: high G+C Gram-positive bacteria) | reverse complement strand
CGGCTGTCCTGGCCGGAGGAAGAAGTGTCGACCATGTCAGTTACTCCTAGAGATGAGGGCTGCTGCCGCATTCGCGCGCGGAATCGGATACGGAGGCAGGCGAATGACTCCGGGCAGCGGCGGCAGAGAGCGAAGGCGTCGTGAACCATGAGTCCACCGGTAGGTCATCGCTCTCGGTGCCTTCTGGTCAATCGACACACTCATCCTGTCAGCAGGACGACGAGTGGTCAATACCACGTCGGAAATTGTTGCCGGCGACGTTGACCACCTGTAGGGACCGAAACTTTGCAGGTTGCAGATCCGACGGATACTTCTGCTCAAATATGCTCACTGACGTGGTGAGATTCAGTGGTCCGCAATTTCTGCAGCAGCGCGCGCTCGCCCGGATTGCCGACGCTCACCGTCGCAGCACTCTTGACAACTACCCCTACGAGTGCCTTCACTAGAGATCCACAAAGTGTGTGTCAATTGACACAAAAATGGCCTTCTAGCCATCTCCCCACCATCCGTTAGGACATCCTCATGGAACTCACCACTGTCGAGCCCACCGCCACTGTCGACGAGGTGGTCGCCGTCATCGAACGGGACGGTGGCATCATCATTCGCGACTTTCTGGACCCGGCGACTCTCGCCGATTTGTCGGCCGATCTGGGTCCGGTCGTCGACGCCCTGCCGTTCGGTGTCGACGAGGAGTTCTCCGGCACCAGGACCCGTCGTCTCGGCGGGATCTTCAAGCACACCCGACATGCCGATACGGTCGTCCGCAATCCCCTCTACCGCGAGACGGCCGAGCGGTTCCTCTGCATTCCCGAGACCATCTGGCTCGGTGAGGACCGCGTCGAGGTGACTCCCACCGTGCAGGTCGGTGTCACCCAACTGATCGCCATCTACCCCGGCGAGGGTGCCCAGCCGCTGCACCGCGACGACTCGGTGTGGCAGTGGCGCCACCCGGAGGGCGGACGTCAGGCGCGGGTGCAGATCATGGTCGCCGTCAGTGATTTCACGGCCGAGAACGGCGGCACCCTGGTCATTCCCGGCAGCCACCGGTGGGACGACGAACGCGCCCCGAAGCGGGGCGAAGCCGTCCCGACGGTAATGCCCGCAGGCTCGGCGCTCATCTTCATCGGCGGCACGTACCACGGCGGCGGCACCAACAGCACTGACGATCCCCGGATCGGGCTGACCATGAGCTTGGACCTGGGATACCTGCGCCAGGAGGAGAACCAGTACCTGACCATTCCGGTCGAGGAGGCCCGTGCGCTGCCCACCGACATCCAGAAAATCGTCGGGTACGAGGCCTGCCCGCCGACGATGGGATGGGTCGAAACCGACGGGGTGATGCGCGATCCGCACGTACTGCTCGAGGACGAATTCGACTCCTCGGCGCAGGTGAGCATGGGCGCCAGAGCCGCCTCCTGAGCGCCGACCACCGAGTTTCGGCACCGCCGTGGCCACTTCGATCGATCACAGTACCGCCGGATGGGAATCATGAAAGTTACTGCATCTAACCTACGAACCTCGGGCACCCGTACGAATCCGTCGGTGCTCATCGTCGGCACCGGTCTCGGCGGACTGGCTGCGGCGATCGCCCTGAAGAAGATCGGGGTCACCGACCTCACACTGCTCGAGCGCGCCACCGAAGTCGGTGGGACGTGGGAGGCGAACACGTATCCGGGTATCGCGGTGGACACCTCGATCCTGAACTACTCGCTCTCCTACGACCCGAATCCCGGGTGGACGCGACTGTACGCCGGTGGCGCCGAGCTCCACTCCTACGTCATCGGTCTCAGCGAGCGCCACGACCTGCGCCGGCACATCCGCTTCGGCACCACGGTCACCGAGGCCCGGTTCGACGCCACCCACCACCGATGGGAGGTCGCCACCTCCGGGGGAACCGTCTACACCGCCGACGTGCTGATCTCCGCGACCGGGGTACTGAGCACCCCGAAGATTCCGGACATCCCCGGCCTCGAGAACTTCGAAGGGACCGTGCTGCATTCGGCGCAGTGGGATTCGAGTTTCGACCCGTCGGGACGTTCGATCGCGCAGATCGGCAGCGGCGCCACCGCCGCCCAGCTGGTACCCGAACTCGCCGAGACAGCAGAGAAGGTCTACGTCTACCAGCGGTCGGCGCCGTGGGTGCTCCCACGGAACGATCGCGAGATCGGCCGGCTGGAAAGCTGGCTCTACCGCAAGGTCCCCCTCAGCCTCAAGCTGAGGAGGTGGCGCCGGTTCTGGCAGAACGACCTGGTGGCCTACGGGTTCGAGAAGCAGAACCGCACCACCCAGACCCAGACCCGCTGGGCGACGGAGTTCATCGAACGTTCCGTCCGCGACCCGCAGCTGCGGCGTGCCGTGATTCCGGACTACGAGATCGGCTGCAAGCGTCGAGTGATGTCCGACGACTGGTATCCGGCCCTGCAGCGGGACAACGTCGACCTGATCTCCGGAGCTCTCGCCGGCATCGGGGAACGGTCCGTCGTCGGCACCGACGGTGTGGAGCGAAACGTGGACACCCTCATCTTCAGTACCGGTTTCGCTGTCTCCGACATGATTCCGATGAAGGTGTTCGGCAGCAGTGGTCACGAATTGCACGCCACCTGGAGCGGGGGCGCCAAGACCCACCTCGGGTTGACGGTCTCGGGATTTCCGAACCTGTTCTTCATGGCCGGTCCCAACACCGGCATCGGCTCCGGCTCGATGACCTTCATGCTCGAATGCCAGGCCCGCTACATCGCCCAGGCCGTCGAGTACCTCGCTGATACCGACACCACCGCTCTCGATGTGCTCGAGGTCGTCCAGGACCGCAGCTATCGGCGAGTGCAACAGCGGCTGGCGAGCAGTGTCTACGGATCCGGATGCGCCGGGTGGTACCAGAACCCCGACGGCACCATCGACACCCTCTGGCCGGGAGCGAACTCCGAGTATTGGCTCCGGACAAGACGTTTCAATCACCATGACTACCTGACCCTGCGCAGTGCCGCGGACGACACCGAGTTGGAGGGCACACGATCCTCATGAACACCATCACCACCGACGTCGTCGACGTCGCACTCGACGACGATCCCACCCCGTTCGCGCTGGCGCTGGGGCATGTCCTGCGGTTGAGCCGGCGCCGGCCCGAACTGACCGAGCACCTGCGTGACCTCGGCGACAAGAACATCTGCGTCACGGTCCGCGCCGGCACCACGCATCAGAGCGCGTCTCTGGAATTCGGACGATCATCGGTCACCGTCGCGCACGGTGTGCGCGAGGACAGTCGGTGCACCCTGACCCTCGATCCGGACCGCCCCTACACGGTGTCCGGGTGTACGCCTGGGGACGCGGAGGACGCCGTCGTCTATGCCGTCTCCGCCGTGCTCAACCCACCGATTCCTGCGTGGCAGGACGCGGCCCGAGAATTCTGGGATCTCGCCCGCAGTGATCGAGGAATGCCCGACCGGCTGATCGTCACCTGCTCCGACGGCCGGAAACTGGTGCTGGGCGAGGGCGCCGCCGAGTACGAACTCTATGGCGAGCACACCGTTTTGGCACGCGTGCTCTCCGGAATCGAATCATTCTTCACCGCCGTTGCCACCGGCGCGCTGCGTGTGCGGGGAACCACCGCACAGCTGTCGGTCATGGTCGGCGCCGCCTGGAAGGTCCAATTTCATGGTTGACAGCGTGACCGCGGAGCAACTGCCCGCCTGGCTCGCCGAGCACGAGATCGACATGGTGCGGGTCGAGGGAACCAACCTCGACAGCGCGCTGATGGGCAAGATGCTCTCGCCCGCCAAGGCGGTCGGCGCCGTCGAGTCCGGGGTGGGCATGGTCGACCTCGTCTTCGGCGCCGATCTCGGCAACACTCCGCAGCTCGGCTTCGCGTGGCCGACGTGGCGCGGAGACATGGCCGACATCTTCCTGCGACCGGACCTGTCCACCCTCACCCGGTGGGGTCCCGGCCAGGCGGCAGTGCTCGGGGACTTCGTCGATCGGTCGGGCAACCCGCTGCCGGTGTGTCCACGCAGCACGCTCGAACGCATCTGCGGTCGGCTCGCCGAGCACGGATACACCGCCAAGGTCGCCATCGAGATCGAGGCCACCGTGTTCGAGGAGGACATCCACGAAGCCCGCCGCAAGGATTTCCAGGATCTCACCCCGCTCGGCGGCAAGGCCGGATTCTGTTACCACATGCCCAAGGACGCCCGCTGGCACGACTACATGACCGCCGTGTCGCGCCGGCTCGACGAGGTCGGTATTCCGTGGGACGCGTGGAACGACGAGGCCGCCTGGGGACAGATCGAGCTGAACATCTCGATCAGCGACCCGCTGGCGGCCTGCGACTACTGGACCCGCGCCCGGCAGGTCATGCGAGAGGTCGCCTTCGAGCTCGGACGCACCGTCACGTTCATGGCCAAGTGGTGCGACGGATACGGTCAGGCCTCCCACATCAACCTGTCGCTGGCCGACGGTGAGGACAACGCCTTCTACGCCGAGCAGGGCCCGTCCGAGGTGATGCGGCACTTCATCGGTGGTGTCATGCAGACCGTGGCGCCGACGACCTCGCTCGCGTTGCCGTGGATCACCTCGTATCGGCGCATGCGAGATTTCGAGGGGCCCCCGACCACCGTCACTTGGGGCACGGGCAACAAGTCCACCGCGATCCGGGCGATCGTCGGGCATCGCGCGCAGTCCCGGATCGAATACCGGGTCCCCGGCGCCGACTCCAACGCGTACCTCACCGTCGCCGCGGTCCTCGCCTCCGGCCTGCACGGAATCAGCGAACAGATCGAGCCGCCGCAACCGTTCGACGGCATGGCCTACCTCCTCCCTCCCGGGGTGGTGGACTACCTGCCCGACACCATCGGCAAGGCCCTGGCCGTGCTCGAGAACGACACCACATTGCGCACCGTCCTCGGCGACGAGTTGATCGACTACTGGATCGGCCTGAAACGGTGGGAATGGATGCAGTACCACACCGACGGTGGTGGCCCGGACGACCCGCTCACCGCGTGGGAGTTCACCCGATACTTCGAGTTGGTCTGATGCCGGAGATCATTCGAGCCGCCGTTCTCAATACGGCACGGGGGACCCTGGACATCGAAGAGCTGACCCTCGCCGATCCCGGTCCGGACGAAGTTCTGGTTCGGATCCGGTATGCGGGACTGTGCCATTCGGACCTGCACGAGATCGACGGGACCTTCCCGACCACTCTGCCGATCCTGCTCGGCCACGAAGCGTCCGGAGTCGTGGAAAAGGTCGGCACCCGGGTGTCCGGGATCGTTCCCGGTGACCACGTGGTGACCTGCCTGTCGGTGTTCTGCGGACACTGCAGGTACTGCACGGACGGACGGTTGACCCTGTGCGTACACCGCCGGGCACTGGCCATGGCGGGCGTCTCCGGCCGGCTGACGAACGCCGCGGGTACGCCGGTGCGGCCGACCGCGGGAATCGGGGCGTTCGCGCAGAAGACGGTCGTGCACCACAGTGCCCTGGCCGTCATCGCCGAGGACATGCCGCTGGCGCAGGCGAGCATCCTCGGATGCGCCGTCACCACCGGCGTCGGGGCCGTCACCCGCCGCGCCCGGGTGCGCCCCGGCTCGTCGGTGGTGGTGATCGGCACCGGCGGGATCGGCATGTCCGCGATCCAGGGCGCCCGCATCGCCGGGGCGGCAACGATCATCGCCGTCGACATGGTCTCGGAAAAGCTGGCCGCCGCCCAGGAGTTCGGCGCGACCCACGTGGTGCACGCCGGCGAATCGGACCCCGTCGAGCAGGTGCTGAGCCTGACGTGCGGCGGTGCCGACTACACCTTCGAGGCAGTGGGCAAGGCACGCACCGTGGAGCAGGCGGTCGCCATGCTCGCTCCGGGCGGCGTCGCCACGGTGGTGGGAATGGTGCCTGCCGACCCACCGATCCGGATCGACGGAACCGACCTGTTCTACGCCGAGAAGACCCTCCAGGGCTCGTTCATGGGGTCGAACCAGTTCAAGACCGACATCGGCCGGTTCGTCGAGCTGTACCGCGGCGGCCGGCTGGCACTGGACCGCATGATCAGCCACACCGTCACCCTCGACGAGATCAACAGCGGATTCGACGCGCTCGCCTCCGGCCGGAGCATGCGCGTGATCGTAGATATGGAGCACCCATGAGCGCCCCCCTGATCGGTATCACCGGGCGACGGTTGAGCGCGTCGGTCATCACGGGCCAGGACACCCGATACACCGATGTCCAGATCGACAACTTCTTCACGGACTATTCGGCTGCGGTCGCCGCGGCCCGCGGTGTGCCGGTGCTGCTGCCGTACGACGCGGTGGGCGCGGCAGTCGTCGATCACCTCGACGGAGTGATCATCACCGGCGGGCAGGACATCGATCCGCGGGTGTGGGGTGGGGTCACCGACCCCGGCCGCAGCCAGGACCGGACCAATCCACAGGCCTACGACACCGAACGAGACGTCCACGAGGTCGGGCTGGTCCGCGCCGCCCTCGAGCGCGGGATTCCGCTGCTCGGGGTGTGCCGCGGACACCAGCTGCTCAATGTGGCCTGCGGCGGCACTCTGATAGCCGACCTCGGCACCCCGGAGATCGAACACTATTCACCGCACAGAGCCCCGCACCCCGGCACCGACGAGCATCTGATCAGCTTCGCGCCCGACTCACTGTCCGCATCCATCTACGGGCCGAGCCGAATCCGCAACTCGTATCACCATCAGGCGGTCGACGAATGCGGCTCCGACCTGGTGGTGACCGGCCGGACCGACGACGGAATCGTCGAGGCGATCGAAATCCCCGGCGCACCCGTTCTGGGAGTGCAGTGGCATCCGGAATGGCAGCCGGGCGGCGACCCGGTATTCGCCTGGCTGGTCGATGCCGCCGTAACCTTCCGCGCCGGCCGGTCAGCCGACAACCACCCTGCCGACGTCTTGGAATGGACCGCGCGATGAGCACTGCACAGATGAACACCTCCGCCGGGTACTGGACCGAGCTGACCGGATCGCTGCGCCTGCCGCACCAGATGTGGATCGACGGGCACTGGCGGGCGGCACGCAACGGCGGCACCAGTCCCCTGATCACCCCCAGGGACGGGTCCGTACTCGTCGACGTTGCGGCTGCCCGTGACACTGACGTCGACGACGCGGTCGCCGGCGCCGCCCGTGCCTTCGAGACCGGGGCGTGGTCGACACTCTCACCCCGCGAGCGCGGTGACGTCCTGATTCGATGGGCCGATCTGCTCGAGGCCCACCGCTGTGAAATCGCCGCCCTGATCAGCTTGGAGATGGGCAAACCCATCGCGCACGCCTGGCAGATCGAAACCCGGACCAGCATCGGGCTCATCCGGTGGTACGGCGAACTCGCCGACAAGCTGATGGATGAATCCCCTCGCGGCCGCACCGATTCGGTGGCACTGGTCACCCGAGAGCCGCTCGGGGTGATCGCAGCGATCACCCCGTGGAACTTCCCGGTCAGCCTGGCGTGCTTCAAGATCCCCGCCGCGCTGGTCGCCGGCAACTCCGTCGTCCTCAAACCCGCCAGCCAGTCACCGCTGTCGATGCTGCGGATCGCCGAACTGGGCACCCTGGCAGGGCTGCCACCGGGCGTATTTCAAGTCGTCACCGGCAGCGGCCCGGTCACCGGCAAGGCCCTGGCCGCCCACCCGCAGGTCAGTACCTTGACCTTCACCGGATCGACCGCGGTGGGACAGCAGCTGCTCCACTACGCCGGCGATTCGAACGTCAAACCGGTGTGGCTCGAACTCGGCGGCAAGTCACCGAACATCATCTTCCCCGACGCCCCCGACCTCGACGAGGCGATCGGCACCGCGGCGTGGGCGATCTCGTTCAACTCCGGGCAGATGTGCACCGCCGGTTCCCGGCTGCTGGTCCACCGGAGCATCCACGATCGGGTGCTCGACGGAATCGTCAAACACCTTGCCGCCCTCCGTATCGGCGACCCGCTTGACCCGGCCACCGAGTTCGGGCCGCTCGCGAGCGCCCGGCACCGCGACGAAGTCCTCGCCGAGATCCGCCACGGCGTCGACTCCGGCACCGCCCTGAGACTCGGATCCGGTGAACCACTCGACCGGCCCGGGTTCTTCGTCGCCCCCGCGGTCTTCGACGAAGTCGAGGCGGACAGCCGGTTGGCCCAGCACGAGATCTTCGGGCCGGTGCTGTCGGTGCTGACATTCGATGACGAAGCCGAGGCCGTCGCGATCGCCAACAACTCCGGCTACGGGTTGGGCTCGGCGGTCTGGACCTCGGACATCAGTCGGGCACACCGAATCTCTCGCGGTCTCGATGCCGGCCTGGTGTGGGTGAACTGTTACGAGGAAGGCGATCCCTCCGTGCCCTTCGGTGGTCGCAAGCTCTCCGGACACGGCGCCGACAAGAGCGCACACGGACTCGACAAGTTCACCGCGCTGAAGACCACCTGGATCAAGCTGACATGACCGGTACAGATACGGCCGTCGCCGGTGCCCCGTTCCATGTTCCGGGCGTCGACGAAGCCCGCCGCGTCGACGAAGCCCGCCGCGTCGTCGGGGCCTTGCGGCCGAGTGTGGGCGATGCGCTGCATGCCTCGAGGATTTCGACATCGTCGGCGCCCACGGACCGATTCCCGCCGCGGCGCGCACCCTACGACGGCGTCTTTCACAGCTTCTTCACAGAGGTCGGCACCCCGGCAGCCGCCGACGCGGCCGTCTCCGAAGCCGCGCGGATTCGGCGAGATCTGCTCCCCACGGACGACTCGCAGCGAAGGCGTCCGGAAACTGTTTCGCAGCAGTATTTTTCGTTGCCGGGTGATCTCGGAATCCGTCGGCGAAGGCTGGACGGTTGACGGGTCGGCCAACCGTACCGGCCGGCTGGCGGCACCTCGCACCGAGGCTGAAGTTGACGTGGAACTTGAGTCCTCTACGGCGATACTCGCGAAAGAGGGTCAAACCCAGCAAAAATAGCGATTTCCTGCCAGGCGTGGGGCGCGTACCCTACTATATGAGGCTTCTTGGCGCTTCCTAGCGCTCTTCGGTGCTACTTGTCGCCCGGTGCCACGCCGAACAAACCCGAAGATTGGAGCAGAAATGCGTATCTTGCGTGCGTTTGTAGGAGGGATCGCCGGGGCGATCATTCTGGTTCTGGGACTGTCTCTTCACGCGCCGTTGCCGACCGCCCAGGCCGAGTGTCTGCGAATGCCGTACTTCACGCCGTTCGGATATGCCAACTTCGATTTTCCCCCGCGAATCGTCGCGGTGATGAACGACAACGAGATCGCGGTCGAAGGTATCATGCCGTTCGAGGCAAAGCCCGCGAAGACCGGCCTCTATCTGCCAATCGGCTCACACACCAACTACATCGACGCATGCCAGGGCGTGTACTATCCCGGCGGGCCGAGGTTGATCGGAAAGACCGGGAATTCCGTTGTGGTCGAGAATATCTGGTTGCGGATGGACGGCGCCTACGGGGCTGTGACGATCAACGGAGTTCCTCAGGGCGAGAGAATGGTCGCCACCTACAATGTGGGTGAAATGATGCCGACGCTCATGACGCCACACGGCGGCGGCATCGGCCCGACATATTGGCCGTTCCGCTTCACTCCCTACTTCGCACAGGTTTTCAACGACACCGCCGGTGCCAACCTCGTCCAGCCCGGTGAGGTGTTCGCCAACCTGGACGCCGTCGGAAAGTTTGCGCCCTGATCTGACACCAGATCAGACGAAGCCCCGGATCGAGTTCGACTGCGATACCCCCAGCGAACTCTTAGTTCCTCTCGGCCACAGCAATTCCCGAATGACGATGATCGACACCCTGCCGCGGATGATCAATCCGTGATCGTCGACTAGCGACGGCGGGCGATGCCCGCCAGACGGGTTTTGGCGTTGAACGCCGCCTTCAACGCGCGATCCGCAATCGACCCGTCGGGCGGGAGCAACTTGATCTGGCGG
>JBCEBZ010000502.1:0-27062 GCA_039206675.1 Rhodococcus sp. (in: high G+C Gram-positive bacteria) | reverse complement strand
CGGGCTGGGATCAGGCATCTCCACTCCATGCAGGTTGCGAGGCACGCTGGCGCACAGCCCCGGCCCCTACAGAACGGAAGTCGGGCGCAGCACGACCACGGCCGACTCCAGGTGCCAGGGCCGGTCGGTTCGATTGTCCTCCGCGCCGCCGGCGATGTCACCGATGATTCGCTTGGGGAAAGAGGTACTCCGGCCGACAGCGAAACGCCGTGGCGATCGGTTGCGCCAATCGCTCGAGAGTGACTGCCGTCGACACGAATCACGTCAGGGATGTTGCCTCTGAGGAGCTTTCGATGAACTTCGGACGTGTTGCCGTTTCGCATCCGCCAATCGACCCCTTGCGCGGGTGGGAGGACGGCGTGCGGCCCGGTCGATCAGTCGCAAGTGCAATCGGCTGCAACCCTCGCGCGGCCACGCCGGCGATGATTGGCTCCCATGTGAGCACGATCACATCGGAGAGGAGCTAGGGATGAGCATCGAGGGCAAGGTCGCGTTGATCACCGGCGCAGGCCAGGGCATCGGACGCGCGATCGCGTTGCGGCTGGCGTCGGACGGCGCCGACATCTCGCTCGTCGACGTCAACGCCGACCGGATCGGCGCGGTAGCCGACGAGGTCCGGGCCGTGGGTGCGAAGGCGATCTCTCTGGTCGCCGACGTGACGGACCGCGATCAGGTCCGGTCGGCCGTCGACCGGACGGAGGACGAACTGGGCGGCTTCGACATCGTCGTCAACAACGCGGGCATCGCCCAGGTCGACCCGATCGCCGACGCGACACCGGAGGACGTGTCACGGATTCTGGCCGTGAACGTCGAAGGTGTGCTGTGGGGAATCCAGGCCGGGGCGGCCAAGTTCCAGGCGCGGGGGCACGGCGGCAAGATCATCAACGCGTCGTCGATCGCCGGCCACGAGGGATTCGCGATGCTCGGCGTGTACTCGGCGACCAAGTTCGCTGTCCGCGCACTCACTCAGGCCGCGGCGAAGGAGTACGCGTCCGACGGCATCACCGTCAACGCCTACTGCCCCGGTGTGGTCGGCACCGACATGTGGGTCACCATCGACGAGCGTTTCGCGGACCTCACCGGTGCGCCGAAGGGTGCCACGTTCGAGAAGTTCGTCGGCGGCATCGCCCTCGGCCGAGCACAGACGCCGGAGGACGTCGCCGCGTACGTGTCGTATCTCGCCGGACCGGACTCCGACTACATGACCGGGCAGGCCGGACTGATCGACGGCGGCCTCGTGTACCGGTAGGCCGAGCGTTCCGGACGAATGCTGATCAGCGTTGGTTTCGTGGCCGCCTCCGCGGGTAGACGGGGTGGGGACGCGTCAGTGAGTTCGGGATGAAAGGGGGCAGCCATGGACGTCGACGACCTCGTCGACCGCACCGCCCGGTTGCGGGCCGAACTACAGGCACTCGAACACCGGATCAAGGAGTTGACCGACGCGTTCGACCTTCTCGACAGCACAGCCGACGGCGCTTCGCGGGAAGGGGTGATCGACAGCCTCAGCGACGCCCGGCTGGACCTGAGCACCGCCGACAGGCACCTCGAGACCGCGGTACGAAACGCCGAGAAACTGTCGATGGCCTGAAACCCGGACACCCCGCGAGCATCTGCTCGCGGGGTGTCCGGGTCGGTGGTCAGTCGAGGTCGAAACGGTCGAGGTTCATCACCTTGTCCCACGCGGAAACGAAGTCCTGCACGAACTTCTGCTGCGCGTCGTCGGTGGCGTAGACCTCGGCGAGGGCCCGCAGTTGCGAGTTCGACCCGAACACGAGGTCGACGGCGGTGGCGGTCCACTTGGCGTCGCCCGTGACACGGTCGCTGCCCTCGTAGACGTTCTCGGCAGAGGCGGCCCCCTTCCACACCGTCCCCATGTCGAGGAGGTTGACGAAGAAGTCGTTGGTCAACGACTCGGGCCGATCGGTGAAGACGCCGTGCCCCGTCTGCCCGAAGTTCGCGTTCAGCGCACGCAGACCGCCGATGAGGACAGTCAGCTCCGGGGCGGTCAGGTTCAGCATGTAGGCCCGCTCGACCAGAAGGGCCTCGGCAGGCAACTTCTCTCCCGGCCGGAGGTAGTTGCGGAACCCGTCGGCCCTCGGCTCGAGCACGGCGAACGACTCGACGTCGGTCTGCTCCTGCGACGCGTCGGTGCGCCCCGGCGTGAACGGAACCGTGATGTCGTGGCCGGCGTTCTTCGCCGCCTTTTCGACACCGGCGGCACCGGCCAGAACGATCAGATCCGCCAGCGAGACCTTCACACCGCCGGACTGCGAGGAGTTGAAGTCCTGCTGGATCTGTTCGAGGGTCTGCAGAACCTTGGACAGCTCGGCCGGGCTGTTGATCTCCCAATCCTTTTGCGGTGCAAGCCGGATCCGCGCCCCGTTGGCGCCGCCCCGCATGTCGGTGCCGCGGAAGGTGGCGGCCGACGCCCAGGCGGTGGACACCAGTTGGGCGATGGACAGCCCCGAGTCGAGGATCTTGCCCTTCAGGGCGGCGATCTCGCTGTCACCGATCAACTGGTGATCGACGGCGGGCACCGGGTCCTGCCACAGCTGCGCCTCCGGGACCCACGGGCCGAGGTAGCGCGTGACGGGTCCCATGTCGCGGTGCAGCAGCTTGTACCACGCCTTGGCGAACTCCTCGGCGAACTCCTCCGGGTGGTCGAGCCAGCGCCGGGTGATCTTCTCGTACGCCGGGTCGATGCGCAGCGAGAGGTCCGTGGTCAGCATCGTGGGGGCGCGTCCCGCCGACGAATCGAAGGGGTCGGGAATCGTGCCCGCTCCCGCGCCGTCCTTCGCCGTCCACTGCCAGGCACCGGCGGGGCTCTTGGTCAGCTCCCACTCGTAGCCGTACAGGACCTCGAGGAAGCTGTTGTCCCACTTCGTCGGTGTCGGGGTCCACACGACCTCGAGACCGCTGGTGATCGCGTCCTTGCCGACTCCGGTGCCGAAGGCACTCTTCCAGCCCAGGCCCTGCTGCTCGATCGGCGCGGCTTCCGGTTCCGGACCGACCAGGTCGGCGTCGCCTGCGCCGTGGGTCTTGCCGAAGGTGTGGCCGCCGGCGATCAGCGCGGCGGTCTCGACGTCGTTCATCGCCATGCGGCCGAACGTCTCCCGGATGTCGCGGGCGGCGGCGAGCGGATCCGGCTGGCCGTTGGGCCCCTCCGGGTTCACGTAGATGAGACCCATCTGCACGGCCCCGAGCGGACCCGAGAGATCACGATCACCGCTGTAGCGTTCGTCGCCCAGCCAGGTGTCCTCGGGACCCCAGTAGATCTCCTCCGGCTCCCAGATGTCCTCGCGTCCGAATCCGAACCCGAAGGTCTTGAATCCCATCGACTCCAGGGCGCAGTTGCCGGCGAAGACGAGGAGGTCGGACCACGAGATCTGCTTGCCGTATTTCTGTTTCACCGGCCAGAGCAACCGGCGTGCCTTGTCGAGGCTCGCGTTGTCGGGCCAGCTGTTGAGGGGCGCGAAGCGCTGGGCGCCCTGACCGCCTCCGCCGCGGCCGTCGGCGATACGGTAAGTACCTGCGGCGTGCCAGCTCATCCGGATGAAGAGGCCGCCGTAGTGGCCGAAGTCGGCAGGCCACCAGTCCTGCGAATTCGTCATCAGATCGATGACGTCGCGCTTGAGTGCTTCGACGTCGAGCTTTGCGAACTCCGCTGCGTAGTCGAAGTTCTCGCCCATCGGGTTGGACTTGGACGAATGGGCGTGCAGGACCGACAGCTCGGGCTGGTTCGGCCACCAGTCGCGGTTCGTCCTCGGGCGGTGCGCCGTCGGAGTGGGAGACGGGATTGCGGGGTTTTCACTTTCACTGGTGCTCTGAGTGTTTCCCTCGTGAGCGACCGGGCAGCTATCGGACACGACATTCCTTCCGGGAGAGACCAATTTGGGCTGTTGGTCATGGTTTGGATCGAGAAGCCTGTGTTGTCGAGCAGTCGGGGCACAGACCCCAGTAGATGACCTCGGCTTCCTCGACGAGGAAACCGTTGTCGTCGGACGCGGTCAGGCAGGGCGCCTCGCCGACGGCACAGTCGACGTCCGCGATGGCCCCACACGACCGGCAGATGACGTGGTGATGATTGTCTCCGACCCGCGACTCGTAACGAGCCACCGAGCCGGCCGGCTGTATCCGGCGCACCAATCCCACCGCGGTCACTGCGTGCAGCACGTCGTACACGGCCTGCCGGGACACCCCGTCGAGAACCGTGCGTACCGCGCCGAAAATCGTCTCCGTATCGGCGTGCGGACGTGCGTGCACCGCCTCCAACACCGCGACCCGCGGGCGGGTCACGCGAAGCTCAGCCCCGCGCAGTAACGCTGCGTAATCCGGCATCGACGGCACCCACCCACTATGTCCTACTTTTCTGGACTCAGTAAAGACTTTGCCGAAACAATTTGCAGTGACTTCCACTTACACACACATGGTGGCCGGCTGCCGGTTCTTCGTACGACACCTCGATGCGGAACGGCCACAACGTGACCGGCGGGTTCGACGCCGTCAGCACCAGCGCTGACGGCCGCCCACCTTGCGGCCCGGCAGCCCGAGGAGCAGGAGGAGAAGACCCTGTGAGCGTGGGCTCGGGCGTCATGCGAATCCTACGCACGGCCCCGATCCGGAGCGGTTTCGCCCGGGGAGACGATGCCGTGATCGAACGCGTAGACGATGGCGGCCGCGCGATCGCGGAGATCGAGTTTGAGGAAGATGTGCCCGACGTGACTCTTCACGGTCACACCCGAGATTCCCAACTCTCGCCCGATTTCGCCGTTGCTGTGCCCCCGTCCGATGAGCGCGAGCACGTCGAGTTCCCGCGCGGTCAACTCGGTGAGGCGGTTGCGGTCCCCGTCGGACGACGGCGCGACGGTGCGGTACGTGGCGAGAACCCGTCCGGTCACCGACGGGTCCAGGCAGGCGCCGCCCTCGGCAACCGTGCGCACCGCCCGGATCAGGTCCTCCGCCGGCGAATCCTTCAGGATGAAACCGGCCGCACCGGCGCGAATGGATCCGGACAGCAACTCGTCGTCGTCGAACGTCGTGAGCACCAGCACGGGCGGCGGTGTGGCGGTCGACTGCAGAGCGCGGGTCGCCTCGATCCCGTCGACTCTCTTCATCCGCAGGTCCATCAGCACGACATCCGGGGCGTGTTCGGCCACCGCATCGAGGACTTCCGCACCGTCGGCGCATTCCCCGACGATCACGAACCCGTCCTTGCGC
The DNA here is from genome assembly GCA_039206675.1 of Rhodococcus sp. (in: high G+C Gram-positive bacteria). Classification (GTDB taxonomy): domain Bacteria; phylum Actinomycetota; class Actinomycetes; order Mycobacteriales; family Mycobacteriaceae; genus Rhodococcus_F. The sequence goes on along the minus strand of JBCEBZ010000502.1, from coordinate 21,845 downwards.
CGCAGGATCCGGCGCAGCCCCGACCGCACGAGTTCCTGGTCGTCGACCAGCAACACCGTGATCTCCGGCCCCGTCACGACAGTCCCGGGAGATGACGGAGAATCGCCGGCCGGCAGGAGTCGCGCGGCAGTGGGACCGCGGCGTGCACGGACCATCCCCTCGCGTCCGGGCCTGCGCGGAGCGTGCCGCCGAGCAACGTGGCGCGCTCCCGCATGCCCCGCAGACCGGACCCGGTCGAGCCGTCCGGTGGTGCGACCGAGCCCGGGATCGGGTTGCGGATCGCCAGGGTCGCGCGTTCCGGCTCGATCGCGAACCGCACGTCGGCGCCTGCGCCGGGTGCATGTTTGGCGACGTTCGCCAGCGACTCCTGCGTGATGCGGTACAGGCCGAGACCGATCGTCCCGGTCACCGCGGACAGGTCTCCGCGCAGGTCGAAGTCCACCGGGAGACCCGCACGGCGGAAGTCCTCGATCAGATCGGGAAGATCGGCGATCCCCGGTTCGGGGCGGGTCCCCGCCGGGCCCGCGTCGAGCAACCCGACGGTGCGGCGGATGTCGGCCATCGCCTGCCGCCCGAGACGCTCGGCGTCGGAGAGCGCCTCCACGGCATCGTCGACGTCGCGGTCCTGCTCGAGCGCGCGGCGGGCCGCGGTCAGATGCAGCAGCGTGATGCTCAGCGAGTGTGCGATGACGTCGTGCACCTCGCGGGCGATCCGCTGGCGCTCACGGGTGGCGGCCTGCTCCGCCTGGATCGCCTTCGACGCGCGCTCCTGATGCAGGAGACGCAACTGGGTGAGCATCAGATAGCCGAACGCCCACCCCAGTACGACTCCGGCGAGGGCGTAGGGCGCGCCGTCGAGTCGCCCCGCCACGGCGAATGCCGACAGGACCGCCATCGAGCCGAACAGGGTGGCGAGGCCGACTCCCAGCGACGCCGTTGCCGCGACCTCGCCGGTGAGGATCACGAGGATGAGCGGGGCGAAGTCGAACGCGGTGTCGGGTTGCTGCAGCAGCAACAGTGCCGCCGCAGCGGTCACGACGACCGCCAGGAACGGCCGCGGAAGCACCACCCCCGGTCTGATCATGTCTCCCGCAACGGGGGTTACCGCGGCGACCAAACCGCACAGCAGCACCCACCCCGGCGGTACGAAGCCGTCGCGTTGCGCGACAGCGGCACCGGCGATGGCGACGACTGCGATGTGCGCGAACACCGGCACGGCGAGCGGGTAGTCGTACTCGCTCTCCGCCACGCGTCGACGAAAAAATGTCGTCACCTGCACACGACCAGCGTAGGCGAAGACCGACCCCGGCCGCGTCCTCTCCTGAGCGGAGACGACCTCCGCCCACGGTAGGAGACGAGAACGCGACCGTGGCACGGCGAAACGGCCTCCGCGGATCCGTAGCGTTGCGGGCATCAACCGAACAAGGAGGTGGCCGAGATGTCGTGGAACGATTTCCGTGCACGCCGGGCGGTGCTGGACGAGATACTGGCGCGGGCGGACGCCGACCCCGTGGCGGCGCTCCGCTTCGACGAAGTGTCCGGTGCCCTCAGGCTTTTCGGCTCGGCCGACAACATTCTGCTGGCCCTTCAGCACCGGTGGAGCAACCACCTCGCCGCCCGCCTCGATCAGGCCGTCGAGGACGGCACCCCCCTGAACGCGGCGTGGCGCGAGCTGGCATGGGAGCAACCGGCGCTACGCGCCCTTCTCGATGCCGCTGCCGCCCGATCCCTGCCGCTGCGCGGCGCACAACGCGACGAACAGCGGATGATCGAGGCCCATGGCACCGGGCGACTGTCCGGCTACCGGAGGGAGCCGCGACCGATCGGCGCGTGACGCGCTACGGGTGCGCGAATGCAGTCTCGAACGCGTCGAGCGCGTCGTCCGGATCGTTCTTCGCCCACCCTTCGAGTCCGACCACGCCGGTGTAGCCGAGATCGCGGAGGGCTGCGGCGATCGCCGGGTAGTGGATTTCGCCGGTTCCGGGTTCGCAGCGTCCGGGAACGTCGGCGACCTGGATCTCGCCGATGTAGGGCAGCGCCTTTCGGACCAGTTCGATGAGGTTTCCCTCGCCGATCTGGGCGTGATAGAGATCGAGATTCATCCGCAGATGCGGGCTGTCGACCGCCCGAACGAGGGCGAGGGTGTCGGCCGCGGTCGCGAACGGGGTGCCGGGATGATCGACGGCGAGGTTGAGGTTCTCGAGCGTGAACACCCGGCCCGCCTGTTCGCCGAGTTCGGCGACCTTCCGCAGGGTGTCGACGGCGGTGAGCCACATTGCGGGCGTGATCGTTTCGACGGGGCGAACGGGCAGTCCCCGGTTGTCGAGCCCGGTTCCGTGCAGATTCAGTCTCGGGCAGTCGAGCCGTTTCGCGACGTCGAGGGATCGGCGTGCGGTGGTGAGCAGCACCTCGATGCCGTCGGGTTCGGTGAGGTCGCCCTGCAGATAGCCCGTCATCGACGAGAATTCGGCGCCGCTCGCGGCGAGGGCGTCGACGTCCTTGGTGGACCAGTCCCAGATCTCCACCTGGAGTCCGCGCTCGGCGATGCGCTGGACGCGGTCCGCGAACGGCAGTTCGAGGTAGAGCATTTCGGCGCTGGCGGCGAGCGTGTATGTCATCGGGGTCACCGGTCCAGTTCGACGGCGGCGCCGGTCTCGACGCTGCGGATCGCGGCGAGTGCGATCGACAGTGCGGTGCGGGCGTCCTCGCCCGTCACGACGGCCGGTGTGTTGTCGCGGACAGCGCCGACGAAGGCGGTCAGTTCGCCCACGTAGGCGGCGTGGAGGAGGTCGGTGTCGCGGCGCGCGGTGTCGGCGTGCTGCCCGTCGGGGCCGTAGTAGGTCATGTCCGTGCTGAGCCCACTGCCCGCGGTGACCATGCCGCCGGAGCCGAATACCTCGCCGCGGACGTCGTATCCGTACAGCGCACTGAAACTGGCCTCCGCCGTGGCGATGGCACCGTTGTCGAATTGCACGGTGACGACCGCGGTGTCGAGGTGGCCCGTGCTCTTGGCGTCCGGGCGGATCAGGGCGTCGGCGACGGCAGTCACCCGTACGGGTCGAGCCCCCGGGTTGAGGAAGCACAGGGTGTCGAAGTCGTGAATGAGCGTCTCCAGGAAGATCGTCCACTGTGGAACGCGTGCCGGGTCGGCGGTGTACGGGCCGGGGTCGCGAGTCAGGGAACGGAGGAGTTGCGGGGTGCCGACCTTCTGCGCGTCGATCGCCGCGCGGGCGGCGGCGAACCCGGGAGCGAATCGGCGATTGAACCCGACCTGCAGGACGATGCCGGCGTCGGCGGCCGCCGCGATGGCGCGGTCGGCGTCCTCGAGGGTGACCGCCATCGGCTTCTCGACGAACACGTGCTTGCCTGCGGCCGCCGCTGCCACGACCAGGTCCGTGTGACTCCGAGCGGGGGCGGTGATCAGCACGGCATCGACCTCGTCGCTGGTGAGGACGTCGTCCACGACCGTGGTGGCGATCGGCGCTCCCAGCGCCGCGGCGAGACGCTGCGCGGACTCGCCGACCGGGTCGCTGACCGCGACGAGCGCTGCCCCGGGGACCAGGCGGGCCACGATCTCCGCGTGATTCGAGCCGATGCGTCCGGCGCCGATCGTCGCGATGCGGACCGGATCGGAAGCGGGCTTCGTCGAGCGGACGGGTGCGGCTTCGGTGAGTGACATGGATGCGCTCCAGTGCGGTGAGAGGTGGAGGTAGAGGCGAACTAGTACGTTCTAGTTCTAGACCGTAGAACTCGTGAGATCATTGGTCAAGAGCGGCCCCGGACGCGGGCCCGGGAGACAGGAGTCGTGCACGTGGCCGAACCGGTGGCGGGATCGACCGGTGGCGCCCGTCCGACGATGGGCGACGTCGCGCGAGCGGCAGGAGTCTCCACGGCGCTCGTCTCGATCGTGATGCGCGGAGTCCCCGGCGCCAGCGAGGCGACCCGCCGGCGGGTGCTCGACATCGCCGACGGGATGGGCTACGTGCCGGACCGTCGCGCACAGAAACTGCGCCAGGCCAGTTCCCGGCTCCTCGGCGTCGTGTTCGAACTGCAGCAACCGTTCCACGGCGACCTCGTCGAACAGATCTACGCCGCGGCCACCCGCCGGGGTTACGACGTGATGCTCAGCGCGGTCGCCCCGAGTCGCGCGGAGCAGGTCGCCGTCCAGGCGCTGATGCGGGAACGCTGCGAGGCCGCGATCCTCCTCGGCTCCCGGTTCGACACCGACGCACTCGGCGCACTGGCCGACCGCGTGCCCGCCCTCGTCGTGGCACGCGCCAGCGGACTGCCCGGCGTCGGCGCGGTGCGCGGCGACGACGTCGCAGGCATCACGCTGGCCGTCGACCACCTCACCGAACTCGGCCACCGGAACATCGCCCACATCGACGGCGCCGACGCTCCCGGCGGCGCCGACCGGCGGGCCGGGTTCCTGGCCGCGATGGACCGGCACGGACTGTCGGATTCGGCCACGGTCGTGGCCGGTGGGCCGACGGAAACCGAAGGCGCACAGGGCATGCACGAGCTTCTCGAGTTACCCGCTCCCCCGACCGCCGTCGTCGCGTTCAACGACCGGTGCGCCACCGGCGTACTCGACCTCCTGGTCCGCCGCGGCCGGGACGTGCCCGCGGACATCTCCGTCGTCGGCTACGACGACTCCCGCCTGGCGCGGATTCCGCACGTGCAGATGACGACGATCTCGCAGGACGCCACGCAGATGGCCGACGCCGCCGTCGACGCGGCGCTGGCCCAGATCGCCGGGGGCGAGGCCGTCGACCTCGTCCTCGCCCCGAAACTGGTCCGGCGCGCGACCACCGGCCCTGTCGCACAACACGACTAGACCGGTTCCGGAATTACGTCGACGCCCAGACACCGAGTTCGTTGCCGCTCGGATCCGTGAAGTGGAACCGGCGCCCGCCGGGAAAGTCGTAGGGACCGTTGACGACAGCGCCGCCCGCCGCCCGCACCGCGTCCACCGACGCGTCGAGGTCCTCTGAATACAGCAGCACCAGCGGTCCGCCTGCGGGCTTGCGTTCCGACACCTGCAGCAGACCCCCGACTTCCTCGCCGTCCGCACCGACGATGCCCGCGTACTGCGGGCCGTACGAGTTGAATTCCCAGCCGAATGCCGAGCGGTAGAACGCTTCCGCCTCCGCGAGGTCCGTGACCGACAACTCCACGTAGTTCAGCCGATGATGATTCGCGCCGGTAGGTGACATGCCGGAACTCTAGCCGAACTCCGCTTCTCGATCGGCAGGCCGGCCGGCGAGGAGGGCGTTCACGAAACCGCGGGTGCTTGCGGTCTGGGGTCTTCCGGCGACCTGGACGAGTGAAATGGTGCGTTCGACTCTCGGTTGCAGCGGTATGTGAACGAGCCCGGCGAACGAGATCATGGGGAGCACCAGTTCGGGCACCGCGGTGACACCGAGCCCGGCGGCGGCCAATCCTGCTACCGCCCCGACGTTCTGCGCCTGCATGACGGGTCCGAGTTCGATGCGGGCGTCCTCGACGGCCCGGCGCACGGGCGCTGCGATACTGCTCTCGGGACCGAACGCGATGAACGGCTCCCCGGCGAGATCCGACCACTGCAGTACCGGCCGTTCGGCGAACGGATGCGTCGGCGCGACCGCGCAGTAGAAGGAGTCGCTCGTCAGGACGTCCTGGCGCAGGCCGGGCAGAATCCCCGACGTGGTGACCAGGGCGAGGTCGACCGTCCCCGAGTACACGGCGTCGATAACCTCCTGACGCAGCCCGTCCCGGATCTGGAGGCGCACGTCGGGGTGCCGCTCCCGAAAGTTCACCACGTAGGGAGGCAGGAACGTGGCCGCGAGGGAGGGCAGGCATGCCACCGTCACGATTCCGCGGTCGCCGGTGACGAATCGTTCGATCTGGGTGAGTCCGTCGTCGAATTCGTGCAGCATCCGCCGGGCGTGCTCGATGATCTCGTGCCCGTGCGTGGTCAATTCGACCCGGCGGGTGGTGCGCTCGAAGAGCGTGACGTCGAGCCTGCGCTCGGCCTCGGCGACCGAGCGGCTCAGCGAGGACTGCGACACGTCGAGTGCGGAAGCCGCCGAGGTGAAGCTCTCGTAGTCGGCGATGGCGACGATGCTCCGCAGGTGAGAGATCCCCAGATTGATGCTCATGTGCATCAGTATGGACGGTATTCATGCGCGGGAGACTCTCTCCACCGCCTTCAGCTGCGACGTTCTATTCATGAGTCAAACTCATGAATCAATCGCCCATTGATATTTGACGCGCAATTGTGAGCCGCGCGACACTGGGAGTCCGTTTCCAAGGAGGTCACATGGTTGCCGCGCTCGGGTTCGCCACGATCGCTTGTTTCCTGGCGCTCGCGTTCAGCCGCCGGGTCTCCGTGCTCGTCGCGCTGATCCTCGTTCCCATCGCATTCGCGATCGTGGGCGGATGGGCACCCGACCTCGGGGAGATGGTGGGCGACGGCCTGCTCAAGGTCGCGCCCGTCGCCATCATGATCGCCTTCGCGGTCCTGTACTTCAGCCTCATGGTCGACGTGGGACTGTTCGATCCGGCGATCCGCCGGATCGTCCGATGGGCAGGGGGCAATCCCACCAAGATCGCCGTCGGCACCGCGGTGCTGACCCTGCTCGTCGCGCTCGACGGCGACGGAACCTCGACGTTCCTCATCACCATTTCGGCGCTGCTGCCGATCTACCAGCGTCTCGGGATGCGCCCGGTCGTCCTGACCGGCATCGTCTGCCTGGCCGCCGGTCTGATGAACATGATCCCGTGGGGCGGCCCGACCGTCCGCGCCATGGCCGCACTCGACCTGACCAGCGCCGACATCTTCACACCGGTTCTGCCCGCGATGGGCGCCGGGGTCCTGTGGGTCCTGTTCGCCGCGTACATGATCGGCCGCACGGAACGGAAGCGGCTCGGCGTCACCGAACTCGTGTCTCCCGGCGAAGGCGGTCCCGGCACACCGCACGTCTCCGACCCGCCGGTCCGCACCCGCCGCCACCGGGCGGTGATGGCGTTCAACACGGTGCTCACCCTGGTCCTGATCGTGATCCTGCTGTTCCAGCTCGTGCCGCTGGAGGTGGCGTTCGCCATCGCATTCGCGCTCGCGCTCGCCGTCAATCGCCCGAAGTGGGCCGATCAGCAGGCCCTGTTCGCGAAGCACGGTGGCAACGTCACCATGGTGGTGGTGATGATCCTCGCGGCAGGCGTGCTCACGGGCATCCTCAACGGAACCGGGATGATCACCGCGATGGCGCAGACGTTCGTCTCTTGGGTCCCGCAGTCCGCCGGTTCCCTGATCCCCGTGATCACCGCGGTCACGTCGATGCCGCTCAGCCTGGTCTTCACCCCGGACGCCTACTACTTCGGCGTCGTACCGGTGCTGGCGGAGACCACCGCCTCGTTCGGCGGCGACCCCGCCGAGATCGGCCGCGCCGCCATCCTCGGCCAGATGACCACCGGATTCCCGCTCAGCCCGCTCACCGCCGCGACGTTCATCCTGATCGGCCTGAGCAAGGTCGACCTCGGCAAGCACCAGCGGTTCATCTTCGGCTGGGCCTTCGGGACGACGATCGTGATGACCGTCGTGGCCCTGTTCACCGGCGCCCTCTCGCTGTAATCAACCCTCACGTCGGACAAGCAAAGGACTTCGAACCCGTGACACCATCGAGCACCCGTGGCAGCGCCGCGCGGAGCGTGCGACTCGGCGCAGGATCCGGGTTCTCCGGGGATCGCATCGACCCCGCCGAGAAACTCGCCCGGCACGCCGCCCTCGACTATCTGATCTTCGAATGCCTCGGCGAGCGCACCGTCGCCGCCGGAAACTCTCGCCGGCTGGAGAATCCGGGCGAAGGGTACGATCCGCTCCTCGCCGCACGCATGCGCGCGGTACTCCCGCACACCCTCGCATCCGGCACCACGGTGATCACGAACGCCGGCGCCGCCAACCCTCTCGCCGCCGCGGAGGTGGTCTCCGGCATCGCGTCCCGGTTCGCCGACCGCCCGGTGCGCATCGCCGCGGTCACGGGCGACGCGGTGCTCGAGCAGGTGCTGCGTCACGACCCCGTCGTGTGGGAGACCGGGAAACTCCTGTCGGAGCACGAAGACGTGCTCGTCTCCGCGAACGCGTACATCGGTGCGGAGTCCGTGCTCCCCGCGCTCGAACTGGACGCCGACATCGTCGTCACCGGCCGCCTGGCCGACCCGTCGCTCTACGTCGCCCCACTCGCCCACCACTTCGGATGGGATCTGAACGATCACGAAACCATCGGCGCCGCAACCGCGGTCGGGCACCTGCTCGAATGCGCCGGGCAACTCACCGGCGGGTACTACGCGGATCCCGTCACCAAACCGGTGAAGGGCATGGCCGATCTCGGCTTTCCGTTCGCCGACGTCCTCGCCGACGGTTCGGCGACGTTCGGCAAGCTCGACGGTTCGGGCGGCATCCTCACCGAACGAACCTGCGCCGAGCAACTCCTGTACGAGGTGGGCGACCCCACGTCGTATCTGACGCCGGACGCCACCGCGGACTTCGGCAACGTGTCGTTCCGCAGCGTCGGACCCGACCGCGTCACCATCACGGGTGCAACCGGTCGTCCCCGCCCGCAGGAGCTGAAGGTGACTCTCGGCTTCCGCGGTGGCTGGCTCGGCGAGGGGCAGATCAGCTACGCGGGACCGCGCGCCTACCCCCGTGCCCGGCTCGCCGCCGACATCGTCACCGAACGGCTCGTCGACGTGCACGGCTTCTCCGAGGACGCCGTCTCCGTCGAATATATCGGCGCCGGTGCGGCTTTCCGCGGACTCGACACGGACACCGATGCCCACGAGGTGCGGGTGCGAGTGACCGCCCGGGCCCGGACCCGCGAGGAAGCCGACCTCGTCGGCTGGGAGGTGGAAAGCCTGTACACCAACGGACCGGCAGGCGGCGGCGGTGCCCGGCGCTCGTCGACCGAGGTGCTCGCGATCCGCTCGTGCACCCTCCCCCGCGATCTCGTACCCACCCGCGTGCATCTCACGGAGGTGTCGAAATGACCACACCCGCAACCGTTCAGCGCATCGATTCACTCGCCGACGTCCGCGCCGGCGACAAGGGCGACACACTCATCGTCGCCGTGCTGGCTCGGGACGGCGCCGCCTACGGTCTGCTCGAGCGGAGACTGACCGAGGATGTCGTCGCCGCCCACTACGGTGCACTGATCACCGGACCGGCCCGGCGCACCTGCCAGCCCAACCTGCAGGCGATGGTGTTCGAACTGCCCGGCGTCCTCGGCGGCGGCGTCACGGGTTCACCCGCACTCGACGGGCACGGCAAGACCCTGGGCTACCACCTGCTGAGCCTCGAAATCCGCGTCGTCTAACCGGGGTTCGGACTCCGCGAGTCGGCCAACGTGGCGGCGAGCGCGGGACGGTCGAGCTTGCCGCGCGGCGTGCGGGGCAGGCTGTCGACCACGAGGACCTGAACCGGCATGCTCGGGCTGGGGAGGGTCGCGCGCAGGTGGCGCCAGATCTCGGCGGTGCTCGGGGCGTCGCCGTGCACGACGATCGCGGCGGCGGGCGCCTCCCCCATCCGCGCGTCGGGAACCCCGATGCACGCGGCCTCCGAGATCCCGGGAAGCGCGGTCAGCGCCGCTTCGACGGCCGCGGGTTCGACATTGAGCCCCGCCCGGATCACGGTGTCGCTGTCGCGGCCGAACAACTGCACGCTGCTGCCCACCACCCTGCCCCGGTCGCCCACCGTCATCCATCCGTCGTCGGGGCCGTTCACCACACCGTCCTCGGTGAGGTACCCGTCGAACAGCATGTCGCTGCGCACGTGCACCAGGCCCTCGCGGATCTCGGCGTCGACGCCGTCGAACAGGTCGCCCGCCGAATGCTCGTCGGCGGCGCCGAGGCCCCGGTCGTAGGACACGAAACTCAGTTCGGACGCTCCGTAGAAGTGCACGAGCGACGCATTCGGCAGGACGTCCTGCAACGCCTCGCGGCCCGTGCGCGGCCACCGGGCCGCCGAGGACAGCACCTCGCGGACGCCGGCGACGGGGCCGATCCCCGACCGCACGACGTCCCACGCGATGGTGGGGACCGAGTACAGGTGGGTGGCCGCGTCGCCCAGCGCCTGGGTGACCGGCCGCAGATCCACCGTCGCGCCGCGGCTGAGACCGTGGATCGCGCCGTACAGGAAGTGGGTGTGGTCGAGGACCCCGGGCACCGACACGCGGTCGCCACGGCCGATGTCGAACGTGGTGTCGGATCGGTCGAGAGTCGTGGCCCACGATCGCTGGTTGCGCACGAACAACTTCGGTTCACCGGTGGTGCCGGACGTGATGCCGACCAGCAGTTCGGCGCCGGGGTGTGCCCGGCCCGCGGTGCCGTCGGATTCCAGGGTGGCGGCCGTCTCGACCGTCCCCTCGAATCCCAGTCTCCGCAGCCGGCGGTGCTGGTGCGGCGCGGCCACGACGGCACCGGGTTTCGCGAGTTCGAGCACCCGTGTCAGCTGCGCGGGCAGCAGGTGCCGGTGCAGGAGGACGACGCTGACGCCCGCGTGCATCGCCGCCGTCACGGCGACCAGCGACCCGACGTCCGAGGTCGGCAGCACGGCGACCCGGTCCATCCCGTCGAGCCCGGCGGCGGTGCGGGCAACTCGCGTCCAGAACCGGCCGTAGTCGACGGTCTCACGGGTGGAGACGATCGCCGCCGTCTCCGGATTCGCGGCGGCTTGTCGGGCGATGCGTTCGGCGGGCAGCTCAGTCATCGTCCACTCCCCGTGCGACGAGGGCGTCGCCCATCGCATCCGCGGTCCGGAGCGCACGCACCAGCACCGGTGTGGCCAGCGCCGTCATCGACCACTGCAATCCTCGTGCCTTCCGCGCCTGCGCCACCTCCTGCACGATCCCGGTGAGCAGCGGGATACACCGGATCGCCAGCGCGAGGAGGAGCCCGATCCGGTCCGGGTCGACCCCGACCCTCCGCAGCGGCCCGAGTGCGCGCGACACCGTGTCGAGCATGTCCGTGACCCGGGTGGTGAGCGTGACCAACGCGGCCAGTGCCACCGAGATCAGCAGCACCCCGCACACGACGACCGCCCGCGCGGGCGACGTGATCAGCACCTGGAACACCGCGATGATCAACAGCATCCACACCACCGGACGCAGTTGCGCCACGGCGACCCGCCACGGAATCGCGGCCACCCCGAACAGCAGCCCCACGAGAACGACGACGACGCCGACCTCGAGTGGGGTGCGCACGAACACGGTGGCCGCGACGATCGACAGAATCAGCAGCAGCAGTTTCAGGCCGGCGGGCATCCGGTGCAGCAGCGAGTCGCCGGGCCGGTACAGCCCGATCATTCGACCAGCTGCCGGTACGCGGGGACGGCGTCGTCCGGGCTGCCGTCGAACGCGACGAGGCCGTCGTCGATGACGATGACCCGTTCGAAACTCTCCAGCAACGCCAGTTGGTGGGTCACGACGATCACCTGCTGATCCATCGAATCGAGCGCCTCGGAGACGACGCGCGCGTTCCGCAGATCCAGCAGCGTGGTCGGCTCGTCCGCGATGACCACCTCGGGCCTGCGGATGAGGACGGCGCCGATGGCCAGCAACTGCTTCTGGCCGCCGGACAGCAGGTGCGCGGGATGCTCGGCGTGCTTGTCGAGCCGGAACCGCACCAGGATCTCCTGAACGCGGGCCGCGATCTCGTCTTTGCTCAGACCGGACCGGCGCAGCGAGAACGCCAGATCCTCGGACACGGTGGGCATGACGATCTGGGTGTCGGGGTCGGTGAACACGAACCCCACCTTGCGCCGCACGTGCGCGCCCTTTTTCGCGGCGTCGACGCCGTCGACCGTGACGGTGCCGGATGTGGGTTTCAGCAACCCGTTGATCATCCGCGCGAGCGTCGACTTGCCGGAACCGTTGGACCCGATGATGCCGACGCGACGCTCCGAGAAACTCAGGTCGACGCCGCGCAGCACCTGACGCTCACCGAACGCGTGACTCACCGAGTCGAAGACGATCTCACTCACGACACGCGCTCCACCAGCATCGCGATGCCCTGGCCGCCGCCGATGGCGCACGCCGCGAGCCCCAGCGCGGGCCCGTTCTCACGAAGCATCTGACTTGCCAAGCGCACCAGCAGGATCGCCCCCGATGCACCCCACGGATGCCCCATGGCGATGGCGCCGCCCTGCGGGCAGATCACGGATTCGTCCAGCCCGAGTTCGTCCGACACCGCCAGCACCACCGACGCGAACGCCTCGGTGATCTCGACGACGCCCAGATCCGCCACGTCGTGTCCGGTTCTCTTCAGGAGTTTGCGGATCGCGGGCACCGGGCCGAGCCCGGGCAGCGCCGGATCCGACCCCGCGACCGCGGAGCCGAGCACGCGCAGCGCAGGCAGTCCGGCGGCCAGCGTCTCGGTGGTGACGGCCAGCACCGCGGCGCCGTCGGAGATGCCGCACGAGTTCCCGGCGGTGGCCGTTCCGTCGGCACCGAAACTGGGGCGCAGTCGCGCGAGCCGGGCCTCCGTCATGCCTGCGCGAATGCGCTGGTCCCTCGTGATGTCCCCGATCGGCACGATCTCCGACGAGAAATCGGCGGCCGCCGCGAGGATGTGCGACCGCGCCGCGTATGCGTCCTGCCGTTCCCGGCTGATGCCGCGGGCCCGCGCGAGATCGTCGGCGGCCACACCCATGTCGGGATCGGAAAAGCCGTGCGGCGCAAAGGGGGCGCGGGTGTAGCGCACCGGGTCGGCGCCGGAGACCGGCGGCCAGAACCGCCACGGCGCGGTGCTCGCCGATTCGACGCCACCCGCCAGGATCAGGTCGTCGGCGCCGCTGCGGACGCGCAGCGCGGCCTGCATCACCGCGTCGAGACCCGAACCGCACTGCCGGTCGACGGTGACCCCGGGCACCTCCACACCCATCCCCGCCCGCAGGGCGGCGACCCGCGCCGGGTCACCGCCCGGGCCGAGGCAGTTGCCGAGCACGACGTCGTCGACCTCGGCGTCGAGGCCCGACCCGCGCAGCGCGTCCAGGACCTCACGTAACACCGGCGCGGCCAGATCGGTGGTGGTCAGGTCGGCGAACCCGTGCCCGGCATTGCCGATCGGCGTCCGACGCGGCGCCACCAGTACAGGGACAGAGCTCATGCCAGCCAGTCTCTCACTCGGCCTCGGGCGACCTTGCCACTGGCGGTCCGCGGCATCGCCTCGATCGGCACCCAGCGTCGGGGCAGAGCTTCCTTCGTCAGCACCCGGCGGGCGCGCGACCGGACGTCGCCGATGTCCGCCGTGCCGTCGAGCTGCACCACGGCGGTGACGGTCTCGCCGAGCACCGAGTGCGGCGATCCGACGACGGCGGCCGCGTCGATGCCGTCGAGGGTCTCGAGGATGCGCTCGACGTCTTCGGCGACCACCGTGGTGCCGCCCACGTTGATCGCGGATTCGCCCCTGCCGCGCACGGTCAGCTCACCGTTGTTCCCGAGTTCCGCCAGGTCACCGACCCCGAACCAGTCCGGTGCCCCGATCACGCCGTACGGCGACCGGACATACAGCAGGCCGTCGCGGATCTCGGCGTCGACGCCGTCCAGCAGCCGGAGCGGTTCGGGGACCCGGCGTGCGGCGACGAGGGAGAGTTCGGCGGCGCCGTAGTACTCGACGATCTCGATCCCGTCCGCCACCGCGCGGGCGCCGTCGTCCAGGGCGGTGCCGGCGACGATCGCGGTCCGCAGCTTCGGGGCCTTCCCCACCACGTCACGCAGAACGGCGGGGACGGCGTGCACCACCGTCGCCGCCGACGGATCGTCGGTGACGCACGCGCCGCGCCACAGCGCGTGCACTGCGCCGAACAGATGCATCGTGGCGTGCAACGGCCCGGTGATCAGCACGCGGTCCGTGGCGTCGATCCCGGTGATCGCGGTGAACGCGGGGAAGCTGTCGAACCAGGACGCCGCGGTACGCGCGAGCGGACGGGGCCTGCCGGTGGAACCGGACGTGGCCACCAGCAGAAACGCCGACGGCGGAATCGAAGGCCGGTCGGGACGGGCGTCGGGGTTCTCGACGATCACCGCGGTCCCCCGACGCGCGGCGGCGCAGACGCGGATCAACGCGTCGGCAACCGGCAACTCCGACGCGTCGGAGACGGACGCGCCCGAGCCGTGCTCGTCGATCCACCGGTCGATGGCTCGGTCGAGTTGGGCGTAGGTGTACGTGCGGCCGTCGACGTCGAGTGCAGGCTGATCGCCGGCGCCGCCGAGTACGGCAATCACGTACGGATCAGGCCGGGGTACGCGCGGTGCACACTCTTGGCGACGACGGTGGCGACGACGACCTTCAGCGCGTCGCCGGGGATGAACGCGAAGTTGGTGGTGATGGCGGCGCCGACACCGAGATCGGTGCGCAGCAGCAGACCGATGGTGCCGAACAGGTAGATGATCACGATCCCGCCGAGGGCGTTGATCAGCAGACCGAGCGCGATCGGGTACTTCGGCAGGATCCGGGCGGTGAGGAGGCCGATGACCAGCGTCGCGGGAAGCCACCCGATGAGGTACCCGGCGCTGGGACCGGCGAGCGCCGTCAGTCCGGTGCGTCCGCCGGACAGCAGCGGGAGTCCGATCAGGGTCAGGGCGAGGAAGACCGCGACGGCGGCGGTGCCCTTGCGCGCCCCGAGCACGGCGCCCGCGAGGATGACCCCGAGGGTCTGCAGCGTGATCGGCACACCGCTGAAGCCGACCGTGATGGCGCCGGGCAGACCCAGCGCGGCGATCAGCGCGGCGAACACCGCGATCTGCGCCATGTCCCGCGCTGAAATACCGAGCCTCGACACCCGAGCACTCCCGACTTCTGTCATGACGACTCCTCTTGCTTCAAACTTGAACGACGTTCAAGGTAGCAGGTCGGCGCCGCCGACGGTGCGGCAGACTCCGGCACCTCGTCCTCGTCGGATGAGGTGCGCGCCCCGGCCCGCGCCGCGCCGATCCCCGCCGCGACGACGAAACAGATCCCGGCGACCGCCGCGTGGTCCGGCACCTGATGCAACACGACGAGCCCGATGATCAACGCGAACGCCGGTTCGAGACTCATCAGCGTCCCGAACGCCGCCGTGTTCAGCCGGCGCAGGGCGAGCATCTCCAGCGTGAACGGCACTACCGGCAGCAGTATCGCCAATCCCAGCCCGATGATCAACAGGTCCGGCGTCATCTTCGCCAGCATCGACGGTCCGCCCACGACGGTCGCGACCAGCCCGGCGACCGGCATGGACACCGCGAGACCGTTGATGCCGGCCACCTCGTCCCCGACGCGCTGGGTGAGCACGATGTAGAGCGCCCAGCACGCGGCCGCGCCCAGGGCGAACAGGATTCCGATCGGATCGACGCCGCCGACCCAGGGCTGCGTCAACAGCAGCACGCCCACGGCCGCCAGCGCCGGCCACTTCAGGCGGCCCCGCCCGTGCACCACCGCGACGCCGAGGGGTCCCAGAAACTCCAGCGCACTCGCGGTTCCCAGTGGGATCCGGTCCACCGCGGCCATGAACAGCAGGGTCACCGCCGCCGTGACCACCCCGAGCAGGATGCACGCGACGAGGGACGAACGCGTGAACGCCTTCGGGCGGGGCCGCACGATCACGGCCAGCAGCACCCCGGCCCAGGCCAGGCGCAACCAGGCGGCGCCCTCGGCGCCGACGCGTTCGGAGACGCCGACGGAGACCGCGAGGCCGGTCTGTACGCACAGCATCGAGGTCAGCGCCATCGTCGCGCCGACGGAGGTCGGGTTCCTGGTCATGCCTGCATTCAATGACACCTCGACCGTTCACGTCCACGTGACTTTCATGGACAAACCGTTCGGATATCGCGAACAATACGGACGTGGATACCCGACGCCTGCACCTCCTGCTCGAGCTCTCCCGTCTGGGTTCGATGCGCGAGGTCGCCGAGACCCACCGGCTGACCACCTCGACCGTCTCCCAGCAGATCGCCGCGCTGGCGAAGGAGACGGGGGCGCAGCTGATCGAACCGACCGGCCGCCGGGTGCGGCTCACCCCGGCCGGCCGCCGGCTCGCCGATCACGCCGTCACGATCCTGGCGGCCGTCGACGCCGCCCGCCTCGACCTCGACCCCCATGCCGAACCGGTCGGCACCCTGCGCGTCGGGGGTTTCGCGACGGGCATCCGGGTGTCGCTGCTGCCCGTCGTCGCCGAACTGGCGCGCACTCACGCGCAGGTGGACGTGGTGATCAGCGAATACGAGCCGGTCGAGGCGTTCGCGCTGCTCGCCGACGACGAACTCGATCTCGCCCTGACCTACGACTACAACCTGGCGCCGGCCTCACCCGGCGCGGCGCTCGAGGCGGTTCCGCTGTGGTCGACGCCCTGGGGACTCGGCGTCCCCGCACCCGCCGCCGCGGAACCCGCGGACGTCGCCGCGTATGCCGATTCACCGTGGATCGTGAACTCCCGCAACACCGCCGACGAGGACGCCGTCCGCACGCTGGCCTCGCTCGCGGGTTTCACGCCGCGGATCGCCCACCAGATCGACAGCCTCGACCTCGTCGAGGACCTCATCACCGCGGGCTACGGCGTGGGCCTGCTGCCCGCCGACCGCCCGACCCGCAGGGAGGTCACCGTCCTCCCGCTCGGCAACCCGAAGGTGGTGCTGACGGCGTACGCCGTGACCCGCCGCGGCCGGTCCACCTGGCCGCCGCTGCGGCTGGTCCTCGACCGCCTGGCCGCACAGCGGACAGAACTCCCCACCCGCTCGGCGGCGGGTGGGGAGTCGGCGGTCCTAGCGTGACGCGACGGCGGACGCGGCGTCCTTCAGCGTGCGGGCCGCGACCTGCAAGCCTTCGAGCTGTCCGAGTTCGACATCCTCGTGCTCGATGTTGACGGCCATGTCGGGGTCGACGCGCTGCAGCGCCGCGAGGAAGCGTGACCAGAAGTCGACGTCGTGTCCGCGGCCGACGGCGACGAAGTCCCACGCCGAGTCCTCGGGCCACTTGTTGACCACGTGCTTGCCGCCGAGCCCGGTGGGGTTCTGGTCGGCGGGGATCCGGGTGAACCGGTCGTCGAGGACGCCGTAGATCTTGCAGTTCTCGTTGATCCGGGTGTCCTTCGCGGCCGCGTGGAAGACGAGGTCACCGAGCCAGTCGACCGCGGCGACCGGGTCGATGCCCTGCCAGAACAGGTGCGACGGGTCCATCTCGGCACCGACGTTGGTCGCACCGGTCTTCTCGACCAGACGCTTCAGCGTCGGCGGGTTGAACACCAGGTTCTGCGGATGCATCTCGATCGCGACCTTGACCCCGTTCTCCCGGGCGAGCGCGTCGATCTCCTTCCAGAACGGCACCGCGACCTGATCCCACTGGTAGTCGAGGGAATCGAGGTAGCCGCTGTCCCAGGTGTTCACGTGCCATGCCGGCCACTGGCCGCCCGCGTGCGCGGCGGGCAGCCCCGACATGGTGACCACCCGGTCGACCCCGAGGAGGCCGGCAACCTTGATGGCGTTGCGCAGGTCCTCGGCGTCCTCGACGCCGACCTCGGGGTCGGCGTGCAGGGGGTTGCCGTTGCAGTTCAGGCCGGCGATGGCGACGCCGGTCTCGTCGAACACCTTCAGATACTCCTGCGGCGACACCTCGCCGGAAAGCAGTTCCTTGACGGGCAGGTGCGGGGTGGGCAGGAAACCGCCCGCGTTGATCTCCGCGCCCTCGAGCCCGAGGGACGCGATGGTCTCCAGCGCCTCGCGCAGGCTGCGGTCGTGCAGGATGGCGGTGTAGACACCGAGCTTCATGAGTAATCCTTAGTTGTGAGAAGAGTTTCGGTCGGGCGAGGTGGCAGGGTCAGCCGATCTTGACGGCTGCCCCGTTCGAGCGGGCGGACTCGGCGACGGCGGTGACGATCTGCATGCCGCGCAGAGCGTGGGCGAAGGTCGGCAGCGGTCCCAGGTTGTCGATGCCGGCGATCTGGTCGAGGAAGGCCCGGGCCTGGTAGGCGAAGAATTCGGCCTTGCCGTGTCCGACGCCGCCCGCATCCATCGGCAGGCCACCCTGGATGTACGGGTGCTGCGGTCCGACGATCACCCGTCGCTGGCCGTTGACGGTGCTGTCGATGCCCTCGCTGGACACCGAGAATTCGGCGGCGCGAGCCAGGTCGAAGGCTGCGGAGCCGGACGTCCCGAACAGCTCGAATCCGAGCCCGTCCGGAAGCTGGTGCGCGACACGGGAAGCGGAGAACGTGCCGACCGCACCGTTCTGGAAGCGCGCCGTGAACGTCGCGAGGTCCTCGTTCTCGACGGGAGCCATCTCCCCGGTGGTCTCGGCCTTGGTGTGGCCGTAGGTGACTCCGGCGGGCACGGGACGTTCCGTGATCACCGTGGTGAAGGTGGCGCCGCTGATCTCGACGATGGGACCGCACACGAATTCGGCCATGTCGAGCAGGTGGCTGCCGACGTCCGCGAGGGCGCCGGTGCCGGGACCGCCGCGGTGCCGCCAGGTGATCGGCGAGGCGGGGTCGAGTCCGTAGTCACACCAGTAGTGCCCGTTGAAGTGGATGATCTCGCCGAGACGCCCGGTCGCGAGTTCGTCCCGGATCGCCTGGATCGCCGGCGAGCGGCGATAGGTGTATCCGACCGTCGCGATGGTGTCGGCGTCCGCCGCCGCGGCGACCATCGACTCGGCGTCCGCGATCGACCCGGCCAGCGGCTTTTCGCACAGCACGTGCTTCCCGGCGGCGAGGAGCCCCTCGACGATCTCCCGGTGCAGCTGGTTGGCGACGACGACGCTCACCGCGTCGATGTCCGGGGATTCGGCGATCGCCTGCCAGCTGTACTCGGCCCGCTCGTAGCCGTACCGCTTGGCGGTGTCGTCGGCAACGGCCTCGTTGGTGTCGGCGACGGCGACCAACCGCACGTCGGGACGGTCGGTGCCGAACAGCGTCGACGCGGTCCGGTACCCGGCGGCGTGCGCTCGTCCGGCCATGCCGCCGCCGATGACGGCGACACCGATCGAGTTGGAGGTCATGAGTGAAGCCTTTCGATGTGGGGATTCTGCGGGTCGGACGAGTCGGAGATGTGTGCCGTACGCCTCCGGCTAGTTCGGTCTATTTGACCGGTCTAGTACGACTACTATGAGCTGAGTCACGCCGCGGTGTCAAGCCCTACGCGGAGCGACGCACGACTGCACACGTCGAGAGGCCGTCACGACAGACCGCCGGCACGGGGCCGCGGGTAGGTGACGGGCGAAAAGTCTTGCGTGAGTGAGCGGTCCAGATCAGGACACGCCGGACCGCGGTCCCTCCACCGACGCCGACACCGGACCGGTGGTGCGGCGCACGACCAGCCGGGGCCGCAGCACGATCGAGGCAGACTCGGTCCGCCCCTGGTCGAGGCGTTCGATGACCGCGTCGACCGCCTTCGCGGCCTGCTCCCGCGGTTGCTGATTGACCGAGGTCAGGTCGAGGTGCGCGAGTTGCGCCAGGGTGCTGTCGTCGTAACCCGACACCGAGACGTCCTCGGGAATCCGCAGGCCCACCCGACGCAGTTCGGTGATGAGCCCGATGGCACTGCGATCGTTGGCGGCGATCACCGCGGTCGGCAGTTGCGGCCGCGCCAGGAGCGTCCGCGCCGCCGCGGTGCCCGCGCCGTCCGTGAAGTCGCCGTCCACGACGTCGGCGTCGAGTCCGTGCCGCCGCATCGCGCGCGTGTACCCGGATCGCCGATCGGCCGCGATGGTGCCGTCACCACCGCTGAGGTGCGCGATCCGGCGATGCCCGAGCCCCACCACGTGATCGACGACGGTCCCGATGCCCTTGCCGTCGGCCGTCCGCACCACGTCCACGTTGCCGCCGACGCGGCGGCCCACCACGACCACCGGAACCCGCTCGCCGAGTGCGTCGAGCACACCGGTGCCGAGTTCGGTGCCGAGCAGGATCAGGGCCTCGCACCGGAAGTCGAGCAGCGTCTCGACGACCTTCTGCTCTCCGTGGGTCGGGGTGACCGCACCGAGCACCACCTCGTACCCGTGCTCGTCCGCGGCGGCGACGAGGTACTCGACCATCTCCGCATGGAAGCTGCTGCGGATGTCGGCCATCACGCCGACGAGATGCGTACGCCGCAGCGACATCAACGCGGCCGTGCGGTTGGGCCGGTACCCCAGCTCGTCCGCCACCTCGAGGACGCGCCTACGCGTCTCGGCACTCGGGCCGGCGACACGACGGAAGACCATGGACACCAAAGCCTTCGACACACCCACGCGGTCGGCGATGTCCTGCATCGTCACGGCGCGTTTCGCAGCCTGCGCGGGGCCGTCACTCAGGGCGTCGTCGTCGCTTCGCATCTGCAGACCCTTTCGCTCGCCGGGCACGAGGCACACCCAGAGTATCCGACAGAGACCGCACTACTAGACCGGGCTACCCCGACCCGGCGGCGGATACTTTCCGGTGGGCGGGGCACGCTGGGGGCATGGATTTCCCGGAGAACGGCGCCGCGCTGGAGATACTCGCCGGCGCGATGGCCGGCGAACTGACAGTCGACTCGGCCGCGGTGCGCGGGGCGCTCGACCGGGTCGCGGCCGGTCCGGCCGACAGAACTGCGTTCGCCGAGAAGGTACGACGGCACCAGGTCGAGCTGACCCGGCTGCGGAGGCGTGAACGCGAACTCGGGGTGTTGTTCTCGAGTGCCCGCGAACTCGCCGAACTCCGCGACATCGACGCGCTCCTCGGACGGCTCGTGAGCCGCGCCCACGAGATGATGGGCACCGACGTCACCTACCTGTCGGAGTTCGATCCGGCGACGCGGGAACTGAACGTCCGCAAGACCGTCGGCTCGGTGACGCCGCAGTTCCAGCACCTGCGCGTTCCCCCGGGAATGGGCCTGGCCAGCCAGATCGCGGATTCTCGTGCCGCACAATGGGTTCTGCGCTACCAGGACTACGCGGAGGGACCGCACGAGGAACTGATCGACGACGCGGTCTCCGCGGAGGGAATCGTGTCGATTCTCGGGGTGCCCATGCTGTCGGACGGACACGTGCTCGGCGTCCTGTTCGCCGCCACCCGCCAGGAACACACGTTCACTCCGGACGAGATCGCCGTGCTGTCCGCGCTCGCCGATCACGCATCGGTGGTACTGCAGACCGCGAGCACCCTCGCGAAGGTCCGGAGGTCCGAGGACGAGGCCCGCACGGCGCTCGACCGCCTGACCGACCATCTGCAGGTGCGGGACCGATCCACCGTGGTGCACCAGGAACTGATCGAGGCCGTCCTGACCGGTGGTGGATTCGAGCAGGTGGCAGGCACCCTCTCCACCGCACTCGGACGGACGGTCACGATCGTCGACCGGGAGTTGCATCCGGTCGCATCCCACCCCTCGCCCGCCGACTCACTGTCCGCCGAGCTGCCGCAGGCGGTGCGCGATGCCATCGCGTCGAGCCGCACCACCGGCCATTGCGTCCGCGTCGACGACTCGGTCACGCCGATCGTGGCCGCCGTGATCGCCGGCGAGCTCTATTTCGGCGCGGTGCTGGTCGGGGCCGGCGACCCCGAACCAGGCCCCGTCGACGAGCGCACCATCGAACGTGCGGCGCAGGTGGGCGCACTGCTGGTTCTGCAACAGAACGCGATGGCCGACGCAGATCTCCGCGCCCGGGTCGAGTTGGTCGCAGACCTGCTCGACCCGGCACCGGAGCGGCGCCGTGACCTGGAACGTCGGGTGCGCGCCCAGCACGTCACCCTCGCAGCCCTCGAGTCCGTGGTGCTGATCGCGGTCCCGGCCGAGGACCGCGCGACCGCCGCCCGCGCCGCGACCGCATTCGTCGGCGGCCACGGCCTCGTCGGGGAACACGCAGGCGTCGTCGTGGCCGTTCTCACCGCGACC
>JBCEBZ010000501.1:0-10397 GCA_039206675.1 Rhodococcus sp. (in: high G+C Gram-positive bacteria) | reverse complement strand
ACCACCCTCGACGAGTACCGCAAGTACATCGAGAAGGACGCCGCACTCGAGCGCCGCTTCCAGCCGGTGCAGGTCGGCGAGCCGACGGTGGAGCACACCATCGAGATCCTCAAGGGTCTGCGCGACCGTTACGAGGCGCATCACCGCGTGTCCATCACGGACGGTGCTCTCGTCGCCGCGGCCACCCTGGCCGATCGCTACATCAACGACCGCTTCCTGCCGGACAAGGCCATCGACCTCATCGACGAGGCCGGAGCACGGATGCGCATCCGCCGGATGACCGCACCGCCGGACCTCCGCGAGTTCGACGACAAGATCGCCGACGCCCGCCGCGAGAAGGAGTCCGCGATCGACGCGCAGGACTTCGAGAAGGCCGCGAACCTGCGCGACAAGGAGAAGACCCTCGTCGCTCAGCGCGCGGAGCGGGAGAAGCAGTGGCGTTCCGGTGACCTGGACGTCATCGCCGAGGTCGACGACGAGCAGATCGCCGAGGTCCTGGGTAACTGGACCGGCATCCCCGTGTTCAAGCTCACCGAGGAGGAG
The DNA here is from genome assembly GCA_039206675.1 of Rhodococcus sp. (in: high G+C Gram-positive bacteria). Classification (GTDB taxonomy): domain Bacteria; phylum Actinomycetota; class Actinomycetes; order Mycobacteriales; family Mycobacteriaceae; genus Rhodococcus_F. The sequence continues at coordinate 9,854 of JBCEBZ010000501.1, read as the reverse complement.
ACCACCCGTCTGCTCCGCATGGAGGAGGAGCTGCACAAGCGGATCATCGGTCAGGAAGACGCGGTCAAGGCCGTCGCCAAGGCCATCCGTCGTACCCGTGCCGGCCTGAAGGACCCGAAGCGTCCGTCCGGTTCGTTCATCTTCGCCGGCCCGTCCGGTGTCGGTAAGACCGAGCTGGCCAAGTCGCTCGCCAACTTCCTGTTCGGCGAGGACGACGCCCTCATCCAGATCGACATGGGTGAGTTCCACGACCGCTTCACGGCGTCGCGGCTGTTCGGTGCCCCTCCCGGCTACGTCGGCTACGAAGAGGGCGGGCAGCTCACCGAGAAGGTGCGTCGCAAGCCGTTCAGCGTGGTCCTGTTCGACGAGATCGAGAAGGCACACCAGGAGATCTACAACACGCTCCTGCAGGTGCTCGAAGACGGCCGTCTCACCGACGGCCAGGGCCGGACCGTGGACTTCAAGAACACGGTGCTCATCTTCACCTCGAACCTCGGCACGTCGGACATCTCCAAGGCCGTGGGTCTCGGCTTCACGTCCGGTAAGGGCGACGAGTCGAACTACGAGCGGATGAAGCTCAAGGTGCACGACGAGCTGAAGAAGCACTTCCGTCCCGAGTTCCTCAACCGCATCGACGACATCGTCGTGTTCCACCAGCTCACCACCGAGCAGATCGTTCAGATGGTGGACCTGATGGTCGCGCGCGTCGAGGTGGCCTTGAAGAACAAGGACATGACGATGGAGGTCAGCGAGAAGGCCAAGGCACTGCTGGCCAAGCGTGGCTTCGATCCGGTCCTGGGTGCACGGCCGCTGCGTCGCACCATCCAGCGCGAGATCGAGGACCAGCTGTCGGAGAAGATCCTCTTCGGCGAGGTCGGACCCGGTCAGATCGTGTACGTCGACGTCGACAACTGGGACGGCGAAGGCGCGGGCGAGGACGCGAAGTTCACGTTCCGCGGCGAGGCCAAGCCGGTCACGGTTCCCGACGAGGTTCCGGTCGACCTGGCGAAGTCGGGCGCAGCCGACTCGGAGTAGTCGAGCAGTAGTCGAACGAGGCGGGCCGCCGGTGGTTTTCCACCGGCGGCCCGTTCGTGTGTGCGGGGTCAGGCGCTCTTGCGTCCCGACCAGTTGGCGAGGCGTTCGGTGGGGCCGGCGGTGGGCAGCGGTTCGACGACGTCCGCGAACGGCACGTGCCCACCGCGTGGTTCCGCCGGGATCGCGCGCTGGGCGACGGCGAGCATGGCCTCGGCGAGTTCGGGGCGGGTTTCGGAGGGCTGCCCGGTGGCGACCGCAAGGTCCCAGCCGTGCACCAGGGTCTCGTTGATGTAACCCCAGATAGCGGCGCGGCCGGGCACCGTGCCCCACGGCGCGGTCACCGTCGCGTCGAGTCGGCCGTCGTCGGCCCAGACGGGCCACATGCGGTCGGCGGCCGACCGGTAGGCGTCCGCGTAGCCGTCGTCGGGGATGTCGGTGACGACGAGCGGAACGGTGCCCGGGTCGCCGCCCTCGCCGATCACGCGGGCACGTTCCACGGTGGCGACGAGGTGGCCGAGCATCGTGCGGACGTCGAAGTCGGCGCACGGGGTGGATGCCGTCAACTGGCCCTGGCGGACGTTGTCGATGAGACCGGTGGTCCAGGCGAGGGCTTCGCGGTACAGGGGCCGGGGATCTGTCGTGTTTGTCATGAGGCAACTGTCGCCGCAAAACATGACACCTTTTGTCATGTATTTCTGCGAAGATTTTCCCATGCGCGCCGACCGACTGCTCTCGCTCGTCCTCCTGCTCCGCAACCGTGGGCGGATGTCGGCTTCGGCGCTGGCCCGCGAACTCGAGGTGTCGCCGCGCACGGTGCTGCGGGACATCGACAGTCTGTCGACGGCGGGGATCCCGGTGTACGCCGAACGCGGACGGCACGGCGGTTTCGAGTTGCTCCCCGGATTCACCACCGACCTCACGGGCCTGACCGTCGACGAGGCGAAGGCGCTGCTCGCCGCCGGCGCAGCGGTGACGTCGGAGTCGCTGGGCATGGCGCCGGCGTTCGCGTCGGCGATGCGCAAGGTGGTGGCGGCGATGCCGGACGCGCACCGGGCCGCGGCGACGAGGGTGGCGGAGCGGGTGTTCGTCACCCAGGGCTCGTGGCTGACCGATCCGGAACCGGCCGACGACCACCTCGGGCTGATCCAGCAGGCGGTGTTCGTCGGCAGACGCCTCAGCATCCTCTACCCGTCGCGGGGGAACGATCCGGCGTGGCGTGTCATCGACCCGCAGGGCCTCATCCACGCGGCGGGACGGTGGTACCTGGTGGCGACGGACGCCGGCCGCGACCGGACGTACCGGCTCGAGCGGATCGAGGACGTCCGCGAACTCGACGAACCGGCGCAGCGACCGGCCGACATCGACCTCGCCGCGATCTGGGAGCGTCGCCGTTCGGAGTTCCGGGCACGGGGAACACCGGTGGTCGTCGATGTTCTCGTCCAGCGGGAGCGCCGCGACGCTCTGGCGGAGCGTGCCTACGCCGTCCGGTCCGAGCAGCCCGCCGACGACGACCGGGTGCGCCTCGAGGTGGTGTTCGGCGACGACTCCCATGCGAGCGGTGTGCTGTGGTCGCTCGGCGAGGGCGCGGAAGTACTGGCGCCGGACGATCTGCGGACCGCCCTGCGTTCCCGGGCGCTGCGCATGTGCGCCGGGTACGAGTAGGTTCGACACGTAAACCGAAGAACCACGAGAGGATGTGGCATGCCGACACGTACCGCACGGACCGCTTGGAACGGATCGCTCGAACAGGGAAGCGGCCAGGTGGAACTCACCAGTTCCGGTGTCGCGACGTTCGACGTCTCGTTCCCGAAGCGCGCGGCGGAGGAGGCGGGTGGAACCACCAGCCCGGAGGAGCTGATCGCGGCGGCGCATTCGTCCTGCTACGCGATGCAGCTGTCCGCACTCATCGCGGAGGCAGGCGGAACCCCGCAGAGCCTCGAGGTGAAGGCCGATGTCTCGCTCGGGCCGGACAACCCGGGTTTCAAGCTCACGGGCATCAAGCTGACGGTCCGGGGTGAGGTGGACGGTCTCGACGCCGACGGCTTCGCCAAGGCAGCTCAGGCAGCGAAGGAGTCGTGCCCGGTGAGCAAGGCGCTCACCGGTGTCGAGATCACGTTGGACGCGGCACTCGAATCCTGAGTGCCTGCTACCGACGGTTGAAGCGTGCGCGCACTTCCTCCATCTTCGCCTGGAGTTCGTCCGGGCTGATGACGCCCTTGTCCATCAGCGCGTGCGCGGTGGCGACGACGGACCGGGAGCGGACGGGGAAGTCGCGGTAGATCGTTTCGCCCAGCTGGTCCTCGGTGTGGCGCCTGTCGAGATTGTCCCAGGCGCCACGCCAGGACAGGCATTCCGCGGTGGCCTGCATGCTCGATTCCCACGGGTCGGGCTTGCGGTCGAGATCGGGGAGCGTCACGTCGTCGCGAGTTGTCTCCGGCGTCAACGTGTTCAGGATGACCTCGTAGCCCTTGTCCGCCATCATCGTGCGGCTCCTCCGTTCGCCGAGGGTGGTGTGGTTGCCGTCCAGTCGACCTGTGGGACGGCGACGCCGATCATGGTGTCGCGGGTAACGATCGACGCCAGCTGCTCCTCGCTCCACCCCTCGGTGCCCTCGGGGCGCATCGGCATCACCATGAATCGCGATTTCTGATTCGAATCGTGCACGCGCACTTCGACGTCCGACGGGAAGTGCAGGCCGAACTCCGCGATCACCTCGCGGGGCCAGCGCACCAGCCGGCGGCGGTAGTTGGGTGTGCGGTACCAGTCCGGGGACATCCCGAGAACGGGCCGTGGATAGCACGAACACAACGTGCACACGATGACGTTGTGCACTGTCGGGGTGTTCTCCAGCACGTAGAAGTACGTGTAGTCGCTCGGCGTGCCCGACCCGGTGGGATCGCGCCAGTCGATCCCCACTTCCTTGCAGGTCTCGGTGCCGTCGGCCAGCAGGCGCTTCTTGAATTCCGGATCCACCCACGCCTTCGCGACCAATCGCGAACCACCCGACGGCCCTACCGATTCGGCCCACTCCGAAAAGCGCCGGTGGTCCTCGCGGGAGAACAGGCCCTTGTCGATGGACAGTTCCCGGATGGCGGTTTCCAGAATCTCGAATTCGCTGACCTCCTCCGAGGCCTGGATCGGGGCGTGATCGTCGTGCGAATGCGTCATGTGTCGGCCTCTCCTGCCGGCTCGAGCCAGCGCTCGGAGCACTCGGTTTCCAAGGTGTCGATCTCGAATCCGGTGTAGCGGGGCCAGAGGTCGGTCTGCTGGAAGCGGACGACGTAGAACGGCTCGGTCCGGCCGTCGTCGACGCGTCCCCACGCCTCGTCCTCGGGGATCACCCACTCCGGGCGGTGTTCGACGACGACGCCGGTGTGCCCGCGGATGAATGCCTGCGTGCGGGTGTGGAACATCGACGTCGCGTTCTTGACGGTGACGCGGTCGCCGATCTCGAATTTCGTCATGACCGGCCTCCCGCCGTCCGGGCCCGCACTTCGTCGATCTTGGCGGAGAGTTCGTCCGGTGTGATCAGGCCCTTGTTGATGAGTGTCTTGGCGGCCACAGTGATCCACCGCGCGTAGTACGGCAACCCGAAGTAGAGCGTGGCACCCAGATCGTTCTCGGCCCGGCGGCGTTCCTCCGAATTCCACACCCCCCGCCAGCCGAGGCATTCGCACGTGACGTACGTGCTCATCTCCCAGTCCTCTTCGACCTTCTCCTCGTACGCGACCGGGAGGGCGGGCTGGCCACCGACGTCGTGCAGCACGTGCCGCAACGCGTCGAACGCGGAATTGGACAGGTAGTACGGCGAATCCATCTCTTCGTGATGGAGAGGGCCGTACCCCGCGACCCTGTTCGCCTGTGCTTCGAAATCTGCTGGAGAGTTCATCGCGTGCTCCGTAGGGGTGGAACTAGTGACAGGGAACTCCCAGGAGATGGCGACCGTCGTGCATCAATTCGTGCAGGTACATGCCGCTACGGGAGATCGCGCCCTGGTCGAAGCCGACCAGGTAGAGGGTGAGAAGTGAGAGCAGGACGACTCCGACGGCGATCAGCACGACTGCGAGTGACTCGACGGACTTGCTCGGTGAAGAGACGTAAACCATGGCTACTCCTGGAGGAGTTCGGGTTCCGCAACCATCGGCCGTCGATCGTCCGGGCTTCGCGACTGTCCGGGCATCGCGACGAGCGCCCCTCGTTCAGCGGCACGATCGATACGACGTTACTCTCGCCGTGTCGACACCCTCACCGTACCGTTCGGTCGAATTCGGCGGGTGCAAATGCACCACGGCGAACCAAGACACTGTCCCGCGCGGAACCCCGCCGGAACACAATCCGGCACCGATCTGTTCCATTGAACTGTGACGACACAGCAGAACGCCGACGGCGACATCGAGATCGAGATCTGGTCCGACGTGGCCTGCCCCTGGTGCTACATCGGAAAGCATCGCTTCCTGTCGGCCCTCGCCGAGTTCGAGGGGCGCGACCGGGTCACCGTGGTGTGGCGGTCGTATCAGTTGTCGCCGGACACCCCGGCCGGGCAGCGGCGCAGCGAACTCGACGCCCTCGTGGAGAGCAAGGGGATGGCGCCGGAACAGGTGCGGCAGATGTTCGGCCACGTCGCGCGGACGGCGGCCGACGAGGGCCTGCGACTGGACTTCGACACGGTGATCGCCGCCAACACCTTCGACGCGCACCGGTTGATCCACCTCGCGGGCGACGAGCGAGATGCCGTGGTGGAGGGACTGTTCCGCGCTCACTTCGCCGAGGGCGCCGTGATCGACGACCGCGAGGCGCTCGTCGACATCGCGGCGCGGGCCGGGCTCGACGCCGATACCGTCCGCGCCGAACTCGCGTCCGATGCCGGTGCGGACGCGGTCCGCGCCGACCTCGACACCGCGCGTGCGTTGCAGGTGTCGGCGGTGCCGTTCTTCGTCGCCAACCGCCGGATCGCCGTGTCCGGTGCGCAGCCGAAGGACGTGTTCCTGCAGCTCCTGTCGCAGGCGAGCGCGGTGCCGGTCGACTAGCGGCGCGCGAAGTACCGGCCCGCGTCCGGCCGGAACATCAGTCCCAGTGCGGCGATCACCGCCACGAGGTGCGTGAGCCGGGCGATCGCGATCACCGCGACGTCGAGTGTCACACCGGAGACGGCGGACGTCGGGTCGTTGCCGGCCGTCATCCAGGCGATCGGCTCCACCACGAGCGAGGCGACGCCGAAGATGCCGAGGCCGAGCGCGAGGACGCCCCGCGCCCATGCCCTGCCGCTGCGGAACCGGGTCATGACGAACAGCACCGCCGCGTAGACGAGAACACGAACCGCGAGTTGCCCGGCGAGCCCGGCGACGTCGGCGTCCGGGTGTTCCAGCGCGGTGGACGCGTGTGCGATCGCCTCCACCACGCCGGCGAACAGAGCGAGTCCGAGCAGCCAGAATGCGCGCTCGACCACCTCAGGGGCCGAGGGTGTGGTGCGAGTGGTCATGACCCCATGCTGGTATCGGCGACGTCGTGACACATCACCCCTGGAAGTGAAGGCCACCCCTACTCGGGTATCGGTGCGACAACTTGCCATCACCCCGGACTGGGAGCACATTGAAAAGCACGTCGTCGGCAGGGAGGCACTGTGCGCGAGCAGACACGATCCGGAGATGCTTGGCCCGCATTGAAGGTGGACGACTGGACGTCCACGAGGGACACCCTGCACATGTGGACGCAGATCGTCGGGAAGATCCGGCTGGCCCACGCACCGTTGATCAACCACTGGTGGCAGGTGCCGCTGTACGTGAGTCCCCGCGGTCTCACCACGTCGACCGTCCCGTACGGCACCGACTGCTTCGACATCGAATTCGACTTCGTCGACCACCGGCTGGTGATCCGCACCAGCACGGGCGGCACCGGGACGGTGGCCCTCGAACCGAAGTCGGTGGCCGATTTCTATGCGGAGACGATGGACACGCTCGCCGAACTGGGTGTGACGACGACGATCCTGGCCAGACCCAACGAGGTGGAGACGGCTGTGCCGTTCGCGGAGGACACGCAGCACTGCTCGTACGACGATGAGTCGGTGCACCGGTTCTGGCGGCAGTTGGTGCAGGCGGACCGGGTGCTGCACGAGTTCCGTGCCCATTTCATCGGGAAGGTCAGTCCCGTGCACTTCTTCTGGGGTGCGCTCGACCTGGCCTGTACCCGGTTCTCCGGTCGAAGCGCGCCGACTCACCCCGGGGGCGCGCCGAACTGCGGAGACTGGGTGATGGTCGAGGGCTACTCACACGAGCTGAGCAGCTGCGGATTCTGGCCCGGCGGTGGTGTCGAAGGGGCGTTCTACGCGTACGCCTATCCGGAACCGGACGGTTTCGCCGACTACCCGATCGGGCCGGACGGAGCGTTCTACAGCGCGGAGTTCCGGCAATTCCTGCTGCCGTACGAGGCCGTCCGTACCGCGGACGATCCCGATGCGGCTCTGCTGAGGTTCCTGCACAGCACGTACGACGCGGCCGCCGAGCGGGGTGGCTGGGACCGGGCCGCCCTGGAGGCGGACCCGGCCCGTTGGAACAAGTCCCGCTGACCTGTGCAGGTCAGGCGACGTTCGCCGACGCGGGCGCCGTGGCCCGGGTGGCACGCTCGGTGAGGAACGCGAAGACGAGTCCGAGAACCAGCCACAGCGTGGCCTGCGTCGCGAGGGACGACAGCCGGAACTGCCACAGCAGCACTGCGGGGAAGTCGTCGCCCACTTCGTTGATGGTGGGCAGCACGAGGTATCCGATGGTCGTCACGACGAGGAACGCGACAACCGGCGCGGCGATCCGCACCGACAGGAATTCTTGTGCGGCGACGGCCTTCGCCGCGAAGACGGATGCGACCACGGCGAGCAGGCCCAGCGCGACCGCGGCAAGCCACAGCCAGGTGCGCTGGTTGATCGTCTCGGGGTCTCCGACAGCGGGCGGGTTGGCCGGGTACTTGAAGAACGGCACCGCCTCGATGGCCAACCAGCCGAAGGCGGCCAGGGTCAGACCGAGCACCGGCCCCGACAGCGTCGTCACCCGGCGCGCGTAGTTCGCGACGACGGCGAAGATCGCTCCCAGTGCCAGCCCCGCGAGGGACGTGGCGAGGAACAGCCCGAAGCGCTGCCCGTCGCGGCTGACCAGCGCCTCTTCCTCGTCGTGCGAGTGCCCGGCGGGCTCGTCCGCCTGCGTGGCGTCGTGCGAGTGGCCCTCGGGTTCGGCGGCGCTGTGCGATTCCTCGATCGCGATGGCCGCGTCGATGTGCGACTCACCGAGAACGAACGCGACGCCGCCGGCCAGGATGCCTGCGATCAGGCCGGCCAGCAGACCGCGGATGAGGAGTTTCGTGAAGGAATCGGTCAGTGGCATGGCAGACCCAGGAGGTGGCGGCCGTCGTGCATCAGTTCATGCATGTACATGCCACTGCGCGAGATCGCGCCCTGGTCGAATCCCACGAGGTAGAGAGCGAGCATCGCGAACAGAACGATCGCGAAAGAGATGACGGCGAGACGGGTCGTGTCGACCGACGAGCCGGGTGCGTAGGCGAGTGCCATAGTTCCTCCTGGGATTTCGCGTCCCCTAGGTCCAGGCGATGGCCGCAGTATCTGGCTGTCGAGGTGGTTCCCGTGAAGGACTACTCCGATTTACAGTGGCGCGACCGCTCCGGGATTGCACCGGATTCCTGCCGAACCATCGCATTGTCCTGCGAACTTTTGCACCCGGCGGGCCGTCGTGTCAATCCTCCGCCCGGCCCCGCCGCTCAGCTCTTGTTCGCCGCCGCGACGTCGAGGACGACCTCGAACTCCAGTAGCGAGGCCCCGGACGCCACCGGCTTCTTCCGCTCACCCGCATGGGCCTCCCGGGCCGGACCGTCGCGCCATGCCGCGAATGCCTCTTCGCTCTCCCACTGCGTGACGACGAAGTAGCGGTTCTCGCCCTGCACCGGACGCAGGAGCTGGAAGCCGAGGAAGCCGGGAGAGTTCTCCACGGCGTGCGCGCGCGCCGCGAAGCGCTTCTCGAGTTCGGGGCCCGCACCCTCGGGGATTTCGATTGCGTTGATCTTCACCACTGCCATGCGGGCGAGGTTACTCCGCTAGCGTCGGAGTGGTGGCGGGTGAGAGTGCGTTGCACGACGAGGGTGGGACGGGACAGCCGATTCTGCTGCTGCACGGGTTGATGGGCAGTGCCCGGACGTGGGGGCGGCACCTGCCGTGGCTGCGCGAGCACGGCCACGTCTTCACGTTCGACGCCGCAGGCCACGGCAGGCCCGCGCCGTCGCGGTTGACGACGGAAGCGTTCGTCGCCGACCTGTTCGCGGCGCTCGCGCCCGTCACCGAGCCGTGGGTGGTGATCGGCCATTCGATGGGTGCCCTGCACGCCTGGTGCCTCGCGGCCGAGCACCCCGAGAAGGTGTCGGCGCTCGTCCTCGAGGACATGGCACCCGACTTCCGTGGCCGCACCGCCGACGACTGGGCGGCGATGATCTCGAACTGGCCGCAGCCGTTCGCGACCCGGGAGGACCTGTTCGAGTTCTTCGGTCCGGTTGCCGGGCAGTACTTCCTGGATTCGTTCGAGAAGCGCGCCGACGGCTGGTATCTGCACGGCGACGTCGACACGTTCCGCGACATCTCGGCGGAGTGGGGCGACCGGCATTTCTGGGACCAGTGGGCGTCGATCAGGGTTCCGGCCCTGCTGATCGAGGGGGAGTTCACCATCACCCCCGACGGTCAGATGCGGACCATGGCGGAGCGGCATCCCGGCGCCGAATACATCCGGATCGCGCAGGCCGGGCACCTCGTGCACGACGACCAGCCGGAGCAG
>JBCEBZ010000500.1:0-10467 GCA_039206675.1 Rhodococcus sp. (in: high G+C Gram-positive bacteria) | reverse complement strand
CCGCCGCGATCAGAGCTTGGTGGACCGCAGTTCGTGCCCCTTGGACGTCTTGCAGCGCCCCGACTCGAGGTCCCACTGCCAGCCGTGCAGGTTGCATGTGAGGTTGGTGCCGTCGACGACGCCGAACTTCGACAGGTCCGCCTTCAGGTGCGGGCAGCGACGCTGGATCTCGTAACCACCGAGTTCGATCGACGCGGAGTCGTCGTGCGCCTCGGCGAACCAGCCGTCGGCGTACGCGATGCGCTCGTCGGTGAGGCACTTGAAGAACGTGTAGAGGAACTCGTTGTACCCGCCGACGCGCCACGCCTCGAAGCGGGTGGACAGGAAGATGGTGTTCACCCAGTCGGGCTCGTCGTCGCGCAGTACCGTGCGCACCAGTTCGGGGGCGATGCGGAAGCCGTACCGGTACTTGCCGTCCTTCTCGCCGCGCGGGCGGACGGTGCGCGCCGGGAAGTCGAGGACGACGGTCTCGTCGCCCATCACCAGGCCGACCGGATAGCCGATGCCGTCGCAGATCAGGTCGGACTGCTTCATGATCGGCTCGAACTTCGCCTTCAGCGCCTCGAGCAGCGGTTCCCCCTCGGCGGGGGCCCACGTCGCCTTCTCGGCAGCGAGAACCGGTGCCAGTCGTTGCGCCATGTCCTCGATGTACGCGGCCTTGTCGGAGAAGATCTTGTCGACCTCGGCGTCCGGGACCGGGTGCGTGAGCGTCAGCTCGCCGCCCTTCAGGTCGGCGGTGGACCCCGGGATCATGAGGATGCCGCCGTCGTTGCCGTGGATCCGCATCTGCTCGAGGAACGTGATCTGGTCGGGGAAGATGTTGCCCTCGTCGCCCCGGTCGTCGTTGAGGTAGCGCAGGGCGTCGTCGAGGAACACCGGCGGTCCGGCGGACGGCACCACCCACGTGGCCGCGACCTGCTCGATGTAGCTGCGGCAGCGGTCCATGCCGCGCTGACGCTTCTGCTTGCCGAAGTTGGCCTTCGTCTTCGTCGGAATGTCGTAGACCATCGGGTACCAGATGGCGCCCGAGTACTGCAGCAGGTGGATGTCGATCTTGCCGAACGCGTCGTGCAGGACGTCCATGTCGACGGGCCGGGCGTCGTTCATGTTGAAACAGGTGGTCTCGCCGTCGGAGACCACGAGCCCCGAGTCGCCGATCGGACCGTCGGCGGGCGCGCGCAGCGCGATGATCATGATGTCCAGGTCACCCTTGGGACCTGACACGGTGTGCTTGACCGAGTCCTCGGTCTCGAAGAACTTGTGGAAGCCCAGCGCCTCGAGTTCGCGCCGGAGGTCCGGCACCGGATAGTCGGGGAGCAGCACCGTCGCGTCCTTGTCGACGTGCTTGGCCAGGTTCTCCGGGTCGAAGTGGTCCTTGTGCAGGTGCGACACGTACAGGTAGTCGCACTTGCCGAGGGCGTCCCAGTCGAGCTGGGTGTTGTCCGGGAACGGGAACCAGGACCCGAAGTACGCGGGGTTGACCCAGGGGTCGCACAGGATCGAGCCTGCCTCGGTCTGGATGTGGAATCCGGCGTGTCCGACGCTGGTGACCTGCACTGGTATGCCTCCTGGGAGCTGAGCGACTGTTCCAGGGTAGGCGTTCCCCCCAGGTGAGTGACAATGCGCGCTCCAGCACACCGTGCCACTCACGTGCGGTCAGGTCACTTCGCCCAGGCAATATCCGTCGGGTCCGATGGACAGCGTGATCTGCTTGGTGACGGTCACCCCGGACACATCGGTGACCGGAACGGACACGTCCAGGTAGTCGCCGCGGACGGGTGTGGCGGTCATCGCGTCGGCGGCGAACGCCGTGGTCCCGGCCAGGACGTCGGGGTCGAGCCGGAGCGGTGGCCTGCCGCCGGCGCCCGTGCCGGCCGGGTCCCACGGGCTGAGGCCGGGGCAGATCAGCGGGTAGGCGGTCTCGGTGTCCGCCCGGTTCACCGGCGCGCCGGACTCCCGCGACAGGAACCGGGTGACGGCGTACTCGGCGTCGGCGGGGGTGTAGAAGTCGACGGTCCCGGCGGGGTGGACGTGGGGGCAGGCGTAGCCGGAGGCGATCTCGCTGCGTTTGACGGACACGGTCGTCCCGCCGCCCGTCCACGACACCGCGAATTGGCCGTCGACGCCGGGCCGGGCGAGCGCCCCGAGGATCGCGGCCGTGTCGGCGTACTGGTCGGCGGCCTGGGCGGGCGGCAGCGTCCAGCATTTCGCGGGGACGGTGGCGGGCCGGGTGACCAGGTCGGTGGCCCAGGCGCGGATCGTGTCCGCCGCTGCGGGGTTGCCGGGGACCTCACCGACGACCACCTGCGGCACGGGCGCCGGTGGCGTGGTGGTCGTGGGCGAGGCCGCCGAGGTGGGTGCGGACACGGTGTCGGCCGGGGGCTCCTCCGTCGGGATGCCCGACTGCGAATCGCACGCCACCCCCGCCCCGAGGATCACCGCGACGACCGGCGCGACGAGCGCCCTCCTGCCCCTGCCACCCATCTCCAGCGCGCCCTTTCTCTCGACTCCCCACCGAATGTCCGTCCCCGACGGCGGGCCAGATCGCGGATACCCGGCTACGCTAGCCGATTGTGGAACCCGTCTATCGCACCGTCATCGGCATCGCCCGCACCGTATTCGCCCTCGAGGGGCTGAAGTTCACGGTCAAGGGTGATCAGCACATTCCGGCGACGGGTGGGGCGGTGATCGCGATCAATCACACCGGCTACATGGACTTCACCTACGCCGGACTTCCGGCCCGCCGCGTGAAGCGCTACGTCCGCTTCATGGCGAAGAAGGAAGTGTTCGACAACAAGATCTCGGGCCCGATCATGCGCGCGCTCAAGCACATTCCGGTCGACCGGGCCGCCGGTGCGGATTCGTACAAGGCGGCCGTCGACTTCCTGCGTCGCGGCGAACTGGTGGGCGTCTACCCGGAGGCGACCATCAGCCGGAGCTTCGAGATCAAGGAATTCAAGTCGGGTGCCGCCCGCATGGCGATCGAGGCGGGCGTGCCGATCGTCCCGGTGGTCATCTGGGGTGCGCAGCGGGTGTGGACGAAGGGGTTCCCGAAGCGGCTGGGCCGCACGAACACTCCCATCTCGATTGCCGTCGGCGAGCCGATCCAGCCGTTCGAGCCCGCATCCGAGCTGACCGAGAAGCTGCACGCCACGATGACGACGATGCTCGCCGACCTCCAGCAGGGATACGAGCACCCGGCCGGCGAGTACTGGGTGCCCGCCCGCCTCGGTGGCAGCGCGCCGACGCTCGACGAGGCGAACAAGATGGACGCCGCCGACGCCGAGGCGAAGGCGCAGTCCCGTCGGGCCAGGGAGACCGGTAGCTAGAAGGTGGCGGTGGAGCCTGTCTACACGGCGGTCGAGTCGGCGGCGAAGGCGTTGTCCCTGTTCCAGGGGCTGAGGATGACGCGGGTGGGCCTGGACAACATCCCCGCCGAGGGCGGTGCGGTGCTCGCGGTCAATCACACCGGTTACCTGGATTTCGTCCAGCTGGCGCTGGCCGTCGGCGCGGTGGACCGCAGGCTGCGGCTCATGGCCAAGTCCGAACTCGCGAACAACAAGGTGATGGCGTTCCTGATGCGCGGATGCGGCGTCATCCCGGTCGACCGGACCGCCGGAGCGGGCGCCTACCTCGCCGCGGTGAAGCGACTGCGGGAGGGCGAACTGGTGGGCGTGTACCCGGAGGCGACCATCAGCCGGAGCTTCGAGATCAAGGACCTGAAGTCGGGTGCGGCGCGCATGGCCCTCGACGCCGGAGTGCCGATCGTGCCCGTCATCGTGTGGGGCGCCCAGCGAATCGCCACGAAGGGCCGGCCGAGAAGGCTTGGGCGGCATCGGTTCCCGGTGACCGTCGAGGTCGGGCTGCCGATCGAGCCGCGGGAACCGGCGGACGTCCTCACCGAAACCCTGCGCAGGGAGATGGACTCGATCCTGCGCCGGGTGCAGGACGGATTCGACCACCCGGCGGGCGCGGACTGGGTGCCCCGGCGACTCGGCGGCAGCGCACCCACCATCGAGGAGGCCGCCGAGATGGACCGCCGCGAGGCGGAGGAACGCCGGTCCGGGTAACGGCCGCCCGGCGGCGGCGCGGGCCCGGCAGGCAGAATGGCTGGGTGAGCCCAGACCGACCGAGCCTTGTAGCGTCCGATGTCGACGGCACCCTGATCGGGGAGGACGAGCGCATCAGCGCCCGCACCCGGGACGCCGTCGCGTCGGTCGTCGCGTCGGGGACGCCGTTCGTGCTGGCCACCGGCCGGCCCCCGCGCTGGATCCATCCCGTGGTCGAGGGCCTCGGCTACGCGCCGCTCGCCGTCTGCGCCAACGGCGCCGTCATCTACGACAGCGACAGCGACCGCGTGCTCAGTGCCGCGACCCTCGACGTGGACACCCTCACCTGGCTGTCGGCGATCGCGCTCGACGTGCTGCCCGGCGCCGGGCTCGCGGCCGAGCGGGTCGGGGTCAGCGCGCACGACGCCGCGACACCGCAGTTCGTCAGTTCCCCCGGCTACCAGCATGCGTGGCTGAACCCCGACAACACCGAGATGTCCGAGAACGAGGTCGTCGGGGCCCCGGCGGTGAAGTTGCTGATCCGGGTGCCGGAAATGTCCAGTCAGGCGATGGTCGACGCGCTCGCGCCGCACATCGGGCGCCGCGCCGACGTCACGTTCTCCACCGACAACGGGCTGATCGAACTGTCGGCGGCGGGCATCACCAAGGCGTCGGGTCTCGCGCTGGTCGCGGAACGGCTCGGGGTGACGGCGTCGCGGATCGTGGCGTTCGGTGACATGCCCAACGACATCCCGATGCTGAACCTCGCGGGCCGCGGCGTCGCCGTCGAGAACGCGCACCCGGACGCCAAGGCCGCCGCCGACGAGGTGACGGCCACCAACTGGGACGACGGGGTCGCGAAAGTACTCGAGCGCTGGTGGTCCTGAGACCACCAGCGCCCGAGAGGAACCGACCCGGTCAGCCGGCCGGAACCGGTGCCGGCTCGACGGGAGCGGGCGCGGGAGCCGGTTCGGGCGCGGGTGCCGGTGCCGGAGCGGGCTCGACGGGAGCCGGCGGGATCTGTGCCGGGTCCGCGGGCGGTGCGACGGGAGCCGCGGCATCGACCCGGGCGCCGTTCTTGTAGGCCTCGGCGTAGGTGTCGTTGTACGTCTTCAACACCTTCGTCACGATGCCGGTGAGCTCGTTGAAGATCAGTGAGCCGTTCTCGAAGTCGGTGCGCAGACCGCCCGGGATCGTGTACTCGTCACTGGTCGGGAGGCCCAGTTCGCCGTTGTCGGCCCCGAGGCTCTGCCACGTCTTGAAGATCTGGCCGAGCACCGCCCACACACCGCCGTTGGGCGAGGTGAAGATGGCGCCGTTGGCGAACTCTGCGCCCGAGTTCCCGGCCTTGGCCTGCAGGAGTCCCGTGATGGCCTGACCGAGCCTGCCGGTGTCGCCGCCTTCGGCGACCCACTTCTGCGCGACCGGCGACGGATCGGTGAGCCGCAGCAGTTCGTTGACCAGGGCCGGGATTCCGGCGCCGAGGCTGCCGCTGGCATCGGTGCCCGGACCGCCGGACGGCGCCGGGGCCTCACCCGCGGGTGCGTCCGAGGCCAGCGAGGCGTTGCCGCCGCCGCCCAGGTTGGCGGCCGCGATCTGCCGGATCTCGTCCATGTGCGAGTACGCGGCGTCGCCCGGGCAGGACGTGTTGCCGACGTCGCGGTGCGCGAAGATCACCGGCAGGTCGACGGCCTCGCCCTCCGCGTACGGGGTGAACTCGGTGCCCTCGGAGTACATCGTCGTCTCGCCGAGCGGGTCGAGTCCGGCCTTGCCGAGCTTCCAGCCGAGGAACTTGCCGACGGCGTCGAGGGTGGCCTGCGGCGGATCCTCGGACGAGAAGTCGCCCATCATCGCGACGCCGGTGGTGTTCTCGTTGAACCCGCCCGCGTGGGCGCCCTGGACGGGACGGTCGAGACCGCCTGCGCGACCCTCGAAGATCTGGCCGTATTTGTCGACCAGCGCGTTGTAGCCGATGTCGCACCAGCCGAGCGTCTGCGCGTGGTACGCGTAGATGGCCCGGACGATCTCGGCCGATTCGGCCTTCGAGTAGTCGTTGGCACCCGCGGTGTGGTGCACGGTGGCGCCGCCGATGAAGTCGTCGTAGTCGGGGTCCTGGCAGCGGATGGACTCGTCCGCGCCCCACTGCTGGCGGCTGATGACCTTGGGGCCGCCGCTGTCGAGCGGGCTCGCGATGTCGCTGAGCGTGGCGTCACCGGGGCCGCTGCCCGGTTCGATGAGCACGGCGGTGACGTCGTCGGCGCCCGCCCGTGCCGGCTGCTGTCGCAGCGGCGTGTTGACGGCGGCCGGGGTGTACCCGAGCGGGGCGGCCCCGTCGGCGGCGGGTGCCGGTGCCGGAACGGGGGCGGGGGCCTCGGGAGCGGGAGCCGCGCCGGGTGCGGGTACGCCCGCCGGCGCGGGCGCCGAGGTGGGGGTCAGGATCTGGATCGCCTTCGTCAGCCCGACGTAGACGGGTTCGGTGGCGACCGTGCCGTCCGAGGCGGTCTTGTCGGTGCGGCGGGTGTCGATCATGTCGGGGGAGACCCACTGTCCCCACGTTCCGTCGGCCTGCAGCGCGCGGACCTTCGACTCCGCGGACGCGAGCGTCTCGGACGTGAGCGCCACCATGCTGAACGGGGTGTCGCGGGACAGTTCCTTGACGATCGCGCCGGGCTGCTGATCGGCCGGGGGCAGGATCGCGGGGTCGGACACGTCGGCCGGGGCGGGCAGTTTCAGTGGGATCTGCAGGCTGGGGATCTGGATTCCGCCGGGGAGTTGCACGTTGCTGGGAATGTGGAGGTACGGCGGGATCTTCAGGTTCCGGAGGTCGCCGATGTTGACGTCCGGCAGGTTCAGCCCGGTCAGTTCCTTCAGCGGGATCACGATGTCGGGGATCTGCGACAGCACTACCTGCGCGATCTCGGTGGACACTGCGGAGTTGGAGGTTTCGTTCGTGGATCGGACGTCCGAGGGTGCGCTACTGATGCCGTAGACCGCAACGGGACTTGCGACAGCCAGAGCGGCGACAGCCCCGAGGACGATCGAGGGCTTCGGTCGACGGTGCGGCAAGGGGGACTCTCCTCAGTTGTAGTTTCCTGCGAGCGACCTCGCGTGTCTGCAACTCGTGATGCTTGTGTGACGGAAGAGACTGTTGTTGCTAACTCCAATCACTCTTGCCACACTAGTCACACAGGTCCATAACGCTCAACCTTACATTGAGACTTTATCCCGAATTTCTCGGACCCGCTGAGGCGAGGCGCACACCCCGTCTCAGCGCTCGTTGTTCAGCGATGAGGAGTGCAGTGATGGCGAAGACCGAATTCGGGGTTCGTGCAGGTAGACCTGCCTGGACTCGCAGGAGGCGGTACATCGCGGGCCCTCCCGCCCCGCGCGGGTTCCGAGCCAAAGTTCTGCGCGCGTCGGCGCTCGGCATCGCACCCGTCCTCGTCGTCGGCGCCGTCACCGGCGTGGTCGTGCAGGTCCGCTCCTCCGGTCAGGACGTCCGGGAAACCGTCGCGTCCGACACGCCGTTCACGCTCTCCGGTCACGGCAACGGCCACGGCCGCGGGATGGGGCAGTGGGGCGCCTACGGCTACGCGAAGGATCAGGGGTGGGCTGCCGAGCGCATCCTCGGCCACTACTACGGCGGCACCACGCTCGGCACCCTCGCCGACGCGCAGATCAGCGTCCGGCTGCAGGCGCGGGACGACCAGCCGCTCGACGTCTACTCCGACGTCGGCGCTGTCGTCGCCGGCAAACCCGTCGGTCCGGGCGAGGCCGTCCACCTGACGCCGACCGCGGACGGCGGCGCCAACGTCGTCGTCACCCGCGGATGCGCCGGCGACGTCCTGTGGCAGGACGCCACCGACCACCCGTGGGTCGACCCGGTCGACCTGGCCCCGGACCGTCCCGCGAACGAACACCTGAAGCTGTGTGCCGGGGACACCCCCTACCGCGGCGCCCTCGGGGTCGCGCTCGACGGCGCCGCCATGCGCACCGTCAACGTCGTCGACATGGACGACTACCTGCTGGGCGTGGTGCCCGCCGAGGCGAAGGCCGGCTGGGCCGACACCGGTGGGGCCGAGGCGCTTCGGGCGCAGGCCGTCGCGGCCCGCTCCTACGCCGCCGCCGAGAACCGGGAGGAGTACGCGAAGACCTGCGACACCCAGAGCTGCCAGGTCTACGGCGGTTCCGCGAAGGAGGACCCGCGGACCACGGACGCCGTCCGTTCCACCAAGGGCATGATCCTGACGAAGGACAACAAGCCCGTCGCTGCCGAATTCTCCTCGTCCACAGGCGGATACACCGCTGGTGGCGAGTTCCCGGCCGTCGAGGACCAGGGCGACACCGTGTCGCCGAACCACGACTGGGTGGTGACCCTCACCGCGGGCGACATCGCGTCGGCGTTCAACGTCGGCGAGCTCGAATCGTTCGAGGTGGTCACCCGCAACAACTTCGGGGTCGACGGTGGACGCGTCACCGGTGTGAAGGTGGTCGGAACGTCGGGGACCGTCGAGGCGACCGGCGCCGAGGCGAGGGCGAAGCTGAAGCTCAAGTCCGACTGGTTCACCCTCGGTGACGGACTCGCGGTGCCCGCACCGCCGGCCGCCCCCGGTGAACCCGACCCCTCCGTCCTCGCCTCCGCGGGTGAGGACGAGGACACCGTCGGCACCACCGAGGGTTCGCCGATCGCCGAGAAGTACAAGGAACTCGGCGGCGTCAACAGCACGCTGGGAGCGCCCGTCGGTCCGGAGATGATGCTGCCGTCCGAGGCGGGGAAGTTCCGGATGTTCACCAACGGCACCATCATCTGGACGAAGAAGCTGGGCGCGCAGGTGATCGACGCCGGCGTGCTCCGCGAGTGGCTGCCGTCCGGCGGCAGCTAGACCGAACACACGCTAGGCCCCAGACAGAGGAGCGGCCCCCTCGAGCACCGCGAGCATCCCGTCCACGGACTCGGCCCAGCCGAAGTCCTCGGCCCGCCGCCGGGCCGACGCCCGCCGGGTGCGCGAGGGGATCTCGAGGAGGCCGCTCACGGCTTCGGCGAACGCGGGCCCCCGGTCCCGGGCCAGGGCGCCGCAGCCGGGTGTGATGATCTCGGCGAGAGCCGAAGACTGTGACGCGACCACCGGGGTACCCGCCGCGAGCGACTCGAGCGCCGACAGGCAGAACGTCTCGTGCGGTCCGGGTGCCAGCGACACGTCCGCCGACGCGAACAGCGACGCCAGGCGGCCCTTGTCGCTGATGAACCCGGTGAAGTGCACGGGCAACCCGCGGGCCCGGTACTGCAGCGCTGCGCGCCGGGGTCCGTCGCCGGCGATGACGAGCCGGGCGTCGTGCCCCTGCCGCCGCAACAGCCGGACGGCGTCGATGCTCCGCTCCACCTGCTTCTCCACCGACAACCGGCCGCAGTGCAGGAGGAAGCGCTGCGCCGGATCGGCGAAGGAGTCGCGCATCTCCTGGTCGTGTTTGCCCGGGTGGAACATCGCGAGGTCGACGCCGAGCGGAACCCGGTGCAGGTTCGGGGCCCCGATCCGGGTGAACTCCTCGCTCGCGAAGTCCGTCGTGCAGACGACGGCGTCGTAATTGCGCGCCATCCGGCGGTTCGCGACGTCGGCCCAGCCGCGGGCCACGCGACGCGGAGCGAACTGGCCGAGCAGCCGGTCGAGGCGCTCGTGTGACACCACGACACTGCGCACCCCGCGGGCGCGGGCCCAGCCACCGAAACCGCGCAGCGTCAGCCGGTCGGACACCTCCAGGACGTCGGGTCGGAGACCGGTGACGATGTCGGCCACGCGGCGCGGATCGACGACGCGATATCCCCCGGTCCAGGGAATGGTGGGAGCGGACCGGGTGATGCGCAGGACCCCGCTCGGCAGCAGCTCCTCACAGTCCCGCTGACCTGGGACGACGAGGACCACCTCGTGTCCGCGCCCCACGTACCCGTGACCCCAGTTGTGGAGGGCGGTGCGGAGCCCACCCGACCGCGGTCCGTAGAAGTTCGCCAGCTGGACGATGCGCACCCGCCCATGAAGCGCGACCGCCGCGTCGGCGCGAACAACGAGGTCTGCAGAACCGGTGAATACAGGGAGAACTCCTCGTGCGTGCCGAAGGGGTCCGTGCCCCCCTTGGCCGCGCACAGGTCGCGGAGTCGCTTACCCTGGTTCATCGTGACCGCTGCAACCCCAGAGACAACCGCCCCTGGCCGGTACGACCTCATCGTCGTCGGCTCCGGATTTTTCGGACTGACCGTCGCCGAGCGTGCAGCAACACAGCTGGGTAAGCGTGTGCTGGTGCTCGACCGCCGTCATCACCTGGGCGGAAACGCCTATTCGGAGGCCGAGCCCGAGACCGGCATCGAGATCCACAAGTACGGAGCGCACCTGTTCCACACCTCGAACAAGAGGGTGTGGGACTACGT
>JBCEBZ010000499.1:0-37291 GCA_039206675.1 Rhodococcus sp. (in: high G+C Gram-positive bacteria) | reverse complement strand
CACCGGTGCGTCGTCTCCTGGGAGATCGGCATCGGGATTGCCGTTGCGCTTGATGCCCCTAGCCAAACCTCTCACCTGCCCTCGTCACTTCTTTTTTCAGTTTCGCGATGGCTCGGTGTTGAGCCACGCGGACAGCTCCCGCGGTACTACCCACGGCCGCGGCCGTCTCCTCCGCCGACATACCGACCACGAGCCGGAGGATCAAGATCTCCCGGTGCTTTTCCGGCAGCGTGCTCAGCAGTTCGTTCATCTGCCTGCTCGCTTCCGAGTCCAGCGCCCGTTGTTCGGGTCCGTCGTCGTTGGCTACGACATCAGGTACTTCGGCGACGGGCTCCGACTTGTTACGTGCGGAGTTCCGATGCGCGTCGGCAACCTTGTGTGCGGCGATCCCGTAGACGAATGCCATGAACGGGCGGCCCTGATCCTCGTAGCGAGGTAGGGCCGTCATCACGGCGAGGCACACTTCTTGTGCCACGTCGTCCGCGGAGAGTTGTCCCCTCTCCGCAGCACCGACCCTGGCTCTGCAGTAACGCACAACCAAGGGCCGAATGTTTTCCAGGACCAGAGCTAAAGCGGCCCGGTCACCCTGCGATGCAGCGGCGACGGCGGAGTCCAACTCCTCGCTCGTGTTAGTCATCGTTGCTGAATATCCTGGCGTTACAGTGGCACCTCCCCCGATGGGTGTGCTCCCGCTCTCAGCGGAACACTCCAAGAATAACGGTGCGGACCGAACGGTATTCGCCCGGATTCGCACCGATCCGTGAACAACCCGGCCCCACGGGGCCCGACCAGCGGCGTCAGATTCGGAAGCGCCCACCTCGCGCCCTGATGACGGCTTCGCATTCCTCGCACACCGCCTCCGCACGTGAGTCGGACGTCACACCACTCAGCAACATCGCAGCCGCCCACTTCAGGGGCATCAGGCCGTACCGATCGCAACGGCCGAGCACCTCCGCGGCGAGCCGCGCCGCCGGACCGGAATCGGACTCCCCCGTCATCGACGCACTCCGCAGCAGATCCGATTTGACGTGGTGCCGCACCGATCCGGCGGCCGCCGAAATTTCTGCCGCGGTCTCGGCGTGGCGGCGCGCCGCGGTGAAGTCCCCGGCCGCGAGACACAGCTCCGCGCTCACCCAGTGCCTCCGGACGTCCTGGCGCCACAGTTCGCCGGGGTCGTGCACGTCCAGGTGCTCGGCGCACCGATCGAGCAGCCGCCAGCCCAGTGCGCGCCGGCCGCACCCCAGTGCGTCGGCGGCGAGTCCCGTCAGCGCGTCGCACCGCGCCTCCACGGCGAGAACACCGTCTGCGGCTCCGGGATCCGTCCCGACGACCGCCAGGGCCCGGCCGTCGAAACCGGACGCCACGGCGTGCCAGCCGAGTTGCCGCAGCAGTGACGCCTGCGTGCTCCAGGCCAGCGAGACGACCGCGGGTTCGGCGACCCCTTCGCGCGTCAGGTCGTCCAGTTCGGCGCGGGACCGGCTGTAGTACCCCTGGGCGCCCCACGCCACCGCCCGCATCCAGCGTTCGACGGGAACGTCCGACTCCGGCAGTGGGCTCGCACCGGGATCGGCGCCGAACGCCGCGCGGATCAGGAGATTCGTGGCTGCGGAACGGGGTGAGGAGTCGGGCACGCCGAGATCATCGCATCGCCCGGCCTCGCGGCGGTCAGGTGACCGCGGCGACGGCGTCCACAGCCGTATCCAGCGCTCCCAGCGCCGCGATCGTCCGCGGCAAGGACTGTGACCGGCAGCCGGGACCGCCCGCGAGCATCGTCAGCCCGATGCGCCTGCGGCGGATCGCCCGCAGCAGGGACGCGACGTCGCATCCGGCGGCGGGCAACCAGAGGACGATCACGTCCGGTTCGGCGTTGGTCACGGCGGCGAGCAACGCCGACCGGCACAGCGGCAACGCGATCCGCGTGTCCACCGAGGCGGTGGCCAGTGCGGCGCCCAGGGCCCGGAATTCGAGACCGTACGGGTCGGCGGGAATAGCGTCCGGCATATCCGCGGGCACCTGCACGAGCAGGACCCGGCCACCGCCGCCGATCGGTGCATCCAGGGTCATCGTGGACAGAATTCCCGCGACACATTCGGCGAAGACGCGGACGCTCACAGCGGCAACGTCGGAGTTCCTGCCCTCGTCCGCCCATTCCAGCACCGGCGCGACCACCGTCGTCCACATGGAGCTGAATCCTCGCTCCGCGACCGCTCGCTCGATGATCCGGCGGATGGTCACGACATCTCGTGCCAGCACTGCGCCCGACAGATTGCGGACGGCGGCCTCGGCGTCGGCGAGGCCGGAAAAGGGTGACAAAAGGTTCGACGAGCCTGTTTCCGTCCCGTTCACCGAGTTGTCATCCAGATTTTCGCCATCCGGCCGGCGGCCGCTTTCTGACGAATATGTAGCCATTGCGTTAATCGCATATCTCGCGGCCTCCGCGGAGTTTGCACCACCGTCCAGAGCCTGTTGCATGCATTCGAGCCGGGCGACGTCGCGGGGGGTGTACCGCCGGTGACTTCCCTGCGGGTGGACAGACGGGCCGATGCCGTAGCGGCGGTCCCACGTGCGAAGCGTCGACGGGGCCACCCCGAGCCTTCTGGCCAGCGCAGATACCGACATCGTGGGTCCCTCGTCCGGGGATCCGGAGGGGGTCTGCGTTTCAGGCTCCGCGGGCTGGGGCACCCGCACATCGTTACCCGCGACCCCAGGTCTTTCAACCCGAAACGGAAACATGGAACCGCGGGAAAGTAAATATTTTCCAGGTTAACTTTCAGCTCGTGGGATATGTAAATTCCCACTGTGAACAACTATTGACGCGATTTCCGAACCGACTCTACGGTTAGCAACGTGAATGATTCAGCGGCTTGAACGTCGAGCCACGGTCCGCTCGCCGCCCGAGGCGAGCTTGCAGCTAAGGAGTCCACATGCCTGCACCCAACCACCTCCCCGGCCCGAACGCGGATATCTGGGATTGGCAGATGCACGGACTGTGCCGCGGAGTCGACTCCTCGATGTTCTTCCACCCCGACGGGGAGCGTGGCCGTGCCCGCGCCCAGCGGGAAACCCGTGCGAAGGAAATGTGCAGACGCTGCCCGGTCCTCGCCCAGTGCCGCAATCACGCGCTGAGCGTGTCCGAGCCGTACGGGATCTGGGGCGGAATGTCCGAAACGGAACGCGAGATGCACGCCCGGCACAGACGCGGGCGGATCGCTGTGTGACCGCTCGACCACACTCACCGAGGAACCCTCGCCGCCGTGCGGGGGTTCCTCGCGTCACATCGATCCCCTCGCCACCCATCCACGGCGACTCGGTCTCCGAATGCCTACCGGCTGGAGGAGATGAGCGGACATGCACGCTACCGTGGTTCTCGATGAAGCGAGACGAGCGCTGGTGACGAACCACGAGGGCAGTACCCCGGCAGAAGAGGTGTGCTCGGCGGACGAGGCAGGGGCACACAGCGCCCGAGCCATCGAATCCGCGGAACTCTACGACACCATGGCTCGCGTGGCGAACGGGGACGCCGACGCGTTCGCCGAACTGTACGACCGGACGAGCGCCCGCGTGCACGGCATGGTCCTGCGGGTGCTGCGCGACCCCGGGTATGCGGAGGAGACCACGCAGGAAGTCTTCCTCCAGGCCTGGCGCACCGCGTCGAACTTCGACCCGGCGCGGGGTTCCGTGCTGTCGTGGCTGATGACACTCGCGCACCGCCGGGCCGTCGACCGCGTGCGCTCGGAGCAGGCCGGCACCGACCGCGAGTCCCTCTACGAGACCACCAACATCGCGGGGCCGTTCGACCACGTCACCGAGGAGGTGACTCGCCGGCTCGAGCATCAATCGGTGCTCGCCTGCCTCGACTCGCTCACGGACATGCAGCGTGAGTCCGTTGCGATGGCGTATTACGACGGCCGCACCTACCGGGAAGTCGCCTCCCAGCTGGGGGTCGCCCTGTCGACGGTGAAGACGCGCATCCGCGACGGACTGACGCGTCTCCGCGGCTGCCTCGGAGGTCTGTGACATGAACGACGAACTCGTGGGCATGGCCTACCCGTACGCACTCGACGCGCTCGACGACAGCGAGCGCCGCGAACTCGACACCGATCTCGCAGGCACCGACGAGGACACCCGTTCCACGTTCACCGACGAGGTGCGGCGGATCCGCGAAGCGTTCGCGGTGGTGAGCGCGGTGGGCGCTGTCGAACCACCGCCGCGAGTGCGGGTTCGCGTCCTCGACGACGTCCGGCGTTCCGCGCCCGCGCCGACCTCGCTCGCCGCGCGCCGCTCCCGTAGGCGGCGCTGGCAGATCGCTGTCGCCGCCGCCGCAGCGGTGGGCGTGCTCGCCGGCGGAACGGTGATCGTCCGGCAGCTCACGGAAGGCCCGGCACCGACCGTGGCTGAGCAGGTACTCGACGCCGCCGACATGCATTCGTCGACGAGCGCGATCACGGCAGGCGGGTCGGCGACCGCCAACTACTCGAAGTCGCAGGACGCCGTGGTCTTCGTGATGGACGGTGTCGCCCCGCCCGCACCCGACACCGTGTACCAGCTGTGGTTGATGCCCGAATCGGGCGACGCGCCGGTGCCGGCCGGAATCATGTCCCCTTCGGACGTGCTGTCGGGCACGCCCGTCGTCCTCGACGACGTCGGGTCGATGTCGAAGCTGGCCGTCACCGTCGAGCCGCCCGGCGGGTCACCGCAGCCGACGTCGGAGCCGTTCGCGGTGCTGCAACTGAGCTGATCCGGCGCAGCCCGGACCGAAGAAACCCCCGCGCGGTGATCCGCACGGGGGTTTCTTCGGATGAACGATCGGAAGTCCGACCGGTCGTGACGGCAGAGCCTAGTGGCTGTGCCCGTGACCGGCCGGAGCCTCTTCCTCTTCCGCCGGCTTGTCGACGACGGCGCTCTCGGTGGTGAGGATCATCCGCGCGACCGAGGCCGCGTTGACGACCGCGGAGCGGGTGACCTTGACGGGGTCGACGACACCGTCGGCGAGCAGGTCGCCGTAGGTGAGGGTCGCCGCGTTGAAACCGTGTCCCTTGGGCTGCTCGGCAACCTTGCTGGTGACGACGGACCCGTCGAGGCCCGCGTTGCTGGCGATCCAGAACAGCGGCGCCTGCAGGGCTTCGCGCACGACCTTGACGCCCGTGGCCTCGTCACCGGTCAGACCGAGGTTGTCGGTCAGTTCGGTGCTCGCCTGGACGAGGGCGGAACCGCCACCGGGGACGATGCCCTCGGCGACTGCGGCCTTCGCCGCGTTGACGGCGTCCTCGACACGGAACTTGCGCTCCTTGAGGTCCGTCTCCGTGGCCGCACCGACCCGGATGACGGCGACGCCGCCGGCCAGCTTCGCCAGACGCTCTTCGAGCTTCTCGCGATCCCAGTCGGAGTCGGTGTTCTCGATCTCGCGGCGCAACTGCGCGACGCGGCCCTTGATGTCGTCGTCGGTTCCGGCGCCGTCGACGATGGTGGTCTCGTCCTTGCTGACCACGACGCGGCGGGCGCTGCCGAGCAGGTCCAGTCCGGCGTCCTTCAGCGTGAGGCCGACGTCGGAGTTGATGACCGTGCCACCGGTGACGACGGCGAGGTCGTCGAGGAACGCCTTCCGGCGGTCACCGAAGAACGGCGCCTTGACGGCGACGGCCTTGATGGTCTTCCGGATGGAGTTGACCACGAGCGTCGAGAGAACCTCGCCCTCGACGTCCTCCGCGATGATGAGGAGGGGCTTGCCGCTCTCGGCAACCTTCTCCAGCAGCGGCAGGAAGTCGGGCAGGGACGTGATCTTCTCGCGGTACAGCAGCACGAGCGCGTCCTCGTACACGGCCTTCTGTGCGTCGAGGTCCGTGACGAAGTACGGCGACAGGTAGCCCTTGTCGAACTGGACGCCCTCGGTGATCACGAGTTCGGTCGCCAGGGTCGAGGATTCCTCCACCGTCACGACACCGTCGGCGCCGACGCGGGTGAGCGCCTCGCCGACCATCTCGCCGATCTCCTCGTCACGCGAGGAGACGGTCGCGACCTGGGCGATGGAGTTCTTGCCCTCCACCGGCTTCGCGACGGCGAGCAGTGCCTCGACGACCTTGTCGGCGGCGGCGTTGATGCCGATGCCGAGCGCCATCGGGTTCGCACCCGCGGCGATGTTCTTCAGACCGCCCCGCACGATGGCCTGAGCCAGCACGGTCGCGGTGGTGGTGCCGTCGCCTGCGACGTCGTTGGTCTTGGTGGCGACACTCTTGACGAGCTGCGCACCGAGGTTCTCGAACGGGTCCTCGAGCTCGATCTCCCGGGCGATGCTGACGCCGTCGTTGGTGACGGTCGGGCCGCCGAAGGCCTTCGCCAGCACTACGTGGCGGCCACGCGGACCCAAGGTCACCTTGACCGCGTCGGCAAGCTTGTCGACTCCACGCTCGAGAGACCGGCGTGCGACCTCGTTGAACTCAATCTGCTTGGACATGTGTTCTGTCTTCTCCTGGATCTCAGGGTTACGCGCGTGAACGCACTCCGCCCCGGGATCCTGTGGGGACTCCGGGGCGGATCACGTATGGCTTACTTGGAGACGACAGCCAGCACGTCGCGTGCCGACAGGATCAGGTACTCCTGGCCGGCGTACTTGATCTCGGTTCCGCCGTACTTGGAGTAGATGACCGTGTCACCCTCCTTGACGTCGACCGGGATGCGGTTGCCCTGCTCGTTGACGCGGCCTTCGCCGACTGCGACGACAGTGCCCTCCTGGGGCTTCTCCTTGGCCGTGTCGGGAATGACCAGGCCGGAGGCAGTCGTCGTCTCAGCCTCGTTGGCCTGGACGAGGATCTTGTCCTCGAGCGGCTTGATGTTGACGCTCGCCACGATGAGCCCTCCACTTTGGGGTATGCGGATCCGGAGACTTCTCCGGACTCCTGTTTGAGTGTTCCGTTTACGGCACTTCACACAGCCCCGTCGTCGCGGGTGCCGGAGCTCGATCGGCGCCACTTGGCACTCTATACGTGAGAGTGCCAACCCTCAAGGAGAAGGGGGTGGTAGATCGCGGCGCGCCGAATATCGTCCTGTCTCAGGGGTCGTCACCTAAGGTTCCTCTGGTGTCTGACATGAATCGGCGTAAATTCCTGACGTTTGCCGGGCTCGGGGCGATCGGGACGGTGGGGTTCGGAGCACGCCCGTGGGGGTTGCAGTACGCGGGCGCGGCCCCGCTCCCGACCTCCGGGGCCGGCACCACCCTCGAAGCGGTGGCGGTCCCCCTCGGAAGCTCCGGCTACCGCAGGCTCGGCGCGGGACCGGGGTGGCCGACGATCGTCCGCACCGAACTCGCCGAGGCCCGCAGCGGGCGCGAGGACCGGCGCACCGCGCTCGCCTCCCTCGTCCAGCTCACCGACGTCCACCTGGTCGACGCCCAGTCCCCGATGCGCTTCGAATACGTGCATCCCTTCACCGGTTCCGCGTTCCGCCCGCACGAGACCCTCACCGCGCAGGGTCTCGTCGCCCTGGTCGCCCGCGTCAACGCGCTCGCGTCCGGCCCGCACACCCAGCGCGCGTTCGATGCGGTCGTGAGTACCGGCGACAACACCGACAACAAGGAGTTCGCCGAACTCGGCTGGTTCCTCACCGCACTCAACGGCGGCACCATCGTCCCCAACACGGGCGCCCCCGACCGCTACGAAGGCGTGCAGAATTCCGGGGCGGACCTGTACTGGAACCCGGAGTCCTCCATCCAGGACATGTACAAGAAGGCCGGATTCCCCGAGATCCCCGGCCTGCTCGGCGCGGCGATCGCCCCCGTCACGAGCCCCGGCCTGAACACCCCCTGGTACTGCGTCTTCGGCAACCACGACGACTCGGTGGAGGGCACCGTCCCGAGCGGCATCCCCCCGCTCGAAGCCATGTACACCGGTTCGCTGAAGTTCGAGGTCCCCGGGTCGCCGGAGCAGGCGAAGACGGTCGACATCGCCACCAAGTTCGACCCCGGCGCCATCCCCGGCGCGCTGTCCGCGTTCACCACACCACCGCGGGTCGTCACGCCCGACCCCGCGCGGGCACCGTTCACGCCCCGCCAGTTCATCGCCGCACACCTGGACCCGGCCAACACCGGTCCCGGACCGGCCGGTCACGGCTTCGCACCCGACGCCGGTGAGACCGGAATCGGCTACTACTCGTTCGAGATCGCACCCGGCGTCGTCGGAATCAGCATGGATTCCACCAATCGGGCGGGGTTCGTCGACGGCTCGCTCGGCGCGGCGCAGTTCCGGTGGATCGAGGACACCCTGGCGGCCGGCAGTAGCCGGTACTACGACACGGCGGGCAACCCCGTGTCGCAGGCACGCAGCGACACCTGGTTCGTCCTGTTCAGCCACCACACCAGCGGCAGCATGGACAACGTCGTCCCCGACCCCGCCGTACCGGCGGAACCCCGGATCCGGGGTTCGCGACTGGTGGACCTGCTGCACCGATTCCCGAACGTCCTCGCCTGGGTGAACGGTCACACCCACGAGAACCGGATCACCCCGTGGCCCGGATCCACTCCGGAACAGTCGTTCTGGGAGATCAACACGGCCTCGCACATCGACTTCCCCCAGCACGGGCGGATCATCGAGGTGGTCGACAACGTCGACGGAACCGTGTCGCTGCTCACGACGCTGTTCGAGGCCGACAGCCCGTACGCCGTGGACCACACCGACCTCTCGCCGCTCGGGCTGGCGTCGCTGTACCGGGAGTTGTCGTTCAACGACATTCACGCCGACCCCGACCTGGGCGGCGGGACGGTCGACCGGAACGTCGAACTGGTGCTGGCGTCGGGTCGTTAGACCCGGCGCCTGCGGGCCCAGCCGACGGCCGCGACGACCGCGCGGATGCCGACTCCGAGCAGGATCAGATTTCCGATGATCTGCACGCTCACGACGGCTCGCGACGCATCGGTCGTCGCGGCGATGTCGCCGAACCCGACGGTGGAGAACACGGTGAGCGAGAAGTACAGCGCACCCATGCGCGTGAGGGGTTCGGTGAAGTATCCCGGATCACTTTCGGACATCAGGCAATATCCGGCCGCGAACCCGAGCAGGTAGAGCGGCAGGATCAGGGCGAGCGCCTCGATCGCCTGGAGCGCAGGCACGTCGGATCGGAAGATCCGGCGGATCTGCCAGAAAGACGCCAGGCCGACGACCAGCAGGCCACCCACCAGGAAGAGCAGCGCGGACAGGTCACCGAGCGAGGTCCACGGCAGGGCGAAGTAGAGCACCACGCACAGGGTGACGGTGCCCAGTGGGCGCACGAATGCGCGCAGCAGAAGACGGCGGCGCTCGTGTCTCGTGAGGTTGCGAAAATCGCTGGCGCGTCGCATGAGATTCCTTTGGACAACTGTGCAGGTGAGACCGGATATCGAGCGCAATCCTCGTCTTCGGTGGCCGGAAGTCGGGAGCGAAATCCGTTTGTTTTCTGTAACGTTCAGATAACAGTCGCCGATTCAACGGGCAGGGAATGCCCGCTGAACAGGGCGTTCCGGCAGAGACAGCAGGTCACGCGTCGAAAACGTGAGGGGGTGTGTGTGATGGGTATGTCCCTGGGGATGTCGACCGGCGCGGCAGGTGTGAGTTCCGCGCTCGTCACCACCGCCTCCAACGGTGCGCAGAACGTCGAGTTCCGTTACCTGTCCGCCGATCAGGCCCACGCCGACCTCGGTGACCTGGTCCGCTCGTCGATCTCGCTGATGACCACCCAGGTTCCCGCAGATCCCACCACGCCCGACGCGTTCGCCGTCGCATACCGGACGCAGGAGCAGGCTCACTCGATCCGCAGCGCCGTGAGCAGACAGCGCCATCGCGTGCACCTCGTGCCCGAGACCGCCGCCACCCTCACCTACCTGCGACACACCGGCGAGGTCGCTCAGCATGCCACCGTCGCGATCGTCGACTTCGGCGAGTCCGGGTTGTCCGTGGCCGTCGTCGATCAGGTGGACGGCACCGTCCTGCACGCCGACCGCACGAGCCACGTGAGCGGCACCGGTATCGACGACCTGATCTTCCACCACGTCGTCGGCCGCCTCTCCACTCCGCACCCCTTGCGGCACCTGGACCGGGACCTGCTCTCGGCGCGGTGCCGCGTCGCCAAGGAGCAGTTGTCCTCGGAGCCGAAGGCGCACGTCGACATCGATCTGCAGGGCGTCCGGCCGATCGAGATCAGCCGCACCGGGTTCGACGAAATCGCCGCACCGACCGTTCGGGTCGCGGTCGAGTTCATCCGTGCCACGATCGCCGACTCTCCGCGCCGACCGCAGGCTTTGGCCCTGGTCGGCGGAGGCGCGAACATTCCCGCGATCACCGCCGCCGTGACCGACGCCTTCACCGCGCGGGTCATCGCGGTACCCGAACCCGACACGGCGACCGCGAAGGGTGCGGCGCTGCTCGCGGTGTCCTCCGCCATCCGCGACTACCCGGCCACCGAGTCGAACCGTCCCGGTTCGGCCGCGAAGGTGTCGGGGGCTCTCGTCGGCGCGCTCGTGGTCGGCGGCCTCGTTCTCGGTTACGGCGTCAAGGAACTCGCGCCCGCACCGGATCCCAACGTCTCCCCCGCGGGGACCGACATGTTCCAGACCACCGAGCAGGTCGCGACCACGACGACCGACGAGCCTCCCGCCACGCGGATCCCGTCGTACGATCCGACGCCGACGTCGGAGTACTACCCGCATCAGGTCGCCCCGCCCACGTCCGAACCGCAGACGGATCCGACTCCCGTTCAGGTGCCCGATTCGACGACCGAGGCGACGCCCCCGCGCACCACCACGCCCCTACCGACTCCCACGACTCCCACGCGTCCGACGCTGCCTGGAACCGAGGCGCCGCAGCCGTCGTGGCCGCACATCGAATGGCCCGCGATTCCGCCGCTGTGGCCGCAGGTTCCCGGAGAGTCGACGCCGAACGAACCGAGCCCCGTCGCGCCCGCACCCGGCGGTCCCGCAGTGGCGCCGCCGCCGACCGGGGCACCCGCCGAATCCCCTGCGCCTGCGGCACCTCCCGCGCCCGCGGCACCGACTGCGCCCGCGGAGTCCGTCGCGCCCGCCGCACCCGAAGGGCTCTTCCCGATGATCCCGGCGCCGGGCACGGTTGCTCCGAGCGCTCCCGCCGGGGCGCAGCCGAGCGGCGCTCAGCCCGGTGAAGCGCTGACTCCCCCGGCCACGCAGACCGTCACCATTCCGGTCAGCTGAACACCTGGCTGGTCGCCACCGACAGTCCGGGATCGCTGGCCACGGTCAGCAGGGACGGCGCCGCGCCGCCGGCGATCAGATGCGCGCCGAGCGAGGCGATCATCACTCCGTTGTCGGTGCACAGCCGAGGTTTCGGGACTCGCAGGGTCAAACCGGCTTCGGCGCAGCGTTCCTCGGCAAGCGCGCGGATGCGTGAGTTGGCCGTGGCGCCGCCACCGAGTACCAGTGTGTCCACCCCGACGTCGCGGGCGGCGCGCACCGCTTTCATCGTCAGCACGTCGGCCACGGCCTCCTGGAAGCTCGCGGCGATGTCCGGCACCGAGCACGCCTCCCCGGCCCGCTCCTTCGATTCCACGTACCGCGCGACGGCCGTCTTCAGACCGGAGAACGAGAAGTCGTGCCGTGCGTCCCGGGGTCCGGTCATCCCGCGCGGGAATGGAATCGCGTTCCGGTCGCCGTCCTGTGCCGCGGCGTCGAGGGCGGGGCCGCCGGGGAATCCGAGTCCGAGGAGGCGGGCCACCTTGTCGAAGGCTTCGCCTGCGGCGTCGTCCACGGTGGTGCCCAGTTCGACGATGGGCTTCGCGAGGTCCTCGACGTGCAGGAGGTGGGTGTGCCCACCGGACACGAGCAGCGCCACGCAGGGCGGCATCGGTCCGTGCTCGAGGGTGTCGACCGAGACGTGCCCGCCGAGGTGGTTGACCGCGTAGAACGGGACGTCCCATGCCGCCGCATACGCTTTCGCGGCCGCGACACCGACGAGCAGGGCCCCGGCCAGACCGGGGCCGATGGTGACGGCGAGTGCGTCGGGTTTGACGATCCCGGCGGCGGCGAGGGCCCGCCGCATCGTCGGGACGATCGCCTCGAGGTGCGCGCGGGACGCGACCTCCGGCACCACGCCGCCGTAGCGTGCGTGCTGGTCGACGCTGGATGCGACCTCGTCCGCGAGAAGCTCGCACGTTCCGTCGCCGTTCCACCGGACGATGCCGACTCCGGTCTCGTCACAAGAGCTTTCGATCCCCATGACGATCATTGCACCGGCTCCTCACCCGATCCGGGGCGACGCATCGTGAAGGCGTCCGCACCGCTCGGTTGGTAGTACTTCTTACGGGTTCCCACGATCTCGAATCCTTCACGTCGGTACAGGGCGATCGCCGCGTCGTTGTCGGTGCGCACTTCGAGAAACACCGGGCCGCCTCTTGCGTCGGCCACCCGCAGCAGTTCGTCGAGGAGGGCCCCGCCGATGCCCCGCCGCTGGCACGCCGGGTCGGTTCCGATCGTGTGGATCTCGGATTCGGGGTGCGAACCGTTGCCCAGCAGGGCGATTCCGGCGTACCCGACGACGTGGCCGGTGTCGTCCCGCGCCACGGCGTAGTGCACGTGCGGGGCGGCGAGTTCCGCCCTGAACGCGTGTGCGCTCCAGGGCCCGTCACCGGCGAACAGGAGGGTCTCGAGCTCCGCGCACCGTTCGGCGTCGGCGGCCGCCATCGGTTCGATGCGGAAAGTCATTTCTTCCGGTCCGCCAGTTCCACCGCGTCCGGACGTCGCAGGTAGAGCGGGACGAGCGCCGCCGGGGCCGTACCGCCGAACAGCGCGTCCGCGGCCACCGCGACCAGCCCTGCGGGCGAGGGTGTTTCCACCGGTTCGACCGGCAGATCGAAGAAGTCGACGTGCGACGGCGACCCCGCCACCACCTCGGACGGCATGGGTTCGAGCTCGCGCGGCTTCACCACCGCGGGTCCCTCCACCCGGACTCCCGCCGAATAGCGCGCCCAGTACACCTCGCGCCGGCGTGCGTCCGTGACGACGAGCAGATTCCGGTCACCGTCCACCTGCGCCGCGATGGCGTCGAGGCTGCACACCCCGTGGACCGGGATACCGAGCGCGTCGGCGAACGCGGCGGCGGTGGCCATCCCCACGCGCAGTCCCGTGAACGGGCCCGGCCCGGCCCCGACGACGACCGCGTCGAGGTCCGCAGGGGCGTGCCCCGCTTCGGTGAGGCACTCCAGGATGTGCGGGGTGAGTACTTCCGCGTGCGCGCGCGGGTTGACCGTCACCCGCACCGCGAGCGTGTCGACCGCTTCCACCGATGCGGAATCGGCCGAAACCCGGACGACTCCGGCGGTCACGGCAGGCGTGGACGTGTCGATGGCGAGAACAAGCACGGTAACTGAGGGTACTCGCACGTCAGAACCGCTCCCGACACCCGACCCGTCAGGAAATCCACTCCCAGTGGGCCGTGCGGACATCCGACTCCGGTTCGCGGCGCAGGCGTACCCGCAGGTGACGATCGGCCAACTGCTCGACGATGCCCTCGCCCCATTCGACGACGACAACGGCTGCGGCCAGGTCGGTGTCGAGGTCCAGCGCGTCGAGTTCGTCCAGCGCGTGCGGACCGCTTCCGCCCAGTCGGTACGCGTCCACGTGCACCATCCCGACCGGCGCACCCCCACCCGGCCGGGTCCCCGCCCGGTGCTCCCGCGCGATCACGAATGTGGGCGAAGTCACTCGACCCTGCACACCGAGCCCGGCCCCGATTCCCTTCGTCAGTGCGGTCTTCCCTGCACCGAGTGGGCCGTCGAGCACCACGAGATCGCCGGCGACGAGTCCCCGCGCAAGGGTCCGCCCGAACTCCTCGGTGTCCTCCGCCGTCGCCAGCACCACGGTCCCGCTCACGGGCAGTACTCCCTCCTCAGCCGACATCGGACTGCTCACGCGATTCGAATGTGGCCAGGCCACGATGCAACAACCGGTCGACCGCGTCCGACACCACGGACGGGAACTCGAGCTGCACCAGATGGCCGGCACCACGCACCCGCACCAGCTCGGACTCCGGCAGATCCGCCGCCAGTTTCCGGGAGCTCCCGAACGGGATGGTCATGTCGCTGTCGCCGCACACCACGACGGACGGGGTGTGTTCGAGCGCCTCGAGTGACGCGGACTCGTCGTGCAATTCGAGCGTGCGCAGGAAGTTCACGATGGTGACCACCGACGTCCGGTCCAGCATGGAGTCGGAGAACCTGTGCAGCCGCGGACTGACGTCCGTGCCGTACGACGCCGCCCGCAGGATCGGGGTGATCAGGACGCGGGCCGCGCCGCGCGCGTGCTGGACGAGTTCGGGCGAGGTCCGGACGGCGAGCCGGAACCCGTCGATGACCGGATTCTGCAGATTCCGCGTCAATCCGGTCTCGCTGAGCCCGGCCGCGGCCGTCGCCACCAGGCCCGCACCGATCACCCGGGCCGCCACCAGCTCGGGCCGCTGCCCGGCGAAGGCGAGCACCGTCATCCCGCCCATCGAATGCCCCACGAGCACAACCGGTCCGGTGGGGGCCTTCGCCTCGACGACGGTCGCGAGATCGGCGCCCAGCTGGGCGATGGTGCAGCTCGCCGCGGACGGCACGCCCGAATCGCCGTGCCCGCGTTGGTCGTAGAACACCATCCGCACGTCGTCGCCCCACCGCTCGGCGAGCTGTCGGCGCTGGAAGTGCCACGACGTCATGTCCAGGCAGTACCCGTGCACGAACACCGCCGTCACCGGGGCGTTCTCCGGGCCCACCTCGCGGACGGCGAGCGCGACGCCGTCCTCGGCGACCACCACGCTGCGCCGGTCCCGCGACATCAGGGTGAAGTCCTCGTCGCCGTAGATCTCGCGGCCGGGCCGGGTCGCGTTGCGTACGGCGTTGACGCCGGCCACCGAGCCGAGCGCCAGCGCGCTGAGCACACCGCCGACGAGTCCCAAGCGCTTCGACACACCCATGATCTACGTGCCCGTCCCACCGACGTAACTGCGCACCGTGCGTCCGCGCACCCCCGTCACCACCTCGTAGTGGATGGTGTCGAGCTTGTCGGCCCACTCCTGTGCGATCGGCTCGCCGAGGTCCCCGTTGCCGAAGAACACCGCGGTGTCTCCCTCCCGGACTCCCCCGCCGTCCGGTCCGAGATCGACGACCACCTGGTCCATGCAGACACGTCCGATCCCCGGACGTCGCTCCGCACCCAGCTGGACCTCGAATCGGCCGCTCAGCGAACGCGGGAGCCCGTCGGCGTACCCGAACGGCAGCAACGCCACGGTCGTGTCCCGGGGCGCCACCCACTGGTGCCCGTAGGACACGCCTTCACCTGCCGCCACCTTCTTCACCAGAGCCACCCTCGATCGCAGTGTCATCGCCGGTCGCAACCCGAACTGCCCGAGTTCGGGCACGGGCGACAACCCATATATCGCGATTCCCGGGCGAACCATGTCAAACCGCAGGTCGGGGCGGGTCAGGGTGGCCGCGGAATTGGACAGGTGCACCACTTCGGGAACCAGTCCGTGACGCTTGGCGTCCGCGATCGCGTCGACCAGCCGATCCCGCTGGGAGTCGATCCAGGCGTGGTGCGGTTCGTCGGCATGGGCCAGATGCGAGAAGATGCCGCGCAGTCGCACCGAGCCCTCGGCCTGCGCGCGCGCCAGGTCCACGAGGACCTGCGCCAGTTCGTCGGGCGCCACCCCGTTGCGGTTCAGTCCGGTGTCGACCTTCATCGTGACGATCGCCGGGGTGCCGACGCTCCGCGCCGCAGCCACCACCGCGGCGAGGTGGCGGGGCGAGGAGACGCCGAGTTCGACGCCGGCCGCGATCGCGGGGGCGAAATCGGCATCGACGGTGTGCAGCCACGCGAGGACGGGCGCGGCGATGCCCGCCCGACGCAGAGTCAGGGCCTCCGACACCGTCGTCACACCCAGTTCCGACGCTCCCGCGGCCAGTGCCGCGCGGGCCACGGCGACCGCGCCGTGGTTGTAGCCGTCCGCCTTCACGACGGCCATCATCGCCGCGCCCCGGGCGCTGTCGCGCAGGATCCGGACGTTGTGCGCAATCGCGTCCAGATCCACCACTGCCTCGGCCTGCGGTGCCGCCGCCTGCGCGGGAGCTGCAGGTTCGCTGTGTCCGTGGTCGTCCGCCGGTACTGCTTCAGCAAGCGTCATATGTTCGATCCTGCCATTCACGAGGTGGCCGGCATTTCCTCGGGTGACACCCCCGCACGGAGAACTCTGATCGACTCCCTGAGATGGGCGAGCAGGGTCCCCGCGGAGATCGGTGCTGTTCCGCGCCCCGCCGAGAGGTCGGCGCCGCCGCCTCGGGCCGCCAGGTTGGCGGCCAGCGAGTGAGCGCGCGCACCCACCGCGGCGGCACGATCCGGGACGAGGCCAGCGGCCATGAGTGCCCCGATGATCCCGGCGAGCACGTCGCCCGCCCCCGCAGTGGCGGACCACGAACCGCCCGCCTCGTTGACGAACACCCGGCCGCCGGGTCCGGCGATCACCGTGGCCCGGCCCTTGAGCAGCACGTGCGCGTTCCAGTCGGCGGCGAGCGCGCGCACCGACGCCACCCGGTCCTGGCCCGGGTCCGTCCCCGTCAGCCGGGCGAACTCCCCCGCGTGCGGTGTCAGCAGCGTCGCCGCCGTCCGCGAGCGCACCAGGTCCGGGTCCTCCGCGAGCAGGGTCAGTCCGTCCGCGTCGACCAGCACGGGAACGTCGGCGCCCAGCACCGTCCGCAACGTCCGGCGGGCGGCGTCGTCGGTGCCCATGCCCGGCCCGACCACCCACGACTGGACGCGTCCGGCGGTCGCGAGATCTGCGGTCGCGATCACCTCCGGCGCATGCGCGAGCACCTCACGCGTGCACGGCCCGGCATAGCGGACCAGCCCCGACGTGGCCGTGACGGCCGCTCCCGTGCACAGGACACCGGCACCGGGGTAGCCGTCGCTGCCCGCGACGACCCCCACCACGCCCTGCGAGTACTTGTCGTCCCCGGCTCCCGGCACCGGCCACGCCGCGCCCACCTCGACGGCGTCCAGCGCGGTGATTCCGGCGTCGCCGAGCGACAGGCCGATGCGCACCAGCTCGACTCGGCCACAGTGCGCCGCGCCCAGCGCGTGGACCGGTTTGAGGGCGCCGAATGCCACGGTGACCGCGGCTCGCACGGCGGGCCCGTCGACAGCGCCCGTGTCCGGGTCCACGCCACTCGGCAGGTCCGCCGACACGATCGGTGCCTCGATCCGGTCGACCACCGCCGCAGCATCGGGGCGCAACGGTCCCCGGCCGGAGATTCCGACGATCCCGTCGATCACCAGATCGGGCAGGCCCACGTCGTCGGAAGGGGCGGCCACCCGGCCGCCGGCCGCGGTGAACGCCGCCAGCCCGGCCGCGTGCGCCTTCTCCGGTTTCAGCAGGACCGCGGTGGCGGCGACACCACGCTTGCGCAGCATCGCCCCCGCCCACAGCGCGTCGCCGCCGTTGTCACCGGATCCCACCAGCACCGTGATCGTGCGGCCGGCGACTCCCCCGGTCCGCGCCCGCAGTTCCGCCGCCACCACCGTGGCCAGCCCGTGTGCTGCGCGTCGCATCAGCGCGCCGTCGGGAAGCGACGCCAGCAACGGCGCCTCCGCGAATCGAACCTCGTCAGCGGTGTAGTAGCCCCGCATGGGAACTCCTCGTCGTGCCGGCGTCACGGCCGGCCGCTGTGCGTTGAAGGGTCGGTACCGGGCCAGACTACGCTCGACGTCATGCGTGTACGTGGAACGTCGTGGATCGCCGGAGTGGCTCTCGCCGCGAGCATTTCGATGACGGCCGTCGTATCCGGGTGCGGTTCGCCCGCCGACGAGGCGCCCGAGGCACCGACCGGTCCCGTCGTGCAGGTCGCGAACATGGCCTATGCGCCCTCGACGATCACCGTCCGGGCCGGCGACACCGTCACCTGGAATTTCGACGACCGGGGTGTCACCCACGACGTGGTCGGTGTCGGCGCCGCCAAGAGCGTGCTGCGGAGCCGGCTGATGCAGACCGGCACGTTCACGTACACGTTCACCGAACCGGGGACCTACGAGTACACGTGTTCGCTGCACCCGGACATGACGGGCACCGTCGTCGTGACTCCGTAGGGGCGCGGCCCGGCCGCGCCCCTCGCGTCGCTGCTATTCGACGGTGACGGACTTGGCGAGGTTACGCGGCTTGTCGACGTCGTAGCCCCGGGTCTGCGCGACCTCCGCCGCGAAGACCTGCAACGGCACCGTCGACAGCAGAGGCTGCAGCAGTGTCGGCGCCGCCGGGATCTCGATCAGGTGGTCGGCGAACGGGCGCACGGCCTCGTCGCCTTCCTCCGCGATCACGACGGTCCGCGCACCGCGGGCCTGGATCTCCCGGATGTTGCTGAGCAGCTTCGAGTGCAGCACCGCACGCCCCTTCGGCGACGGCATCACCACGATCACCGGCAGCCCGTCCTCGATCAACGCGATCGGCCCGTGCTTGAGTTCGCCGGCCGCGAAGCCCTCGGCGTGCATGTACGCCAGCTCCTTGAGCTTGAGCGCACCCTCGAGCGCCACGGGGTAGCCCACGTGGCGTCCCAGGAACAGCACCGTCGACGACGACGCCAGCTCCCGCGCCAGTGCCCGCACCGGTTCCACCGTCTCGAGTACCCGGCTCACCAGATCGGGCATCGCCTCGAGGTCGGCGTACTCGCGTGCCACCTCGTCCGGGTACTTGGTGCCGCGGGCCTGCGCGAGAGCCAGGCCGACCAGGTAGTTCGCCGTGACCTGCGCGAGGAACGCCTTGGTGGACGCGACACCGATCTCCGGACCGGCCCGGGTGTAGAGGACGGCGTCGGCCTCGCGGGGAATCTGGGCGCCGTTCGTGTTGCACACCGCCAGCACCCGCGCCTTCTGATCCTTGGCGTGGCGCACCGCCTCGAGGGTGTCGGCCGTCTCACCGGACTGCGAGATGGCGACGACCAGCGTCGACCGGTCCAGGACCGGGTCGCGGTAGCGGAATTCGCTGGCGAGCTCGACCTCGACGGGCAAGCGGGTCCAGTGCTCGATGGCGTACTTCGCCAGCAGCCCCGAGTGGTAGGCGCTGCCGCAGGCGACGACGAAGACCTTGTCGACGTCGCGCAGCTCCTGATCCGACAGTCTCTGCTCGTCGAGGACGATCTTCCCGTCCGCGAAGTGACCGAGCAGGGTGTCCGCGACCGCGGCCGGCTGCTCCTCGATCTCCTTGAGCATGAAGTAGTCGTGACCGCCCTTCTCGGCGGCGGCGAGGTCCCAGTCGATGCGGAACGGGCGGCCCTGCGCCTCGGATCCGTCGAAGTTCAGAATCGAGTAGCCGTCTGCCGTGATCACCACGACCTGGTCCTGCCCCAGCTCGACCGCGTCGCGGGTGTGCTCGATGAACGCCGCGACGTCGGACCCGAGGAACGTCTCGCCCTCGCCGACACCGATGACGAGGGGCGTCGAGCGGCGCGCCGCGACGATGGTGTCCGGGTGGTCCGAGTGCGTGAAGACGAGGGTGAACGCGCCTTCCAGCCGGCGCAGCACGCTCAGCGCGCTCGCGACGAAGTCGCCCGCCGTCTCGCCCGAGGCGTAGGCCCGCGCGACGAGGTGCACCGCGACCTCGGTGTCGGTGTCGCTGGCGAAGTCGATTCCGTCGTGCTCGAGTTCGGCCCGCAGCGGGGCGAAGTTCTCGATGATGCCGTTGTGGACGACGGCAACCGTGTTCCCCGCATCGCGGTGCGGGTGCGCGTTGCGGTCGGTGGGCCTGCCGTGCGTGGCCCACCTTGTGTGGCCGATGCCCGTGCTCCCGGTGAAGTGCTCGACCCCGACCTCGTCGAGTTCGGCCTCGAGATTCGCGAGACGCCCCGCCTTCCGCTCGACCGCCATCCCGCCCTGCCCGTCCAGCACGGCGATGCCGGCGGAGTCGTATCCGCGGTATTCCATTCGCCGCAAAGCCTCCACCACAACAGTCAGAGCCTGCCGGTGGCCGACGTATCCCACGATTCCGCACATGGTTAATCAGGGTACTTGGACCGGCCGACGCCGCGAAGTCGGAGTGTGGGCCGCATCGGCTCTCTCGCCGGCCCGCGAATCGGATAACGTTCTCTCCGTGGCGCCGAAACCGAAGACCCTGGCCCGTGAACTGTCCAAGCGGGGACCGCACCGCGTGCTGCGCGGTGACCTCGCCCTCGCCGGACAGCCGGGCGTCGTATACACGCCCGAATCAGGCTTCAACCTGCCCGCCGTCGCGTTCGCGCACAGCTGGATGGCAGGTGCCGACCACTACCGGAAGACACTCGAACATCTGGCGTCGTGGGGAATCGTCGTGGCCGCCCCCAACAGCGAACGCGGTCCGGTGCCCTCTCACCTGGGTCTCGCCACCGACCTGCGGGCCACCCTCGACATCTGCGTGGGTGTGCGCCTCGGTCCGGGACAGATCAGCGTGCGGCCAGACCGTGTCGCGTTCGCAGGCCACGGGATGGGTGCGGGTGCGGCCGTGCTCGCCGCCGCCCAGCGGGACGTGGCTGCGGTTGCCGCTCTGTTCCCGGCTCCGACGGCGCCGAAGGCCGAGAGGTATGCGTCCAAGATCACAGCGCCGGGACTCGTCGTGGCCGGTGCCGACATCGACACCATGAACAGCAACGCCAAGGCACTGGCCGAGGCGTGGGGCGGCGAGCACGTCCTGCGCGCCGTCAACGGCGCCTCCGAGTCCGGGCTCACCGAAGGCCGCCGCCTGCTGGGCGCACTCGGCATCGGCGGTTCGGAACGCAAGACCCAGCAGATCACCCGCGCACTGCTGACCGGCTTCCTGCTGTACCACCTCACCGAGGACAAGAAGTACGACGCGTTCGCGAAGGCGGACGCCGAACTCCCCCACACCACCCTCGTCGATCCGCGCGAGGAGCACACCAGAGCCGGCTTCGAGGGTGTGCTCCCGCATATCTGAGGCCGTCCGTCACACCAGCCAGCTGCGGGGACGGTAGAACTCGTCGTCTTCGTCGGGCGCGCTCGGACGTGGCGACGGCACCGGAGCCGCGGGCGGCGCGGTACGGCCCCGGTTCGCCGCGGCTGCCTCGTCTCTGGCTCGGCGTTCGTCGATCCGCTCCCGAAACATCTCCAGGTCGGCGCGCATCTGCGCCCGGTGTGCCCGCAGCTGGGCGGCTCGATCGCTCACAGCGGACCGGCCTCGGCCAGCTCGGCGCCGCTGTCGAGTCCGGCCACCGGACCGGTCGCGAGTTCGGGTGCAGACCGCGGTTCCTGCGGCGGGGCCGATTCGCCGGGTACAGGGGCCGGCTCCGGCTGCATTGCCACCGCCTGCGGCGGCGGGACGGCCGCGGCGTCTCCGGCCGGCGCCGGGGCCGGTGCGTCCTCGTGGTCCGGCACCTCCCCGGCACCTCCGCCCGGCGCCGGCCCGGCTTCCGCCGTCGTCGCCGATGGATCCGCTGCTCCGGCGTCGACCTGCGATTCCGGGTCGGGCTCGGCGGCTGCGCAGTCGGCATCGCCGGGATCACCGCCACCGGCAGCATTTTCGGCGACGATCTGTGGCAGGCCGTCCGGCCCGATCTCGACCCCGAATCTGGCTGTCCCACCCTGTCCGTCGCTCATCTCGAGATGAATCCCCTGCGCGTCCGCATCGACGGCGAGCGACCACGACCGTCCGTCGAGGTCCAGTTCGAGACTCTTGTCCTTCGGCGTGCCGGGAGCCGACTCGTCTTCGTCCGCACGCGGATTGTCGTGTTCGTCGCGCAGGTCGTCGCGGTTCCCGTCCTCGTCGGCTCTGTCGGTGAGGCCCGAGAGGGTGTCCTCGATCAGCGGGCGCAGGATCGAACCGAGATCCGCCAGACCGCCCGCGAGGCCCTGCCCTACCAGGTCACCCAGCCCGGGAACGGTTCCCGTGCCCGGCGCCGGCACGAGCGACCCGGGAATCGCGGGCATCCCGACGAGCCCGGGCATTGCCGGCGGGACCGGGGCGGTCGGGACGACCGGGACCGCCGCCATCGGCGACGTGACCATCGGAGGAGCGGCGG
This sequence comes from Rhodococcus sp. (in: high G+C Gram-positive bacteria), assembly GCA_039206675.1. GTDB lineage: Bacteria > Actinomycetota > Actinomycetes > Mycobacteriales > Mycobacteriaceae > Rhodococcus_F. The sequence goes on along the minus strand of JBCEBZ010000499.1, from coordinate 15,280 downwards.
ATGCCGGGGACGTCACCGAAGGTGCGGCGGCCGCCGGACCGGTGGTCGCGTCGCCGCCACCGGGCCGAGGCGGGACGTACGCGGGACCCTCGCTCGCGGGTGCCGCGGCGGGTCCGGTCGGCGCGGCAGGTGCGGGAGCAGGTCCCGGGGCAACGGCCGGGGCAGGGGCCGGGGCGGGGCCGGTGTCCGGCACCTCGGGTGCCCTCGGCGTCGGCGCGGGTTCGGGCGTGTCCTCCGGTCGGAACCCGGGCTGCACCTCGATCGACCGTGACTCGGCGACGACGGCGTCGTATGCGGCGTGCACCGCTTCAGCGCAGTCCGCGCAGGCAGTGGTGAACTCCTGCTGCTTCTCCTCGTACACGCGCCGGAAGTTCGCGTCGAGCCAGTCCTTGGTGATTCCGGCGGCCCTCCGCACCACGTCGTCGCGGTCGAGGCGGCGGAGCGCACCGGCGCCCCCGTCCTTGTACAGGCCGTTCACGTGCCGGTAGTCGTCGTCGGCGAGTTCGGGGAACCAGTAGGACGCGTCTTCCATGCAATCCTTCGCGACGGAATTGTCGCCGTCCCTGCCCTCGGCGTAGATCTGCGCGAGGACGTCGATCTGCGCGGCGCTGTACCCCCCGACCGTCGGCTGGTGCAGCGACACGACCTTGTACGCCTTGTTCGTCACGGCGGCGCTCAGGGTGAGGTTCGCTTCGAACAGCACCTCGGCGAGGTCCCGGAGCCGATCGACGGTGGCTGCAACCTCAGCGTTCCGCCGCTGGGCGGCGTCGATCGCTGCCGCAGCGGCGATTCCGCTCCACCCGGTTCGCACCGCGGTGACGCATTTCTCGTTGTCGTCGAGCTCCGTGCGGGCCGTGTCGACGCTGCGCCCGAGGGTGTCGACGTCGCGCGCGAGCGCGTGCAGTCGCATTCCCCGCTCGGCGTCGAACCGCGCGTAGTAGTCGGCGAGTTCGCGGGATTCGTATCCCAGTCTTCTCGCGGCGGGGAGGAACAACTCGAAGAATTCGAGCCCAGGAGCGCCGAGATCGAGCATGTCCTCGGGATCGTTGAGGGCATCCGGGCGCAGGTGCTCTCCCAGCGCGACCCGGGATGCGTTGGCAGTCTGGGCGTCGCTGCCGTCCTCGAGCAGTGTCGCGTACCGATGGTCGGCGGACGGAGTCCGGTCACGTTTGCCGAGTCCGTACTCGTCGAAGTACGGCTGCCACGACGACTCGTCCTCCTCTCGGGAGGCGGCCCACGCCTGGAGGAGTTGCTCCTTGAATTCGCGGCTCAGGTTCGGGTCTTCGATCAGCGTTCGAGGATCCGTGGTCACCACTGCACCCCGTTCACGTCGGCCGCCACGTTCGCGTCCGCTCCGGAGTAGCGCGCCGCGGCGGCCCGGAACGCGTGACCGAACGATTCCGCGTCCGCGGCCCACTGCTCGAGCGCGACTCCGACGACCCCGAGGGCGTCACGCACCGCGTCACCCTTCGCGGTGTAGTCGCGGCCCGCCTGCGCCCCGGCGAATTCCAGCCGGGAAGTCTCGGCCGCCTGCTGCCTCAGAACCTCCGCCGACCGCAGCAGCCTGGTGCCCGCGTCCGTCACCACCGCGACGTCCACCTCGAGTCCCTCGCCCATTGCCCCACCCTCTCTTCGCGACCTACTGCATTAGACGCGACAACGCACCGATCGGTTCCCCGGCCGATCGGTGCGCTGTGTCCGCTCACACGGAGGCGACGGTGCCCGCCAGTTCGTCGGCGAGTTTACGAGCCACTTCGAGATCGGAAGCCTCGACCATCACCCGCACGAGTTGCTCGGTGCCGGACGGTCGCAGGAGCACCCGGCCGTTCTCGCCGAGGCTGCGCTCCGCGGCCAACACCGCGTCGAGCACGACCGGGGACGCGGCGACGGCACGCTTGTCGGCGACCTTCACGTTGACCAGGACCTGCGGGAGCGTCGTCATCGCCGACGCCAGTTCCGCGATCGGCTGGCCGGTTTCCGCCATCCGGCCCATCAGCCGCAGTCCCGTCAGCACTCCGTCGCCGGTGGTACCGAAGGCGGGGAACACGACGTGACCGGACTGTTCGCCGCCCAGGCTGAACCCGCCGGATCGGAGGCCCTCGAGGACGTAGCGATCACCGACCGCCGTGGTGACCAGCGAGATCCCCGCCTCGCGCATGGCGATGTGCAGGCCGAGATTGCTCATGACGGTCGCGACGAGGGTGTCCTCCACCAGTTCGCCCGCATCGCGCATGCCCAGGGCGAGCACGGTCATGATGGCGTCGCCGTCGACGAGGGAACCGCCGGCGTCGACGGCGAGGCACCGATCCGCATCCCCGTCGTGCGCGAGCCCCAGGTCGGCGCCGTGCCGGACGACGGCCTTCTGCAGGCCCTCGAGGTGCGTCGATCCGCAGTTCTCGTTGATGTTGAGTCCGTCGGGTTCGGCGTTGATCGCGATGACGGTGGCCCCGGCGGCCCGGTAGGCGGCGGGCGCGACGTCGGAGGCCGCGCCGTGCGCACAGTCGACCACCACGGTCAATCCGTCGAGGCTGTTCGGGAGCGCGGTGGTCAGGTGCTGCAGGTACCGGTCCGCGGCGTCCGGCACCGTGCGGACACGTCCGATCCCGGCCCCGGTCGGCGCCCGCCGTGTCGCGGTTCCGGTGGCGACGGACTCGATCCGGTCTTCGACCTCGTCGTCGAGTTTGTGTCCGCCTGCCGCGAAGATCTTGATGCCGTTGTCGGGCATCGGATTGTGCGAAGCGGAGATCATGACACCGAGAGCCGCGTCCAGCTCCGCGGTCAGGAAGGCCACCGCGGGTGTCGGCAGTACCCCGACGTTCAGGACGTCGACGCCGGCAGACGTCAGGCCGGCGACGACCGCCGCCTCGAGCATTTCGCCGCTCGCTCTCGGGTCACGGCCGACCACAGCCGTCTTGCGTCCGCCCGAACCCGGCGACGCCAGCACCGTCGCGGCGGCGGAGGCCACCTGCAACGCCAACTCGGCGGTCAGCTCGGTATTCGCGAGACCACGAACCCCATCCGTCCCGAACAATCGACCCATAGACCAGACCCCTCGCACCTAGAAAATCCATTACATCTCGGATAAAGCACGAGAGCAGGCGTCCGGTAACGATGGACGCCTGCTCTCGGGAAGAACAGGTGCCGAAGCCGACCCCGGAGGGCGGCTTCGGCGACACATCAGCGCTTCGAGTACTGAGATGCCTTGCGGGCCTTCTTCAGGCCGTACTTCTTGCGCTCGACGGCGCGGGCGTCACGCGTGAGGAAGCCGGCGCTCTTGAGAGCCGGACGGTCCTCGGGGGTGACCTCGATGAGCGCGCGGGCAATGGCGAGACGCAGTGCGCCGGCCTGTCCGGACGGTCCGCCACCGTGCAGCAGTGCGACGATGTCGAAGGACTCGGCGCGCTCGACGGTGACCAGCGGAGCCTTGATCAGCTGCTGGTGCACCTTGTTCGGGAAGTAGTCCTCGATGGTGCGGCCGTTGAGCTTGAAGTCGCCCGAACCGGGGGTCAGACGGACGCGGACAACCGCTTCCTTACGACGACCGACGGTCTGGATGGGGCGATCGATCACGATCGGGGCCTGCGGCGCAGCCGCGGCCTCGATGTCCTCGGCGACCTCGGGCTCCTCGACGGACACGTACTCGTCCGCAGCGACCTCGACAACCTCGGTGATCTCTTCGGGGTTGGACACGTTCTGCTCCTCCGGCGCCGTCACTGGGCCACCTGCTTGATCTCGAATGGCACCGGCTGCTGCGCGGCGTGGGGGTGGTTCGGGCCCGCGTAGACCTTCAGCTTGCTGCTGATGGCGCGACCCAGCTTGTTCTTGGGGAGCATGCCGACGATGGCCTTCTCCACGAGGCGGTCGGGGTTCTTGTCGAGAACCTCACCGACGGAGCGGGACTTCAGACCACCGGGGTGTCCGGAGTGGTGGTAGAGGAACTTGCCCTCGCGCTTGTTGCCGCTGATCGCGACCTTCTCGGCGTTGATGATGACGACGAAGTCGCCGCCGTCAACGTGCGGTGCAAAGGTGGGCTTGTGCTTGCCGCGCAGCAAGTTGGCTGCCTGGACGGCAAGGCGGCCGAGCACCACGTCAGTGGCGTCGATGACGTGCCACGTGCGGGTCACATCTCCGGCCTTCGGGGTGTACGTAGACACAGAACTTCCTCGTCTTGTTCAATCCGCTGCTGGCCATTGCGTATCGTCGAGCGATTCCCGGCGGCCAGTTGAGACCCGAGAACCGCCAGCCACTGCGACACGGAGACGCAGCGGCGCACGGCACGCCAACGGAGAACAATACCGGTCAGGGCGCCCCAGGGTCAAAATTCACTCGGCGAGCGCATCGGCGAGCTGTTCGACCGCCCACGTCAGCTCGTCGCGTTCGATGACCAGCGGCGGGGCGATGCGGATCGTGCCCTCGTGCGCGTCCTTCGCGAGGACCCGGCGCGCCAGGAGTCTTTCACAGATCGTCCGGGCGGCCGGCATACCGTCGGCCAGCTGGACACCCGCCCACAGGCCGCGCCCACGCACCTCCGACACGTGCTCGGGCGGCAATTGCGACAGCATGTCGTGCAGGTAGGCACCCAGTTCGCGGCTTCGCCGCTGATATTCGCCGGTCTCGAGCAGGTGCACGACCGCGCTGCCCACCGCACAGGCGAGCGGGTTGCCCCCGAACGTGCTGCCGTGCTGCCCGGGGCCGATCACCTCCATCACCGGCCAGTCCGCGACGACAGCCGAAACCGGCATCAGGCCGCCGCCGAGCGCCTTGCCCAGCACATACACGTCGGGAGTGACGTTCTCGACGTCGCACGCGAACGTGTCGCCGGTCCGCCCGAGCCCGCTCTGGATCTCGTCGGCGATCATCAGGATTCCGCGACGGGTGCAGATGTCCCGCACCGCCGCGAGGTAGCCCGGTGGCGGCACCAGGACTCCGGCCTCGCCCTGGATCGGTTCGAGGAGCACAGCCACCGTGTTCTCGGTGATCGCGGCGTCGAGCGCGTCCGCGTTCCCGTATTCGACGGACACGAACCCCGCCGGGTACGGGCCGAACCCCGTGTACGCGTCCGGATCGGAGGAGAAGCCGACGATCGAGATGGTGCGGCCGTGAAAGTTTCCGGCGCACGTGACCACCTCGGCGCGCCCCGGCGGCACACCCTTGACGTCGTACCCCCACTTGCGGGCCAATTTCAGCGCGGTCTCGACGGCCTCGGCGCCCGTGTTCATGGGCAGCACCGCTTCCTTCCGGCACAGCCGGCTCAGGTCCTCGCAGAAGGAGGCGAAACGGTCGTGCTGGAAGGCGCGGCTGGTCAGGGTGAGCCGGCCGAGTTGTTCGCGCGCGACCCGGACGAGCGCGGGGTGTGCGTGGCCGAAGTTGAGCGCCGAGTATCCGGCGAGGACGTCCAGGTAGTCGACGCCGTCGATTCCCTTCACCCACGCGCCGGCGCCCGATTCGATCACGACCGGCAGCGGCGAGTAGTTGTGGGCGCTGTGCTCGTCGGCCCTGCTCAGCTGCTCACGCGTGGCGTCCGACACGGATACGACACCGTCCGACATTGCTGGTCACCCCTGACTTTCCCTGTCTCGGATCCCGCGGAACCCGCGGAGCTCCAAAGTGCTGCACTTGATTCCGCCACCGGATTTGAGGAATTCCGAATAGTCGACCGGAACGGGTTCGTACCCGCGGTCCGACAGCTGTTCGGCAAGATGCGAAGCCTGCACGGGCAACACCACATTGGCGCCGTCGCTGACCAGGTTGAGTCCGAGCCAGTCGGTGTCCGTCTCGGCGGCGATCACCGCATCGGGGAACCTCCGCTCGAGCACCTCGCGACTGTCGGGCGAGAACGCGGCGGGCAGGTACGCGATGGTGCTGTCGTCGAGCACGCCCAGTGCGGTGTTGAGGTGGTAGTAGCGGGGATTCACCAGGTTCAGGGTGATCACCGGGCGACCGAGGTGTGCCGACGCCTCGGCGTGCGACCGTGGGTCGGACCGGAACCCGGTGCCTGCGAGGATCACGTCGCCGACGACGAGGAAGTCACCCTCCCCCTCGTTGACGTACCGCGGCAGGGTCGGCCTGATCAGGCCGTTGTCCCGAAACCACCGGAACACGTGTTCGGCCTCGGCGCGGCGCTCGGCGGTCCGGTACCGGGCTCCGAGAGCGACGCCGTCGACGACGAGTCCGCTGTCGGTGACGAACACCATGTCCGGGAGTCCCTCGACGGGGTCGATCGTCAGCACCTCGTGGCCGAGCCGCCGGTAGGTGTCCGCGAGTGCGGACCACTGCGACATCGCACGGTCCCGGTCCACCGGTTCGCCGGGGCGCATCCAGTCGTTGATGGCGTAGACGACGTCGAAATAGGTGGGCGGGCACATCAAATAGGTCCGCGGTTGGGCGTGGTGGACGGCGCGAGCGGCGTCGACCGGCGCTACCGCCGGCTCCTCGTACGGGCTCTCGGACTCGATACCAGCGGTGGGCGCCATCTCCACTCCCCCTCGATCGGTGTCGGTGACATCAGTATCCACCCACCAAAAGGCCTGATCAATGCACTAGCGTTCCACCTCATGGATGATTCGTTGCGTCTGGACGGGCTCGATCGGCGGATCGTTGCGCGACTGGAGCGCAACGCACGGTCCAGCTTCGCCACCATCGGCGCCGAGGTCGGGCTGTCCGCGCCGGCAGTGAAGCGCCGGGTCGATCGTCTGGTCGAATCCGGAGTGATCACCGGATTCCATGCGGCGGTCGATCCCCGCGCCCTCGGCCCGGGTGTGGAGGTGTTCGTCGAGTTGTACTGCAGCGGTCGCACGTCGGCCGTCGAGATCGCCCGGATCGTGTCCCGCCACACCGAGGTTCAGGAGGCGTACACCGTCACCGGCGACGCCAACGCCCTGCTCCGCGTCCGGACCACCGACACCGCACACCTCGAACGAACGCTGGAGAACCTGCGGTCGGAGCCTGCCGTCCTCCAGACCAAGAGCAGCGTCGTCCTCAGCCGGCTGATACCGCCCGCCGACTGACACCTCACGTCGGCGGGACGACAGTGCCCCGGCAACCGTGGATTGCCGGGGCACTCGGGCGTGTCACCCGAAGATCAGAGCCAGGCCGCGGCGTTCCGGTCTTCCGCGGTCTGCATGTCGATGGCGCCGTCCTGCACTACCTTCGCGATCGTCTGCAGAACCTGGAGCAGATCCTCGTGAGAGCTGTCCCACTTGGCCTGCACAGCCTGGTAGTTTTCCCGCGCACCGCTCTCCCACTGCGCCACCAGGCCGTTGACGTAGCCCTTGAGCTCGTCGTGCGTCTCCCGCAGCTTCGCTTCGTTCGACTTGATGTCGCTCGCCAGCGCCTGCAACTCGGCAAATCCGTACTTCAACATTCGGTGCTCCCCTCGAGCTTCGTAACTGTTCTCGGTGCCGGCGCTAGATGTTGAGCGATCCCGAGGCTCCGGCCGCATGGATCGCGTCCTGGTTGGCCTGCTCGGCGGCGTCGTAGCCCTTGCCGTTCTCGCGGATCTTCACCGCAATCTCGTCCAGCGACTCCTGCATGCGGCGTGAGGCATCCCCGTACCGAGCCATCAGCTCGATGAACGCCTTCTGCGCTCCACCCTCCCAGGCCGAAGCCGACTCCTCGCAACGGCCCTTGAGGCTGTTGATCGTGCCCTGCAGCTGGCTGTTCACCGTCTGCACGTGATTGGCCGCGACCTCCATCTGGCCGACATCGGTTACAACTCCCGCCATGTGTGGCTCCTTCTGCTCTCGGTGCGGCGGCCCCCACTGGACTGCCCGAATTCACCCCTACACATGATTGGACGCGTCTTCCGCCCAATCGGTTCCACCTCTGTGGAAGATTTTCCGGCGAAGGGAACGGGGTCACTGGACGATCACCAGCGACCGCACGACGCCTTCGCATGCGCTCTCGATCGACTCCCACTCCTCGGCCAGGAATTGGCAGCCGACGCTCACCTGGAGGCCACGTTCGACGAGGACGTGCCATCGCACCGCGGAACTCTCGTCGGGGAACTCGCTGTACGCGATGCCGGGTCGGCCTCCGAACACGACGTCGCGCTCGAGCGCGCCGAACAGTTCGGGCCGGCCGCGTTGCGCAATCTTCGACGCCAGCGTCGCCGCCACCTCGTCGTATCCGGAACCTTCTCGAACCGCGGTCTGCGTGATGATGATTCGCCTGTCGGAACCACCCACGGGCACCAACTCCAGCCGGGGCGCCGAGGAGGCCGACGAGGCGGGCGCCCGCTCCTTCCATCCGCTCGGCAGCGTCACGCGAATGCCGCCCACCTCGACGCTCGCGTCGGCCGCGGTGGTGGTGGGCACCGCGGACCGCGTGAGCGTCGGAGTCGGGTCCGCCGGTGCCGCACTCGCGTCGAGTGCGCGGACCGTTTCGGTGCCGGCATCGGGGTCGCGAAGTGTGAAGACGAGAACGGCTCCGAAGACCACTGCCAGCACCGCAGCCACAGCGAGGAACGTGGGCCGCAGGTTCCGTCGGTCCCCGCGATCCGACCCCTGCAGTGCCGGTTCGAGCCAGTTCGCCTGCGGCACAGCCATCGTCGTCGGCGCTTCGTCGGCGTCGACCATGGTCGAGGCGAGTGCCCGGACAATCTCTTCTCCGGTGACGATCCGGACATCGGTGTTCACGGACGCGACCGCGATCACGGCGTCCCGCATCGATGCGCGCTCCTGCGAATCTCCGGCCCCCGTGAGGAGTATTCCGTCGACCGGGCGATCACCGCGGGCCCGTCCGCCGAGTTCGACGATCGCCGCAGCCCACTCGTCGATCCCCTCGTCGGCGCAGAGCGACGGATCGTGCTCGCATTCGACGACCCGGTATCCGCCGACCTCACCGACCACGTAACTGGCCGTGGCGCCCACGGCCCGGCTTTCGAGCACCAGCCATCGACCACCGGACGACGCAGCACCCTCGGCCACCGCGACGGCGACCGGAACCAGCACCGTATCGGCAGCAACCCGCGAACCCGCGGCGGCGAGCGCATTCCGCCGCGCGGAACCCCACTCCGTCGGGTGCGACAGTACCGCCGTCGCGATCGGCGACATCTCCCCCGCACCGCCGATCACAGACCGGAACTCCGCGGTCAGCGCGTCGGAGACCGTGAGAAGACCACCGTCGACGTCGACGTACTCGTCGTCGACGAAGCAGAGCGGCGTCGTCTCGTGCACCGCCCTCGTCACGCCCTGCACGCAGGACCACATGCCGGATTCAGTGAGGTGAATCGCGACCGACGACATCACAGCGGGGGCATCCACGCGAGCTGGATCAGGCCGGTACCCGCACGGTTGACCAGCGTTCCGCGCCCGGGAGGCATCGCGCTCGGACGAACGGTGCCGATGAGGTTGCCCTCCTCCCGGTTGCCACTCATCACGAGGCCCGTCGATTGCAGATCACGCAGGCGTGCGATGACCGGCTCGTACATTGCCCGTGCCGCACCGCCGGAGCGTCGCGCGATGATCAGGTGGAATCCGATGTCCCGGGCGTGCGGCAGGAACTCGACGATCGCGGAGACGGGGTTGCCACTCGACGTCACGACGAGGTCGTAGTCGTCGATGACGACGAAGATTTCGGGGCCCGACCACCAGGACCGGTCGCGCTGCTGCTGGCGGCTGAACCCGGGGCCCGGCATGCGCTCCTTCAGCAGGAACGCGAGATCCTTCATGTTCGTCCCCAGCACGTCCTCGGACGGTGCGTACGAAGCGAGGTGCTCCGTCTCGACGACACCGAGCATCGTGCGCCGATAGTCGCCGAGAATGATCTTCGCCTGTTTGCTGGTGTTCGACGCCATGATGCCCTCGCAGATGTTCCGCAGGAGCGTCGTCTTACCGCATTCGGTGTCGCCGAACACCAGGAAGTGGGGCTGCTCGGCGAAATTCAGGAACGTCGGGGCCAGCTCGGCTTCGTCGAGGCCGATCGGAATCTGCAGACATGCCTGCGCGGGATCGAGGTAGGACGGCCATCCCCCCGCCGCTTGAAGCAGGTCTTCGCGGGCGATCTGCGCCGGCAGCATTCGCACCGCCGGAGCAGGCCGGCCGGCCGTCGCGGCCGCGACGGCCGACACCGCGTGCGCCACCCCGGTTGCCAGGTCGGTCGGATCCGAGTTCCCGTCGAATCTCGGCAACCCGACCAGCAGATGCAGGCTGTCGCGGGTCATGCCGCGCCCGGGCCTGCCTTCGGGAACGAGTGCCGCGGTCTTGCGACCGAGGTCGGAATCCGAGGGATCACCGAGCCGCAACTCGATGCGGGTGCCGAGCTGATCCTTGAGCGCGGGACGGACCTCGCCCCACCGCGACGCCGTGAGGACCACGTGCACGCCGTACGACAACCCCTGGGACGCGAGGTTGGTGATCTGCTGTTCGAGAGCCTCGAAATCCTGTCGGATGCTGCCGAACCCGTCGATCACGAGGAACACGTCGCCGAACGGGTCCTGCGCGACCCCCGCAGCCGGGCCGCCACCACCCGGGTCGGAGGCACGCAGACGCCGGAACTCCGCCATCGACTCGACACCGAGTTCGCGGAAACGCTCCTCGCGTCGACGCACGATGGTGTTCATCTCGGCGATGGTGCGCCGCACCCGGTCCACGTCGAGGCGGTTGGCGACCGAACCGACATGCGGCAGTCCCGACAGTCCGGCGAGCGTGCCGCCACCGAAGTCGAGGCAGTAGAACTGCACCTGCTCCGCGGAATGGGTGGCGGCCAGCGACGTGATGAGCGTGCGGATCGCCGTGGACTTGCCCGACTGCGGGCCACCCACGACCGCCATGTTGCCGGTCGACCCGGACAGATCCACGACGAGCGGGTCGCGCCGCTGGTCGTAGGGCCTGTCGATGATCCCGATCGGTGCACGCAGCGAGCTCAGGACGGGAACCGGTTCGGTGAGAACGGACCTCGGCAGCATCTGGTCCAGCGTCGGCGCGGCGTCGAGGGGCCGCAGCCACACCTCGTGGGCGCGCGGTCCGCGGTCCTTGATCCGTTCCACCACGACATCGATGGTGGTGCGGGTCTCCTCCGCCTCCTCGGTCAGGTGGAGCGCTTGTGGTTCGTCGACGATCTCGACCACGTCGACGGCGACAGGTGCGGCCGTGAAGATTCTGGGCCGCAACGGGGTCGCCGCCTCACCGGGGCGCCGCACGTTGTCGACCCGTCCACCCTCGTAGGTGCCGGACACGTACGAGGCCTGGAAGCGGACGATCTCCGCGGAATCGCATTTGAGGTATCCGGCGCCCGGGGTCGCGGGTAGGTGGTAGGCGTCCGGCACGCCGAGCACGGTGCGTGACTCGTTGGCCGAGAACGTCTTGAGGCCGATCCGGTACGACAGGTGGCTGTCGAGGCCCCGCAATTTGCCCTCTTCGAGCCTCTGACTCGCCAACAGCAGATGGATGTGCAGCGACCGCCCGAGCCTGCCGATGGCGACGAAGAGGTCCGCGAACTCGGGCTGCTGACTGAGCAGTTCGGAGAATTCGTCGACGACGATGAACAATGCGGGCAGCGGGTCGAGGTCGGCGCCGGCCTGTCGGGCCTTCTCGTATTCGGTGACGTTCGCGAAGTTCCCGGAGGAGCGCAGGAGTTCCTGGCGCCGGTTCATCTCACCGGCGAGGGCGTCGCGCATCCGGTCGACCATCGCGAGTTCCTCGGCGAGGTTGGTGATCACCGCGGCGACGTGCGGCGCTTCCTCGAGACCGAGGAACGTGGCGCCGCCCTTGAAGTCGACGAGGACGAGGTTGAGCGCGTCGGGCGAATGCGTCGAGATGAGCCCGAGCACCAACGTCCGCAGGAACTCCGACTTACCGGAACCGGTGGCTCCGATGCACAGGCCGTGGGGCCCCATTCCGTTCTCGGCCGACTCCTTGAGGTCGATCTCGACTGGGTGACCGTCCACTCCCACCCCGATCGGGACCCGCAACCGGTCACGGCCCTGACGGGGCAGCCACGCGTGATCCGGGTTGAGACGGCCGACGTCGCCGATTCCCAGCATCTGGCTCCACGTCTGCACCGGCTGATCGTCGTCGCCGGCGTCGACCGCCGTCTGCGATGCGGTCCGGTACGGCGCGAGCCGCCGGGCCAGTGTTTCCGCCTGGTGAGCGCTGACGAGGTCCGCTGTCGCGAACATCTCCACTCCGGCCCCGCTGCGGGCGCCGAGAGATCCGTCCTGCGCGACGAGCTGGAGGCCACGCGTGGCCGTCAATCGCGGGCAGAAGCCGCTGATGTCGAGAACGGACACCGAGTCGACTCCGCCGTCGGTGATCATCCCCGATTCGCCCTCGAGAATCCCGCCGTCGACGACGATGACGAACTGCGGAACACCGGGCGCGGCGGGAGCGTTGCGCGAGAACCGGTTTCGCATCGACAGCAGGGGGCCGAGCGCAGATTCGAGTTCGAGGATCGAGCCGTAGAGCATGCGGGACGAACCGACACCGTCGGACGAGTCCGGATGCTGCGCGTGCGGCAGCCACTTCGCCCAGTCCCACTCGTGCTCCGTGTCGGGGCCGCACACGACGGCGACCAGGAGATTGTCCGGGCCGTGGAATGCGCACAACTGCATGAGCATCGACCGCACGAGGGACCGTGCGGTACCGCGGTCCCCTTCCACGGAGATGGCCGCGAAGCCGCGCAGCGACACCGCGGTCGGCAGATCCTGAACGACGGAGTGCGCGCGGACGAAACGACGGAGCGACACCGCTGCAACCGGTTCCAGATCCTCCACCGGTCCGGTCTCCGGCGCGATCAGACGGGTCGCGAGGCGCTGACTTCCCCGGCCGACGCGCACGTGGCAGTAGTCGGGGTCGGTGATGCGGCGCTCCCACATGCGCGCCGTGCCTGCGAGGGTCCACAGCAGACCGGGTTCGGGGTGACTCCAGTCGAGCGCTTTTCGTTGCTGCTCGCCGGTCTCGGTGACGTCGCGCCGCAACTGGTCGAGGTAGCGCAGGTAGTCCTTGCGGTCCTCGTTGGCCTCTGCCGCTTTCGGGCCGCCACGACCGCCGCCGGCCAGCATGCCGAGCATCGACACCATCATCATGACCGGGAAGAGCATCGACATCGGGTTGCGGGCCATGCCCGAAGAGAACATCAGGGCCATCATCCCGACCATGGCGACGACCATGACCACGGGAAGGAGCTTGGTCAGGAGGTTTCCGGGAACCAGACGTGGAATCTCGGGCGGAGCCTGCAAGCTCACTTCGCCGCCCGGAATGCGTGGTACTTCCCGTCGCGCTTTGCGCACGAACCGAATAGTGCTCACTACTCGCCCCCCATGACTACAACCGCCCCGAAAAAACCGTGCAGCCGATCCGATCCCGAAACTCCGGGTCCGCCCCCCTGGGCTCGATCCGCGAAGTCAGACACTAACCCATGAGGGGCGATCGGGCATATAGGAGGCTCGTGCCCTGACGGACACTGGAGGCGCCGCCCGCTGTGTCGTAAGGTCACCCGTGATCAAATCGGATGACGATCCGTGACCGGTCGTAGATCGGTGTCGTAACGGCGCAGATGGGGTTGTGCGTCGGAAGAGTTGGGGGAAATCGTAGTGTCCGTCACCCATGACGAAGCGCGGGGATCCGCCTCGTCCACCCGTCCCGGTGCCGCGGCCGATCTGTGCCGTATCACCGTCCTGTCGAAGCATTCGCAGGTCGACATGGCCGTGCCATGTGGGGTGCCGCTCGCCATCCTCGTTCCGGGGATCGTCGACACCATCCGCACCCATCGCAGTACCAACGATTTCGACGACTCCCTCGAGCAGTACGAACCGAGCGAGTGGGTTCTCGCGAAGATCGGGCACTCGCCGCTCTCGACGACGTTGACGTTGCACGAGCACGGAATCCGCGATGGGGATCTCCTCGTGCTCCAGAGTGTGCACGCCGGCGCACCTCCGCCGCTGTTCGACGACATCATGTACAACGTGGCGATTGCCGACGCCGAGGACGACCGCGAGTGGACCCGTGGTTCCGCGCGGGTCGTGGGCTCCGTCGCCGCCGTGCTCGGCACCGTTGTCGGTTCGTTCGCGCTGTTGTGGTCCGGGGCGGGAACGGAAGGGTTTCTGGGGGCGGGTTGTGCCGTCGCGACGGCACTGCTGTTCCTGATCGCCGGCGCGGTCACCGCCCGCGTCTACGGCGACGCGCCCAGTTCCGTGGTCCTCAGCGGGTGCGCCGTTCCCCTCTCGTTCGCCGCGGGAATGCTGTTCGTGCCCGGCGATCTCGGCGCTGCGCACCTACTCCTCGGGCTCGCACTGGCGGGCACCACCGCAATACTGGCGTTACGGCTGGGCGGTGTCGGGCTGCGACTGTTCACGGCGCTGTCGGTGACGTCCCTGTTCGGTTCGATCGCTGCCCTCGTCGCCACACTGTTCGGCAACCCGATCTCCGCAGTCGGTGCGGGTGTCGTGGCGGCGGCGCTGATCGGACTCGCCTTCTCGGCCCGGGTGTCGATACTGCTGGCGAAGCTTCCGCTGCCTCCGGTCCCGGCGCCGGGCACGTCGGTCGACCCGTCCGAGGACGACCCGGACGACGAGGTGACGATGCCCTCGTTCGACTCGCTCGCACAGCGTGCGGCACGTGCCCGCAAATACCTCACGGGCCTGGTCGGCGCGATGACTGCACTTGCCGTGACCGGCGCCCTCGTCGCGGCGCACCCCGGCGTGCACGACGGAATCTTCTGGCCCGGACTCTCCCTCGCCGTCGCCACCGCCACCGTCCTGATGTTCCGGGGACGCACGTACAGCAGCGCCGAGCAGGCCGTTCCGCTGATCGCGGGCGGGGTGACGATACTGGTTCTGCTGCTCACCGGTGCGGCGGTCGCCGTGCCCGACTTCGCTATCGCGTCGTTCGCGGTCGCGGTCCTGTTCGCCGTCGGTGGGCTGGTGCTGGGAATCCTCGCCCCGCGCCAGACGTTCTCGCCCGTGATGCGGCGGGTAGCCGAGCTCATCGATCTGGCGGTGATTGCGTCGATCATCCCGCTGGTGTGCTGGGTGACCGGCCTCTACTCGCTGATGCGTGGACTGTGAAGCGCCGGATCACCCGTGTCGTCCTGGCCACCGCGATCGTGGCGGTCACCGCCGCCGTGGGCCAGGGCGGCGCCACGGCCGCGGTTCCCGCACCCGTGGACGTCGGACTTGTTCCACCGGCGGACCGCCAGAAGGCCGACCTGCGCCGCAGTTGCAAAGATGCCGTGCGCGTGCCGGACGGCCCCGACGTACCGGCCGCCCAGCGCGATCTCGACTTCCAATCGGTCTGGCCGATCACCAGGGGCGCCGGTCAGCTCGTGGCGGTGATCGACACCG
>JBCEBZ010000498.1:0-10476 GCA_039206675.1 Rhodococcus sp. (in: high G+C Gram-positive bacteria) | reverse complement strand
CGCGGATCAAGGAGATCATCGAGCAGGACGTCGCGTCCGGCCTGATCTACCTGCCCTCGAGCGCCCGCGACTTCAAGTCACCCGACGTCCGCCCGTACCTCGACAAGTACGTGCGCGGCTCGGACGGCATGACGGCCGTCGAACGCGTGAAGATCATGAAGGCCCTGTGGGATTCGGTGGGCAGCGAATTCGGTGGCCGCCACGAACTGTACGAGCGCAACTACGCCGGCAACCACGAGAACGTCAAGGCCGAACTGCTGTTCGCCGCCGAGAACCGCGGCGACGTCGCGTCCATGAAGGGCTTCGCCGAGCAGTGCCTGTCCGAGTACGACCTCGACGGCTGGACGGTGCCCGACCTGATCGGCAACGACGACGTCTCGTACTTCGGCAACAAGTAGACCCACACGCGCACTCCCCGTCAGAAGCGAGTCAGCTCTGACGGGGATTTGCCGTACCGGCGGCGGTACGCGGCCGAGAACCGGCCCGCGTGCGTGAAGCCCCACCGGGCAGCGACTTCGGAGACGGTGACACTCGAACCCAGCGCCTTCAGGTCTTCGTGGGCCCGGCTCAGCCGGATGTCGAGGAGACATTCGGACGGGCTGCGTCCGACGTACTGGCGGAACCCTTCCTGCAGGCGGCGGACACTGGTGCCCGCCAGCTCGGCCATGTCGGCCGCGGTCCAGGCACGGGCCGGATCGTCGTGGAGTCCGTCGAGGACCCGTTTGACGATCCGCGGTCGCGGGGCGGCGGCGCGAGTCTTTTCGTCCGGGGTGACGGCGAGGATGAACGCCGACGTGATCGCGCCGGCGAGTTGTGGTCCGACCACCGGGTTCGCGAGGAGGTCGGCCGGCTCCCGCAGTTGCGCGGTCAGCGAGCGCACCAGACGGAACCAGCTGTTTTCCGCCGCACCGCTGAGATCGAGCTGTGCGGGCAGGCGCAGCCCGGTCCGCAGCTCGGAGCCGAGGATCCGGTCGGCCTCTTGCTCGAGGAAGTCGCCGTCGAATTTGACGCCGAGCACCGAGCAGTCGCCACTCCACCGGGTGATCAGGGTCGGCTCGTCCGCCCGGAAGACGGTGGCCTGCCCTGGCCGCGACACCACCGTGCCACCCGGCGAACAGGACTCCAGCGAACCGGACAGCGGGATGTTGACCTCGTAGGCGCCCGGGTAGTCGCACTCGATCGACACGTCCGCGCCCCAGCCCAGCCTGCCGAGCGTGACGGGACCGAAGTCGACGGTCCGCATCGACAAGGTCATCGCACCGCCCGACGACAGGTCGGTCAGCGTATGGGGAAAGTACGCACCGGCCACCGCTCTCGACGCCGCATCCCAGTCCTCGGTGATCGTCGATGCCATCGTTCATGCACCTGCCTCGCTGAAGAATCTCTTCCGACCAATTGAAGCTGCGCCGGGACTCCGAGTCGAGGATAACTGAGATGCCGATCACAACTAGTCGCGCACATCGTCCAGACCCCGCGCAGATCGGCTAGACGGCCCGCCGACTTGCACAATACCTTCTCCCCCACACGCCACGGCCACGAAAGCTGTTTCGGAAGAGGAGAATTGACATGACCGCCACGCTGTCCTGGATCGACGAGATCACGATGACGGAACTCGAGCGCAACCCGTACCCGGTCTACGAACGGCTGCGCGCCGAGGCACCGCTGGCGTACGTCCCGGTCCTCGGTTCGTTCGTCGCGACCACCGTCGACCTGTGCCGCACCATCGCCAACAGCCCCGACTTCGAGGGGATCATCACGAAGGCCGGTGGACGCACGTTCGGCCACCCGGCGGTGATCGGGGTCAACGGTGAGATCCACCGCGACCTGCGGTCGATGGTCGACCCGGCGCTGCAACCGTCGGAGGTGGATCGGTGGGTCGACAGACTCGTCCGGCCCATCGCGCGGCGCTACGTCGAGCAGTTCGAGAACGACGGCAGTGCCGATCTGGTGTCGCAGTACTGCGAGCCGGTCAGCGTGCGCGCGCTCGGTGACCTGCTGGGTCTGAACGACGTCAGCTCGGACACGTTGCGCGACTGGTTCCACCGGCTGTCGAAGTCCTTCACCAACGCGGGCGTGGACGCGAACGGAGAATTCACGAACCCGGAGGGATTCGTGCAGGGCGACGAGGCGAAGGCCGAGATCCGGGCGGTCGTCGATCCGCTCATCGACAAGTGGACCGTCGACCCCGACGACAGCGCCATCTCGCACTGGCTGCACGACGGCATGCCGGAAGGGCAGGTCCGCGACCGCGAGTACATCTACCCCACCCTGTTCGTCTACCTGCTGGGCGCGATGCAGGAACCCGGGCACGGCATGGCGTCGACGCTCGTGGGCCTGTTCACCCGCCCCGAGCAGCTGGAGGCCGTCGTCGACGAACCCGCCCTGATCCCGCGGGCGATCTCCGAGGGAATGCGCTGGACCTCCCCGATCTGGTCGGCCACCGCCCGCATCAGCACCCGGGACGTCACGCTCGGGGACGTGTTCCTTCCCGAGGGTTCCGTGGTGCTGCTGTCCTACGGTTCGGCCAACCACGACACCGCCGTCTACGACGCTCCCACCGACTACGACATGACGCGTCCCCCGCTCCCCCACCTGGCGTTCGGTTCCGGCAACCATGCGTGTGCGGGCATCTACTTCGCCAACCACGTGTGCCGGATCGGTCTGGAGGAGCTGTTCGAGGCGATCCCGAACCTCGAACGCGACGCCGGCGCGGACGTCGAGTTCTGGGGCTGGGGTTTCCGCGGTCCGACCGCGCTGCGGACCACGTGGGAGGTGTAGCCGTGACCTTCACCGTCTCGGTCGGCACCGACAGCGTGAACTGCCGCCCCGACCAGCCGATTCTGGACGCCTTCCTCCGCGGCAGCGTGTGGATACCGAACTCGTGCAATCAGGGCACGTGCGGGACGTGCAAGCTGCGGGTGGTGTCGGGGACCATCGACCACGGATCGTCGCCCGAGAACACCCTGTCCCCGGCCGAGCGCGAGCAGGGGTTCGCGCTGGCCTGCCAGGCGACCCCGTGCAGCGACACGGTGGTCGAACGCCTGGACGCGGCGCCCGCGGGCGACGTCCACGCACTGCGGGACCTCGTCGGCACCGTGAGCGCGATCGAGGACGTCGCCCGCGACACCCGGCGCGTTCTCGTCACGCTCGACAGCCCGCTCGAATTCTCCGCGGGGCAGTACGTCGAACTGCGGGTCCCCGGCACCGGCCGCGGTCGCCAGTACTCGATGGCGAACACGCCGGGCGAGTCGAAACTGCTCGAGTTCCACATCCGCAGGCAACCGGGTGGAGTGGTGACGGACGGGTGGGTGTTCGGCTCGATGTCCGTCGGTGAGCGCGTGAACATGGTGGGCCCGCTCGGCGACTTCCGGCTCGACCCGGAGGACGAAGGTCCGATGGTCCTGCTCGGCGGCGGAACCGGTCTCGCCCCGCTGAAATCGATAGCTCGCCAGGCACTCACGTCGGAACCGAACCGGGCGGTCCACCTGTATCACGGCGTGCGCGGGGAAGCCGACCTGTACGACGTGGACCTACTGCGGGAATGGGAACGGGCACACCCGGGGTTCCGATACGTTCCGTGCCTGAGCGAAGAGACGTGGTCCGGACGGTCCGGTTACGTCACCGATGCGTTCGTGGAGGACTTCGATACCTGTCGCGGCTACTCCGGGTACCTGTGCGGGCCACCCGCGATGGTCGACGCGGGCGTCAAGGCGTTCAAGCGCAGGCGCATGGCTCCACGACGCATATTCCGGGAGAAGTTCACACCTGCCGGCTGATCCCGGGACCGACGCACACCGGGGCCTCGAAGGCCCCGGTGTGCGCATGCCGAACACGTCCTAGTCAGTACTCGGCAAATGCCTAGTGTGATGCAGCGCACAGGCTGCAAGAGTGGAATCCATTGCCGGACCCGGGCGCCCTCGCAGGGCGCAAGCCCCCGGAGATCTTGGAGGATCCCATGACTGAAACCCTGTACACAGCGCCGTCCGAATACACAGCGCCGTCCGAGGACGTGCGCACCAAGCTGGCCGACGCACTGATCGAGGACGCAGAAACCGGTCGCTACCAGGTGCGACGGAGCGTCTTCACCGACGAGGACCTGTTCGAACTCGAGATGAAGCACATCTTCGAGGGCAACTGGATCTACCTGGCCCACGAGAGCCAGATCCCGAACGTCGGCGACTACTTCACCACGTACATGGGCCGCCAGCCGATCGTGATCTCCCGCAACAAGGAGGGCGAACTCAACGCCCTGGTGAATGCGTGCAGCCACCGCGGCGCCATGCTCTGCCGGCGCAAGACGGACAACCGGACCACGTTCACCTGCCCGTTCCACGGCTGGACGTTCAACAACTCCGGCAAGCTGCTCAAGGTCAAGGACCCGGCCGAGGCCGGCTACCCGGAGCAGTTCAACAAGGACGGCTCCCACGACCTCACCAAGGTCGCGCGGTTCGAGAACTACCGCGGATTCCTGTTCGGCAGCCTCAACCCCGACGTCCCGCCGCTCGAGGAACACCTCGGTGACACCACGAAGATCATCGACATGATCGTCGACCAGTCGCCCGACGGACTCGAGGTGCTGCGCGGTGCGTCCACCTACACCTACGACGGCAACTGGAAGCTGCAGACCGAGAACGGCGCCGACGGCTACCACGTGTCCGCCACCCACTGGAACTACGCGGCGACCACGTCGCGGCGCGAATCCGGTGAGTCCACCAACGCCACGAAGGCGATGGACGCCGGCAAGTGGTCGAAGCAGCAGGGCGGCTACTACTCGTTCGACAACGGCCATCTGCTGCTGTGGACCAAGTGGGCCGACCCCGCCAACCGCCCCCTCAACGAGCGCCGCGAGGAACTGGTCGCCGAGCACGGCGAGGACCGCGCCGACTGGATGATCGGGGTGTCGCGCAACCTGTGCCTGTACCCGAACGTGTACCTGATGGACCAGTTCGGTTCGCAGATCCGGCATTTCCGTCCGATCTCCGTCGACAAGACCGAGGTCACCATCTACTGCATCGCCCCCAAGGGTGAGAGCCGCGCGGCCCGCGCCGCCCGCATCCGCCAGTACGAGGACTTCTTCAACGCCACCGGCATGGCCACCCCGGACGATCTCGAGGAGTTCCGTTCCTGCCAGAAGACATACCAGGCCGGGGCCGCACCGTTCAACGACCTCAGCCGCGGTGTCACCCACCAGCTCCAGGGCCCCGACGAGGACGCCAGGAAGATCGGCATCAACCCGATCTCGAGCGGTGTGAAGACCGAGGACGAGGGCCTCTACCCGATCCAGCACGGCTACTGGGTGCAGGCGCTCACCAAGGCGCTCGACGCCGACGTTGCCGCGAACAACCGCTGAGGGAGACGATCACCATGACTGCAGTAGCCGAAAGCACCGTCACCCAGCACGACATCGAGCAGTTCCTCTACCGTGAGGCCCGCTACCTCGACGACCGCGAGTTCGAGAAGTGGATCGAGTGCTATCACCCCGACTCCGAGTTCTGGATGCCGGCGTGGGCCGACGACGGTGAACTGACCACCGACCCGATGACCGAGATCTCGCTGATCTACTACGCCAACCGCGGCGGCATCGAGGACCGGGTGTTCCGCATCAAGACCGACCGGTCGAGCGCGACGAGCCTTCCGGAACCGCGCACCGGGCACAACATCTCGAACGTCGAGGTCGTCGATCGTCGCGGCGACGTCGTGGATGTCCGGTTCAACTGGTTCACCCTGTACTTCCGGTACAACACGGTCGACACGTATTTCGGGAACTCCTTCTACACGATCGACTTTTCCGGTGAGCAGCCTCTGATCATGAAGAAGAAGGTCGTGCTCAAGAACGACTACATCCACCACGTGGTCGACATCTATCACATCTGATCTCTTCCCAATCTTCGCGAATCGAGCTGTTTTCCATGACTTTCCAAGTTGCACTGAGTTTCGAGGACGGGATCACCCGCTTCATCAAGTGTGACGGCGACGAGACGGTCGCCGACGCGTCCTACCGCGCACGCATCAACATTCCCCTCGACTGCCGGGACGGGGCGTGCGGCACCTGCAAGTCGCTCTGCGAATCCGGCACGTACGACGGCGGCGACTACATCGAGGAAGCACTCACCGACGACGAGGCGGAGCAGGGCTACTGCCTTCCGTGCCAGATGATGCCGGAAAGCGATCTGGTGCTGCAGATCCCGACGACGTCGGATGTCGCCAAGACGGCGGCGGGAACGTTCACGTCGACGATCACGGAGATCCGGAAGTTCTCCGACACCACCATCGGGTTCACGATCGAGATCGCGAACCGCGACGACCTCGTCTTCCTGCCCGGCCAGTACGTCAACATCACCGTTCCCGGGACCGAGGCGACGCGCTCGTACTCGTTCAGCACCGGACCCACGTCGAAGGAACTGGCGTTCCTGGTCAAGATCACCGACGGCGGCCTGATGTCGGAATACCTCCGCGACCGCGCCCAGGTCGGCGACACGCTCGAGTTCACCGGCCCGATGGGGAGCTTCTTCCTGCGTGAGCAGAAGCGCCGCGCCCTGCTGCTCGCCGGCGGCACCGGGCTGGCCCCGCTGCTGTCGATCCTCGACAAGATGCGCACCGACGCCGCCGACCACCCCGTGCACCTGATCTACGGTGTGTCGTCCGACGCGGACCTGGTGGAACTGGACAAGCTCGAGGACTACACGAAGTCCCTGCCGCAGTTCACGTTCGACTACTGCGTGTCCGACCCGGCGAGCAGCGCCCCCAACAAGGGGTACGTGACCGGCCTGTTCGAACCGGCGCACCTGAACGACGGCGACGTGGACGTGTACCTGTGCGGCCCGCCTCCGATGGTCGAGGCGGTGCGCGACCACCTGAAGTCGGGGGGCGTCACGCCGGCGAACTTCTACTTCGAGAAGTTCAACAACGCGGCCACGCCGAGCGGGTCCGAGGGATCCGCCGCGCCGGCGGCCGATCCGGTCGCAGTCGCGGCCCCGGCGGCACCCGAGTACGAGATCGGCGAGGAGCACCAGCCGCTGTCCGAGTCGGACGCGCAATTCGACGCCCGCATGGCCCTCGAACTCGGTGCGATGGAACTGACCATCGGCCGGATGACGCGGGAACAGCTGTCCGAGTACCGGATCCTCGCCGAGACCTCGTGCGAATCGATCGAGAACGACCACTTCACGGACGCGGGCGCGTTCACCGACACCAACGCCTCGTTCCACGAGTTCCTGTTCCGGTGCACCGCCAACGACGTACTGCTGGAGGCGTACAACCGCCTCGAGGTCACGCAGCTGATGACGAAGGTGCTCCGCACCGCGGACTGGGTGGACGAGCACATCCAGCACGACCACCTCGACATCGTCACCGCGTTCGAGAAGGGTGACCGCGCTGCCGCCCACGACCTGATCGTCAGCCACAGCGCGCACGCGAAGGCCACCATGTGCCGCGCCATCGAGAGGAGTGCCGTCGCATGAGCGGATTCGTCACTCCGCACCGGTTCGACGGCAAGGTCGTCGCGGTCACCGGCGCAGCGCAGGGCATCGGACTGACGGTCGCGACCCGCCTTGCCGCCGAGGGTGCGTCGCTGATCCTCATCGACCGGGCCGGCCTCGTCCACGACGTCGCGAAGGGATTGCGGGAGAACGGAACCGAGGCACACAGCGTCACCGCCGACCTCGAGCAGTTCGCCGACGCCGAGGCGGCGATCGGCGAAGCGCGTCAGCAGCACGGCCGCCTCGACGTCCTGATCAACAACGTCGGCGGCACCATCTGGGCCAAACCGTACGAGCACTACACCGCCGAGCAGATCCAGGCGGAGGTGCAGCGGTCCCTGTTCCCGACCCTGTGGACGTGCCGCGCCGTCCTCCCCCACCTCATCGCGCAGCAGTCGGGCACCATCGTCAACGTGTCGTCGGTGGCCACCCGGGGCGTCAACCGCGTGCCCTACGCGGCGTCGAAGGGCGGGGTCAACGCGCTCACCGCATCCCTCGCGCTCGAAGCGGCGCAGTACGGAATCCGCGTGGTGGCCACCGCCCCCGGCGGCACCGAGGCGCCCGCACGCCGGGTTCCCCGCGGCCCCGGCGCGGACACCGATCAGGAGAAGGCCTGGTACCAGCAGATCGTCGACCAGACCGTCGATTCGTCCCTGATGAAGCGGTACGGCACGCTCGACGAGCAGGCCGCCGCGATCGTCTTCCTCGCCTCCGACGAAGCGTCCTACATCACCGGGACGGTCCTGCCCGTCGCCGGCGGCGACCTGGGCTAGCAGCAACAAATCTCGACCGCCTCATCGGCGGGGCGTATCGCATCGTCTCGCCGATGGGGCATTTTTCTACACGATTTCCATTGTGGCACAGCACACTTTCGAGTACGACCCGGTTCCCCGTCACACCCATCGAGCGGAGAAAGCCATGAATTCATCCACCCCCGGCACCTGGGCAAGTCCACGACACCGAAGTGCCGTCACCTGGATCGTCGCCATCGCCACGATCGCGATCATCTTCGACGGCTACGACCTCGTCGTCTACGGCACCATCCTCCCGACGTTGATGAACGATCCCGGACAGCTCGGCGAGATCTCCGCCCAGCAGGCCGGTGCGCTGGGCTCGTACGCGCTGATCGGCGTCATGGTGGGCGCGCTCACCGCGGGCGCGATCGGCGACTACCTCGGCCGGCGCCGGATGATGCTCGTCAACATCGCGTGGTTCTCCGTGGGTATGGGACTCGCCGCGCTGGCCACCGACGTCACCATGTTCGGCCTGCTGCGATTCTTCACCGGCATCGGCGTCGGCGGCCTCGTCGCGACCGCGGGTGCGATGGTGGCGGAGTTCGCACCTCCCGGGAAGCGGAACCTGTACAACGCGATCGTCTACAGCGGCGTCCCCGCCGGCGGGGTGCTCGCGTCCCTCCTCGCGATCGTCCTGCGCGACACGATCGGGTGGCGCGGCCTCTTCTGGATCGGCGCACTGCCCATCGTGATCCTGCTTCCGCTGGCACTCGCGAAACTGCCGGAGTCGCCGAAGTGGCTCGTCGCCCGCGGGCAGGAGGACAAGGCGCGCCGCATCTCCGAACGGACGGGTATCCCGATGCCCGACGCCGAGGAGATCGCCGCGGAACGGGCGACGGCGGAGAAGGTCGGCTTCGCCGCACTGGCGACCCGCCGGTACGTGTGGGGCACCGCGCTTCTCGGGGTGATGAGCTTCTCCGGCCTGCTGCTCACCTACGGGCTCAACACGTGGCTCCCGAAGATCATGGAGGACGCCGGCTTCAACGCGAAGGGGTCGCTGTCGTTCCTGCTCGTCCTCAACGGCGGCGCGATCCTCGGCGGTCTCATCGCGTCCAAGGTCGCCGACGGCATCGGACCGCAACGCGTCGTCGCCACGACGTTCGGTCTCGCCGCGCTGGCCCTGATCCTGCTGACGCTCGGCTTCCCGCTTCCGGTGCTCCTCGCGTCCGTCGCCGTCGCCGGAGTCGGCACCATCGGTACCCAGGTCCTGATCTACGGGTTCGTCTCCAACTACTACTCGACGTCCGCGCGCGGCGCCGGGGTGGCGTGGTGCGCCGGATTCGGCCGGCTGGGCGGCATCTTCGGCCCGCTGATCGGCGGCGCACTGATCAGCGCCGGCATCAGCAGCCAGGTGGCGTTCTACGTCTTCGCGGGCATCGCCGTCCTCGGCGCGATCGTGACGTTCTTCGTCCCGCGCCAACGGGACTCGGTTCCGAACACCGGCAAGGAGACCTACTCCACCGTCCAGGTGTCGTGACCGGTCAGCAACCGCTGCAGTGAACCGTCGTCGACGGGGTCCGTCTCCCGCGCGATCTCGTTCTGCAGACGCACCATGTCGTCGTACGTGTCCCGCGCGACGCTGCGGAACACGCCGGTGACGGTGTGGGTGAGGTCCTGATCGGACAGCCTCGACAGGGCGTAGGCGTAGTCGGGGTCGTCGGTGTGGGCGTCGTGCACCACGATCTCGTCCCGGTCGACGTCGGCGGTCGCGACGACCTTCAGGCCGAAACCCGATCGGACGACGCAGTATTCGCCCGATCCGCCGAACACGATCGGCTCGCCGTGGGTCAGCGGGATCAGGCGCTGCTCCGAACCGTCCTTGCGCAGGACGTCGAACGAGCCGTCGTTGAAGATCGGGCAGTCCTGGTAGATCTCCACGAAGGACGTGCCGCGGTGGGCCGCCGCCTGCCGCAGCACCTCCGTCAGACCCTTGCGGTCCGAGTCCATCGCGCGGGCCGCGAATGTCGCCTCGGCACCCAACGCGAGGGACAGGGTGTTGAACGGGTGGTCCACCGACCCCAGCGGCGTCGACTTGGTGACCTTCCCGACCTCCGACGTCGGGGAGTACTGCCCCTTGGTCAGCCCGTAGATCCTGTTGTTGAACAGCAGGATCGTCAGGTTGACGTTCCGGCGCAGGGCGTGGATGAGATGGTTGCCGCCGATCGACAGCGCGTCGCCGTCGCCGGTCACCACCCACACCGACA
>JBCEBZ010000497.1:0-10532 GCA_039206675.1 Rhodococcus sp. (in: high G+C Gram-positive bacteria) | reverse complement strand
GAGTCCGCCGGCCGGGTCGGTGGTGGCGAGGTCTTCGTGGGCGCGGGTGAGTCGCACGTGGCGTAGGTAGGCCATTGGTGTGATGCCCAGCTGCTCGTGGAAGCTGTCTTGCAGGGTGCGGAGGCTGACTCCGGCGGCGTCGGCGAGCTCGGCGGCGGTGTGGGGTTGTTCGGGGGACGCGTCGATGAGGTCGGTGACGCGTTTGATCGTCCGGGGTCGGGCGAGCGCGTGTTTGGTGACCAGCTGTTCGGAGTAGTTGTGCGGTTGTGCGTGCAGCAGCTGGGAGACGATCAGGTTTTCGAAGTTGGCGGTGATCAACGGCTGCTCGAGGAGGGTCGGGTCGGCCCGCAGCGCGTCCAGGAGGGAGCGGACGGTGTGAACCCAGCTCTTTGCCGGTCCGGCGGTCAGGTTCATGGCGAGGTCGAATCGCAGTGGCGCGTCCATCGGGTGCCCGAGCGCCAGGGACAGGCGGTTCTCGACGGCGGTGCGGTTGATCTTCACGGCCAGCTGTTCGCAGTCGCGGCTCCACAGCATCGCCGAACTCTCCGTCGGCAGCAGCACCGCGGCGACGTTCTCACCGGTGATGATTTCTTCGTCACCGCAGGTGGATCGGGTGTGGCCGGAGATGGGGATGTTCACGTGGAAGTAGCTGCCCAGGCGGCCGGGCTGGACGACGACCTCGGCGCCGTGCCGCAGATAGCCGAGGGTGATGGCGGGTAGCACCGTGGTGCTCAGGCGCACGTTGAGGTCGCAGCTCTTGTCGATGACGTCGAGCACGTGCGGACTGAAGACCGCGGAGATGTGCTGTTGCGCTTCGTCGCGGTCGCTGGTGCGGAACTCGTCCGCCGCTCTCAGATCTTCGTCGGCCATCTGTCACCTTTGGGGAGACTCCGTCAACAGTGTAGGCACTGGCCCCGGCCGCGTGGATGGGTGACGCCGGCCGGGGTCGGCCGATGGGTCAGCTCTTCGTGTCCTCGGCGAGGAAGTCGGCGACCAGGGTGTTGAATCGGGCGGCATGTTCGATCTGCACCCAGTGCCCGCAGCGCCCGAACACGTGCAGCTGTGACCGCTCGATGAGCTCGAGCAGCCGCAGCGAGTTCGACATGGGTATGACCTGGTCGTCGCGGCCGTGGACGATCAACGTGTCGTGGGGCAGGGCTGCGATCCGATCCTCGTCGACGACCATGGCGTCGACGCCCTGCTGGCGCGGTGCGGGGAACATGGCGCCGAACGCTTCCTGGACTCCGGGGCGGGTCGCTGCAGCCAGGCGTAGTTCGGCGAGTTCGTCGGTGACCAGGGTCCGGTCGTAGGCGAAGACGTCGAGCAGGTGCCGCATCGCCGGCAGGGACGGCTGGAAACCCCAGACGGCGTCGAGTCCGTCGGTGATCGGGAACGGGACTCCGACGCTGCCCATCAGGACGAGCCGGTCGACCCGTTCGGGGTGGCGGGTGGCGATGTTCAGTGCCAGGGATCCGCCGAAGCTGTTGCCGACGATCGAGACCTTCTCGAGGCCGAGGGCGTCGAGGAACCCGGTCAGGTGCTCGCTCCAGGTGGCGGCGTTGTATTCGACGCCGTCGGGACGTTCGGTGTAGCCGAAGCCGAGGATGTCCGGGGCGATGACCCGGAAGTTCCGTGCCAGGGCGGGAATGGTGGCCCGCCAGTTCGCCCACGCGGTCACTCCCGGACCGGACCCGTGGATCAGCACGACCGGGCGTCCCTCGCCCTCGTCGTGGTAGTTCGTGGCGATCCCGCCGACGTCGACGGTCTGCGAGATTTCCGGGGATTGTTGGGTAATGGTCATGGGTCTCTCCAGGTCGGGTGGGAATCGGTGGGGCGGATGGGCCGGGATCAGAGGCGGATGAGGCCGCCGTCCGACATGATCGTCTGGCCGGTGACGAAGTAGGCGTCGGCACTGGTCAGGAAGAGCACGGTGCCGACCACGTCGGTGGCCTCACCGGGCTTCTTGATCGCCTGCGAGTTCGAGAGGTTGCGCACCAGTTCTTCGGGGACGGCGGCACGGACACCGGGGGTCAGCGACAGGGTGGGCCCGACGGCGTTGACGGTGATTCCGTCGGCGGCGACGTCGGTGGCCAAGGCGCGGGTGAATCCGATGACACCCATCTTGCTGGCCATGTAGTGCGTGAGGTGAGGGACGGCGAGGCCGATGGAGTTCGACGTCATGTTGACGATGCGCCCGGACCCGGATTTGCGCAGTTGCGGGAGAAAAGCCCTGGCGAGCAGGAACTGGGAGTCGAGGTTGACGGCGAGGACGTTCCGCCAGGTGGCGTAGTCGAGGTCGTCGATGGGCACGAACGGGTAGATGCCGGCGTTGTTGACGAGGATGTCCGCCGCACCGTGTTCGCCGGCGACGGTGTCGGCGAGTTCGGCGACCTGGGCTTCGTCGGCGACATCGGCGATGTACGACTCGGCCGTGCCGCCGTCAGCTCGGATGGCCTCGACGGTGTCGGTCGGATCGTCCTTGTCCACGACCATCACGCGGGCCCCGCGCTGTGCCAGGCCGGCGGCGATGGCCTGGCCGATCCCGCGACCGGCGCCGGTGACGACGGCGACCTTGCCGTCGTGCGTATTCCACGTCATGTGCTTCTCCTTCGAAAGAAAGCTGGGTCAGGTTCGTTCTAGCGCAGCGGATTCGGGCCGATCGCCGGTCAGCAGGTGCCCCATCCGGTCCCGTTTGGTGGTCAGGTACCGCCGGTTGTGTTCGGTGGCGAGGGTTTCGTGGTTCCGTCGGGTGGAGACCCTCACGCCGTGCCGTTCGAGGTGCGCGATCTTGTCGGGGTTGTTGGTGAGCAGCTCGATCGAGTCGATCCCGAGGTCGCGGAGGATGTCGGCGGCGGCCCGGTAGTCGCGACTGTCGACGGGTAGCCCGAGTCGCAGGTTCGCGTCGACGGTGTCGAGGCAGTCCTCCTGTTGCAGCCGGTAGGCCTGCAGTTTCCGGCCGAGCCCGATGCCGCGACCCTCGTGGCCGCGCAGGTAGATCACCACCCCGGATCCGGCGTGGGCGATCGACTCGAGTGCGAGGTCGAATTGCGGTCCGCAGTCACACACCAGTGATCCGACGACGTCCCCGGTCAGACATTCGCTGTGTACCCGCACCTGCGGTCGGGCGGCGGCGGCCGGGTCGCCCATGACCAGTGCCAGATGTTCCGGTCCGTCGCCCTGCCGGTAGGCGATGGCCTCGAACGTCCCGTGCCGGGTGGGGATCCGGGCCTGCCCCGTGCGGGCGAGAGTCGTCGTCGCTCGGCGGTACCGTGCCAGATCTTCGATGGTGCACAACGGGATCCGGTGCGCCGCGGCGAAGGCCTCGATCCGGGGGCGGCGCATCATCTCCAGTCGGTCGGGGGTGACCAGTTCGCACAACAGCGCTGCGGGTTCGAGGCCGGCGAGCCGGCACAGGTCCACACCGGCCTCGGTGTGCCCGGGCCGCTCGAGGACGCCGCCCGGGCGGGCGCGCAGCGGCATGACGTGACCGGGCCGGGCCAGGTCGCCGGGTTCGGTGTCGGTGCGGGCGAGGGCTCGGATGGTCGCTGCCCGGTCACCGGCGCTGATCCCGGTGGAGGTGCCGCGGCGACAGTCCACGCTGATCAGGAACGCGGTGTGGTGGCTTTCGGTGTTGTTCTCGACCATCAGCGGCAGCTCGAGACGGTCGGCGGCCTCGTCGGTGATTGCGGTGCAGAGGAATCCGGAGGTGTATTCGAGGAAGAAGGCGACCTTCTCGGGGGTGGCGAACTGTGCGGCCATGATGAGGTCGCCTTCGTTCTCACGGTTCTCGTCGTCGACGACGGCGACGATTCCGCCCGCCGCGATGGTGCGCAGCACGTCGTCGATGGGGGACTTGTTCATCATGGCCTCTTCGGGAGGGGGAAAGGTGGGGTTGGTGGAGCCGGGGGTCGCCCGGCTCCACCGGCGGATCACGCGCCGACAGTGGCGGTGTCGAGGTCGAGCTCACGCAGGGCCGGGATGACGGTCTCGGCGTAGAGCTCGTAGGAGCGGAAGGTCTGTTCCTTCGTCAAAGTGCCGAAGCTGTGCCAGATGAAGAAGTTGCCGCAGTTGAGCGCCTTGGCCTGCTCGACGACCTGATCCCGCACGGATTCGGGCGAGCCGACGAGGATCACGCCGGAATCACGAAGGCCATCCCAGCTCAGATCGCCCTGGCCGACGAACGGCCGGAAGAACGAACTGTAGAACTCGTAACCCTCCGGGACGTTGTCGAGGTCCTCGAAGAGCGCAGCATCCTTGAAGAGCCCGAACAGGTGGTTCAGCGCCGGCTCGCCGATGCGCCGGGCCTCCTCGTCGGTCTCGGCGACGAACGTGGGGCGCAGCACGCCGACCTGGTCCGGTCCGAACGGTTGTCCGGCCTCCCTCGCGGCGGCACGGAAGGCATCGAACGACGCCGCCGTCTCGGCCACCGGCATGTACGCGGAGGTGGCTTTGTAGCCGCGCTGCCCGGCCATCTGCAGGGTCGACGGGCTGAGTGAGAGCATCCACACCGGCGGGGTGGGCTGCTGCAGCGGCCGCGGGTAGATGGCGGTGTCGTCGTAGTGGAAGAACCGGCCGTGATGGGTGAAGGTGGGGTTCCGCCAGGCCTTCTCGATCAGGTCCAGGGATTCGAGGAAGTACTCGCGGGTGTCGGCCATGTTGATCTTTTCCTTGGCGAACTCCTGCTCGTCGACCCCTCGCCCGAGGCCGACCTCGAGGCGGCCCTGGGTGAGGTAGTCGAGCATCGCGGCCTCTTCGGCGACCCGGCGCGGGTTGTGGAACGGCAGGATCGAACCCATCACCCCCATCCGCAGGGTGGTGGTGCGCTGTGCCAACGCGGCGACCAACAGGTTCGGGGACGGGGTGATGTTGTAGGCGGTGAAGTGGTGCTCACTGAACAGCACGCCTTCGTAGCCCTGTTCTTCGGCCTTGACCCACGACTCGAGGTGCCAGTCGTACAGCTCCTGCGCGGCCTCGGGATCGAACTTCTCGGGGCGAGTGTCGTAGGGGTAGTTGAAGATGTCGAATGCCCAGGACTTGACCATGATGTTTCCTCCAGAAGGGGTTTCGCTCGGTGAATGAGCGCGAGTGGGATCGGGTGGTTTTCAGTTGTCGGCGCGCAGGAACGCCACGGTGGCGTCGTTGACCTCGTCGGCGCGTTCGAGGAACAGGGCGTGACTGGCGCCCGGCCCCTCCAGCACCTGGATGTCGGCGCCGGGGATGGCGCGGGCGACCTGTGCGGAGTACTCGACCGGGATGGTGCGGTCCTCGTCGCCGGCGACGACCAGGGTGGGGGCGGTGATCGTCGCCAGCAGATCGCGGTTGTCGTGGACGGCGTTGATGCGGGCCGCCTGGATCTGGGCGTGCCGGGTGGCTGCGGTGCCGGAGGCGAAGGAGGCTTTCGCGATGGCCTCGACCGCCGCCGGGTCGGCGTTGTGGAACTCGCGTGAGAGCAGGAACCACAGGGTCGCCTCGCCGTAGACCTGGGGCTCGGCGGTGCGGTACAGGTGCTCCCAGAACGTGAACATGCCCTGTAGGTAGGCGTCGGTGTGGCCCCAGGTGCTGTAGAGCACGACCCGCTCGACCCGGTCGGGGTGGTGCGCGGCGATGCGCTGGGCGATCGTCGAGCCCTGCGACATGCCGACGAGGTGCGCGGTGCCGATGTCGAGGGCGTCGAGGACGCCGAGGACGTCGGCTTCGAGGTCTTCGGCGGTGTACGGGTCCTCGTCCCGGGTGGACTCGCCGGTACCGCGCCAGTCGAGTGCGATGACCCGGAAGTGTTGTGCCAGTGCGTCGATCTGACCGCCGGGGACGAAGATGGTGTGGTCGACGGCGGAGCCGGGGAGCAGGACGACCGGGGTGCCCGTGCCCTGTTCGGTGTAGCCGATGGTGACGCCGTCGGCCGAGGTGACAGTTGTCATGAGATTTTTCCTGAGCGTTTAGGTGACGACGGTGAGGAAGTCCTGGTCGAGTTCGCGGTGCGTGAAGTTGATCCCGCGGGCGGCCTGGTCCATGGTCCAGGTGATGGTGCGGAAGTCCTTGCCGGTGCGGTAGCCGCCCGCGAACACCTCGTTGCGGTTGCCGGCCGGGTCGAAGAAGTAGATGGTTTCCCCGCGGGTGATGCCGTGCCGGGCGGGCCCGAAGTCGATCGGCACATCCCGCATCGAGAAGACGTCACCGGCGTGCAGCAGCGACGACCAGTCCGCGACGTGGTAGGCGAAGTGGTGCAGTTTGCCGTTCTCGCCCTTGACGAACGCGATGTCGTGGGGCTGCTCTCCGCAGAACATCCACGATCCGACCAGGTCGGTGTTGTCGTCACCGCCGACGAGCCGTTCGGCCGCCTGGAAGTCGAGAACCTCGGAGAAGAACCGTTCCAGCAGAACCGGGTCCTCGGTGGTGATCAGCGTGTGGTCCAGGCGCGGAACACCGATGCCGCGCAGCCCCTGCCGCGGCCACGGATCCGGATTCCACAGACCGGTGGACGTGCCGAGGTATTCGATGTCGCTGTACAGCTCGAGGGTGTGCTCCGACGGCAGGGTGACGCGAAGACCGTCTCCGACCGACAGGTTGTCGCCCTTGCTCATCCGCTCGCAGGTGGCACCGAATGCGCGCACACGGTTCTCGATGTCGTCGAGGGCCTGCGCGTCGGTCACCTTGTAGCCGAGCTTGACCAGTCCGACCCCGCCTTCGTGCAGAACGACGGAATGGTGATCGGCTTCGTCCCAGGACTTGAGGTACACGGCGCCGTCGTCCTGGTGGACGGCGTCCATGCCGAGCGTGTCGATGTAGTGGTCCCTGGCTTCGTCCAGGTCGGTGACATTGACGTGGACGTAGCCCAAGCGCATCACGGACATGTCGGTCCCTTTCTCGTGGAGTGCGTTGCTGGTGTGCGACCCTCGGGGAGGGTGTGCGGCAGTGCGCCGCCGATGCCGTTGAGAACGTTGATGATTCGATCGCGTGGCCCGAGTTCGATGATCACGTCGGTGAGGGGAGTCGCCCGGCAGGGAAGGCAGCTGCGAGTGTCCGGTTGCGGCGTGGGTCCGTTCACGACCGTGTCGCTGACCGGGGTGTGATAGCCGACGCGTCCCTCGACGAGGGTCGCGCGGCAGGCACCGCAACCACCGCGGCGGCATTTGTACCGGGTGCGCAGCCCCTGCCGGCGTAGCGCGTCGACGATCGTCTCCCGTTCCCGGACAACGATGGCGACTCCGTCCGGGCGTATCGTCACCGTCCGGGCACCGCCGGTGGGCGTGGTCATCAGCCGAGCGGAACGAGCGTGTGGAAGCGCCGTGCGTGGTACACCGCCGGTGTGTCCGCCGCGCCGAGGTGCACGTCCTCGACCCGGCCGACGAGAATCTCGTGGTCGCCGCCGTCGTGCCGGGCGTGCATCGAGCACGACAACCGGGCGACGGCGCCGCGCAGGGCCGGAAGCCCGTCGGGATGCTCGTCGAAGTCGTCGCCGGCGAACTTGTCGGCCCCCTTGGTCGCGAAGCGCGTGGCCACCGGGGTGTTCTCGTCTGCGGCGAAGTGGATCGCGAACCTGTCTGCCGCGGTGAACGCCGGATAGGAGTCCGCCGACTTCGTCAGGCACACCAGAACCAGGGGCGGTTCCTGCGAGACGGCGGTGAACGCGCTGGCGGTGAAACCACGACGGGTGCCGGTGTCGTCCTCGGTAACCACGACCGTCACCCCGGACGGGAAGCGGCTCAATGCCTCGCGGAAGTCTTCAGTGCTGACGTTCGATGTAATCCTGCCGGGGTGATTCCGTGCGACCGGTGCGGTGCTCGTACTCATCACGTCCTCCTGACCTGCTGTTCGACCGAATCGGTCGGTGATGTGAACAGAAGGTTATGAACGATGAGGGCCTGGGCTGATCCGAAAAACGCGAACCAGATCCAGAAAGCGCAAGGGGTATGTCGCAGGTCACTCGGGGGTGGGGTCGACGCGTCGCTCAGCGGCGGAGCTCAGATCGGCGGCTCTTCCGCCTGTCGCGGCGAAGTTAAGTATCTTGAGATACCTCAGTATGTTTTAACCGAAGGGACACCATGACCCGCACCATCGCAGTGGTCAACCACAAGGGCGGCTCGACCAAAACCACGAGCACGGTCAACCTCGCCCAGGCCCTCGTCGAAGCCGGTTACACCGTCCGCGTCGTCGACCTCGACCCACAATGCAATGCCACTACCTGGCTCGGTGCCACGCCCGAAGCCGTCGACAACGATGTCCTGTCGGTGCTCATGATGGTGGCGAGCATCGAGGACGCCACCACGATCACCGCGTCCGGGATCCACCTCGTTCCCGCCACCAAGGAACTCGATTCCGTCGGGCCCTACTCCCACAAGAAACCCGGTGCGCACGGCGTCCTGCGGAAAGCCCTCGCCGACGCCCCCGACGTCGACTTCAACCTCCTCGACTGCCCCGGCGACTTCGACCACCTGACCATCAGCGCACTCGTCGCGTGCACCGAAGTGCTTGCCGCCGTCATGACGGGAGCGATGGAACTCGAAGCGCTCATGCGCATCGAGAACTACATCACCGAGCAGGTCGAGCTGCTCAACCCCACCGCACGGCTCAATCACATTCTGTGCGGCCGCGTCGAACTCGGCCAGGTCATCGACCAGCAGGTCCTCGCCGCTCTCCGCGAGACCTACCCCGACCAGACCATGCGCACCATCATCCCGAAGTCCGTTCGTGTCAGCGAAAGCTACAGCGCCGAAGAACCCGTCGTCCGGTGGGCACCGTCCTCCTCCGCCTCACGCGCCTACCGCGACGCCGCCCGAGAACTCGTCGAAAGGATGCCCCGATGACCGCGACACGTAAGCCCGGGCTCGCCAACAACCCCCTCGAGCGCCGCCAGTCCCGCGCCGGGGCCCACTCGGACGGGACGTTCGCGAGAAGTCGTCGCAGGGAACTGCTGGTCGGCGTGACACGTGAACCCGGAGTCGCCGGCAACCCCCTCGAACGCCGCAAGCCGCGACTGCCGAACCTGGTCGAACAGTGCGTGGACGTCGCACAGGTCGCACAGGGAGCCGCCCTCGACGAGAAGAAGCCTGCGAAACGGGCCGCCGCAGGCAAGAAGCAGGAATCCGTCTACATCGAGCCCGCCAAGGTCGAACACGGCAAGGACGCCGTCGCCGCCATCAGCCACATCGCCGGCGCCCCCCACACGTGGCCCGACCTCGTCGACGAAGCCCTCGCCCACTACCTCGCCGTGCTCGAACGCAGGTACAACAATTGCGAACCCTTCCCGCCGCGCGACGCCGAACTCGTCCGGAGACCACGCGTCAAGTAGGCCGCCGAGGAGCAGCCACAACGACGACGCCGGAACGCGGCAGCCGTCTCCGAGCGCATCGTCGACCACACCGGCGTGCCATCCCACCGGTAGCAGCGAGCGCGCACCTGGGAAGGCGACGTCGCGATAGCTCTGTGCTCGACGGACCGGCGCCGGAAAAATTCTTCGAAGAAATCCGGGAGGCGGTGTCCGATCGGGGCGGTCGTGTTCGTTGAGGGGGTGAGGCCGCCCACCGGGGGCGGCGCCGAGGTAGAGGAACCCGCGATCATGAAGCTCACAACCATGACTCAGGTCACCGTCGACGGAGTGGTGCAGGGAAACGGCGGCGCGTCGGACGAGGACCGCAGGAACGGATTCG
The DNA here is from genome assembly GCA_039206675.1 of Rhodococcus sp. (in: high G+C Gram-positive bacteria). GTDB lineage: Bacteria > Actinomycetota > Actinomycetes > Mycobacteriales > Mycobacteriaceae > Rhodococcus_F. The sequence goes on along the minus strand of JBCEBZ010000497.1, from coordinate 885 downwards.
AGCGCGGCGGATGGGCCCTGGGCAAGGGCGACGACACGACCCACGCGTTCATCAAGCAGACCTACCAGCGCGCCGACGCGTTCCTGCTCGGCCGACGCACCTACGAGCTGTTCGCCGGTTCGTGGGGATCTGCGACGGAGCAGGATGTCCCCGGCTGGGAGCCCGTCATGCGGGCCCTGAACACGCAGCCCAAGTACGTGGCGTCGACCACGCTCGCCGATCCCGGATGGTCGGGCACCACCGTCCTGTCCGACGACCTCGCGGCCGCCATCGCGGACCTGAAGGCCGAACCGGGTGGTGAACTGCAGGTACACGGCAGCGGCACCCTGACCTGGTGGTTGCTGGAGAACGATCTGGTCGACGAGATGACGCTGATCGTCGTTCCCGTGGTACTCGGTCAGGGCGCGCGGCTGTTCCCGGAGGCCGGCCCCGACCTTCAGCTCGACCTGATCGAGTCGCGAGTCGACTCGAAGGGCGTCACGATCCAGGTCTACCGGCCGGCCGGGCGCCCGCAGTACGCGGCGGCGTGAAGTCCCCCGACCGGCACACCACCACAGGAGAGGACCTTCACATGCAGTATCTGGTTTCCGTGATCGACGACAAGACCGATCCCGGCAGCACGGACCGGCAACCTGCGATCAGCGCGTTCAACGAGAGACTGATCGCCGACGGCTACTGGGTCTTCGCGGGCGGGCTCGCAGACACCACCACGGCCACCGTCATCGACAACCGGGGCGAGCAGGCGGTGTTCAGCGACGGGCCGTTCGTGGAGTCGAAGGAGTACCTTGCCGGCGTCTGGGTGTGGGAGGCCCCCGATCTGGACGTGGCACTCGCGCTCGCGGCCGAGGCGTCGAAGGTCTGCGACCGGAAGATCGAGGTGCGGCC
>JBCEBZ010000496.1:4036-37440 GCA_039206675.1 Rhodococcus sp. (in: high G+C Gram-positive bacteria) | reverse complement strand
ACACCACCCCTTCCACGAACACCTCGTGCTCGTAGAGGGCGATGAGTTGCCCGAGGACCGACGGTGTGAGTTCCGGAGCGAGAATCGTGGTGGTGGGACGATTTCCCGGCATGACCTTGTGGGCAACCAGGTCGCCGGGCGTTCCGTCGGCCTCGACCTCCGCACCGGTCCGGCCGAATGCCAGGACCTTCGTCTGCGCGAGGAGATTGCTCAGCAGGATCTCGTGCATGGTGGTGGAGCCGCCGACCGCGGGGCGGTCCGCGTCTGCTTCGGCGAACCCGATGAAGTCCGCCGGAACCATGGTGGTCCCCTGATGCAGGAGCTGATAGAAGGCGTGCTGACCGTTGGTCCCCGGTTCTCCCCACACGATTGCCGATGTCGGTGCGAATACCGGGAGGCCGTCTACCTGAACGGACTTGCCGTTCGATTCCATCGCCAGCTGCTGAAGGTACGCCGGAAAACGTGCCAGATCCTGGGCGTACGGAAGGATCGCGCGGGTCTGTGCACCGAAGAAGCTTGCGTACCAGACGTTCAACAGCCCGAGTATTACCGGTGCATTCCTCGTGATCGGAGCCGTGCGGAAGTGTTCGTCCATCACGTGGAAGCCAGCGAGGAAATCAGCGAATCGCTCTCTGCCGATTGCGGCCATCACGGGCAGACCGATGGCGGAGCAGACGGAGTACCGTCCGCCGACCCACTCCCAGAAGCCGAACATATTGGCTGTGTCGATGCCGAACGCGGACACCGCTTCCGAGTTCGTCGAGACTGCAACGAAATGCCGGGCTACTGCCTGCTCCCCCAACGATTCGGTCACCCACCGCCGCGCGCACGCGGCATTCGACAGGGTTTCCAGCGTGGTGAACGTCTTGGACGCGACCACGAACAGCGTGCGGGCCGGGTCCAGCCCCCGCAGAGCCGCGGTGAGATCGGCGGGGTCGACGTTCGAGACGAACCGGACGTCGAGCGAATCGGTGCTGTACGCCCGCAGGGCGCGGCACACCATGGCCGGCCCCAGATCGGAACCGCCGATTCCGATATTGATCAGCGTGGTGATGCGTTCTCCAGATGCACCGCGCCAGCTACCTGAACGCAGCCGATCGGTGAAATCGCCCATCCGGTCGAGTACGTCGTGCACGTCAGCGGTGACGTTCCGTCCGTCGAGCGAAAGTTCCTCTTCACGTGGATTTCTCAGCGCGGTGTGCAGCACGGCGCGGTCCTCGGTGGTGTTGATGTGCCCGCCGGCGAACATGCGGTCGCGCTGTTCTTCGAGCCCGCTCGCGTCGGCCAGGGACGCGAGCAGCCCGAGAGTCCGTCGCGTCACCAGGTGCTTGCTGTAGTCGATATACAGATCTCCCACTGCGAGGGTCAGCTCGTCGCCACGGGCGGGTTCCTCTGCAAACAGTTCCCGTAGATGACATGTCGACAGCTTCTGATGCTCGGCCTGGAGCTCGGCCCACGCATCCTTGACCGCCCTACTGCTGATCGAGACGTCGTCGACTGTCACAGCGCGACCTCCTGCACTGCGTGCCCGCCGAATTGCCTGCGAAGAGCAGACACAGCCTTCATCGCCGGCGAGTCGTCCTGTCGCGACGAAAAGCGCGCGAAGAGTGCAGCCGAGATGACGGGGACGGGGACGGAATGACCGATCGCTGCTTCCACCGTCCATCGCCCTTCACCCGAATCGTCCACGAACCCGGAGAGCGTTGCGAGCCCCGGATCGTTTCTGAGCGCCTCCACGAGCAGATCCAGCAACCACGAGCGCACGACGGTGCCCGCAGTCCACGCCTCGAGAACGCCTCTCACATCCGTGACGAGTTGTTCCGCGCTGAGCAACTCGAAGCCCTCCGCATAGGCCTGCATGAGGCCGTATTCGACTCCGTTGTGGATCATCTTCGCGAAGTGCCCGGCGCCGACCGGTCCGGCGTGGACGAAGCTCTTCGCCGAGTCGCCGTCGGGTAGTAACGATTCGAAGATCGGCATCGCTCGTGCCACCGCCTCCTCGCCACCTCCGACCATGAGGGCGTATCCGAGGTCCTTGCCCCACACACCGCCGGACACGCCGCAGTCGATGTAGTCGATGCCGCGCGATGCGAGCCGTTCCGCATGCGCCTGGTCGTCGGTGAATCGTGAATTCCCTCCTTCGATCACCAGATCACCGGAATCGAGCAGGTCGCCGAGCGCGCGGACCGTGTCGCTGGTGGCTTTCCCATGAGGAACCATGATCCAGACGACTCGTGGCCCGTCGAGGCTCGCTACCAGTGCCGCCAGCGAGTCCACATCGCTGGAGCTCACGCCCGGATCGAAGCCGACCACGTCGTGGCCGCGCGCGCGGAGCCGCTCCCGCATGTTGTGGCCCATTCTTCCGAGGCCTACCAGTCCCATTCTCAACTTCGCGGTCCTTCCATCGTTCGTTTACGGAGAAGTCGGTTGACGCAATGCGCCACGGGTGCAGCGTTACACCAGTTCGAATACGGGGATGGCGCCGAATCCCACGACGTCCTCGAATCGGACTTCCACCGCAGCGTCCACCGCAACGCGTTCGACGGATTCCGGTCCGACGATGGCGCTGAAGATCCGAAGATTCCGTTGTTCGGGAAGCGCGATCCAGCCCACGACGTAGGGCACGGCATCCCGGTAGTTCGGGACGAAGCTACGGTGAATCACCGTGAAGGTCTCGACCCTTCCGGTTCCGCCGACGGCTTCGAACGTGAGGCTCGTTCCACCGCATCCGATGCACTCGGGCTCGGGCTGGTGAATGAACATTCCACAGGTGAGGCACCGCTGAATCAGCAGTAGTCCCGCGTTGCATCCATCCCAGAACGGACGCGCGAGATCACTCGGTTCGGGTGCGACTCGACCACACATGGGACTATCCTTTCAAGCAAGCGCTTGGTTTACAAGGGGAGCATATGACGAGACAGGCATTCGCCGGAGCCGCCGCGGTAAGCGGGATCGGCATGACCGACATCTCCCGCCGTTCCGGCGTCAGCCCTCTGCAACTTGCGCTGAGTGCGAGCCGGGCCGCCATCCGAGACGCAGGACTCGACGTCTCGGACATCGACGGCGTGCTGTGCTACCACATGGGCGACTCCGCGCCGGTCAACGACGTCGCCGAGCATCTCGGCCTCCCACCCGAGATCTGGACGAACGAAATCTACGGCGGTGGGACACAATCCGCCTCGATTCTGGGCGACGCGGCGATGTTGATCCACTCGGGTACAGCGTCGAACGTGCTTGTCTTCCGAGCGCTCAACGGACGCTCGGGGAAGCGTATGGGTCAGGCGTCACTGCGGGTCGCCGGCGGCGAAGCCCAATTCACCACCCCGTACGGCATGGCGGGGCCGGTCAATTTGTTCGCGCTGGCGGCCACCCGGTGGATGCATCTCACGGGAGCCATCGAGGACGACCTGGCCGCCGTGGTCTGTCAGTCGCGACGTCTGGCATCGGAGAATCCCCGCGCACTGGTGCGCTCCGACATGACCCTGGACGACTACCTCTCGAGCCCGATGGTCTCCACCCCACTGCGCCGAGCGGACTGCTGCCAGGAAACCGACGCCGGCGCGGCGTTGGTCGTCAGCAGATCCGACATTGCCGATGCTCTCGGCCCGAACAGCCCTCGCATTGTCACCGTGGTGCGCGGCGGCGGTGTTGGCGCCTCCACCATGGACAAGGCTGCGGACATTTCGGCGATCTTCTCCCGCTTCGTGGCGCGGAAGCTCTGGTCGTACTCGGGCATTCGCCCTGCGGAGATCGATGTGGCATTGCTCTACGACGCCTACTCCCCGATCGTCCTGCAGCAACTCGAGGACCTCGGCTTCTGCGACCACGGCGACAGCGGCGACTACGTACGCTCGGGTGCCACCCTCCCGACCGGCACCCTCCCCGTCAATCCGCACGGCGGACTGCTGTCGGAGGGGTACGTCCACGGCCTCAACAACATCCTCGAGGCTGTGCGCCAGCTCCGGGGAACCGCTTCGTCTCACCAAGTCGAGTCACCGCACGTCGCGCTGTGCACGGGGTTCGGCGGGAGCTACGGGAGTGCGGCAATCCTCGAGAGCCGCTGAGCGGGGGCGGACGACCGGGCGACCCGACGGTCGCCGATCACCGTCACCTCACCGGTAACGCACCCGACCGCCGGCGAGGACGCGGCTCTCGTCGACGGACGCCGAGTACGCGACATCCTCGGCACCCCCGCGAGAGGATTCGCCGGCGACGATCCGCAAGGTGTCTCCGGGGTAGACCGGCGACGCAAATCGCGCTTCGACATGCTCGAGCTCCCACGGTTGCGCACCCAGCGGCTCCGCAAGCGCCTTGACGACGACGCCGAGCGTGCACAGACCGTGGAGGATTGGCCGTGCGAATCCAGCCGCTCGCGCGGCGGCCGGGTCGACGTGGATCAGGTGGCGATCACCGGTGAGCCGGTACAGAACCGCCTGCTCGGCCGACAGACGCACCGAGGCCATATCGCCCATCTCGACCTCCCCCGCGCCCGCCTTCGCCCGCGTCTCGGGCGACGAGAAGCCGCCCTTGCCGGGCAGGATGATCGAGTAGGTGGCAGAGAAGAAGTCACTTTCGCACACGATATCCAGAATCGCGGAACGCCCTGTGTCGCGGATAGATCCGACATGACCCGTGACCTCGAATACCCCAGCTCGTGGCAGGGAACCGTGCATCGTCAGCGACTGCGCTCCGTGCAGCGCTTCCGCCGGCGCGAACGCCCCGGCAGCGGAGGCCGCGTCCGCCACCCACAGCCCGAGTGTGAGCGCGAACGTCGGCAAGACCTTCAGCTCACGCTCGAAGACCAACGGCAGTTCCTCGGCGCGCGCGCCCACGGAGAGCGCGTACAGGATCGCATCCTCTTCCCGGTACCGCACCACTCTGGTGCCCAACTCGTATCCGACCCAATCCATGATCTCCATGCCGCGAGCGTATAGCATTTGAGCAAGCGCTTGGGTTACGCTTGCGAAGTCAAGGTCGCACAGAGGCAATCCCAAGCGATCGCTTGGTACTACTGACAGGAGTTGGCATGGCAAAGCTGCGGGCAGGCCTCGGATACGAACTCGAGGTGCGTGGGCGGACCAAAGAGGTCGAGCAGCAGGCATTCGAGAATCTCATCGAGCAGGTCACCCTCGCCGATGGGCTCGGTTACAGCACCGCCTGGATGGTCGAGCACCATTTCACTCGCGGGTTCTCACACTCCTCGGCTCCCGACATCGTGTTGAGCGCACTCGCGCGGGTCACCAGCCAGATTCGACTCGGGCTCGGCGTCGTGCTGCTCCCCTTCTCGCATCCGATTCGCACTGCCGAGCGCGTCGCCACCATGGACATCATCTCGGGCGGGCGCATCGAGTTCGGAACCGGGCGCGGTGCCTCACCTCTCGAATACCAGGCCTTCCAGCGGCCTTTCGAGCAGTCGCGCGCACTGTGGGAGGAGAACCTGGACACCGTTCTCGGCATCTGGGAGGCAGACGGCGAGCCGTACAGCGCCGAGCACGAGTACTGGAGCGTCCCGGACGTGGGCGTGTATCCCCGGCCCCTCCAGGAACCGCATCCTCCCGTGTGGGTGGCGTCGACGAGTCTCGACGGCTACCTCCAGGCCGCCCGGCGCGGGTACAACCTGCTCGGCATGACCATGCTCAAGGGCATCGACGACGTCGCCGAGGACATCGCAAAGTACAAGGAGGAGTTGGCCCGCCACGGCTTCGACCCCGAGACCCGCAAGATCGCACTGATGATTCCGTGGCATGTCGCCCCGACGGTCGACGAGGCGCACGCCAACGCTGCGGACGCCGTGATGTGGTACATCCGGCGCCAGGTCAACCTGGTCGCTCCGCCCGACTACTACGACGCTCGCCATGCGAGCCACCGTGTCCTCGGCGCGCTCGCCGCCGGCCAGTCTCAGGAAGAAGCGATCGAGACCCTTCGCGACAATCTGATGATCGTGATCGACGATGTGGAGGGATCACGAAAGGCCGTGCAGCGTCTCGAGGAAGCCGGTGTCACCGACCTCATCGGACAGTTCCAGGTCGGTGGACTCGCAAACGATCACGTCCTGAGTTCGATCAAACTGTTCGCTTCCGATGTTGTGGAGATCCGATGACACACACGCACTTCGCGGCGACACCGCAGGAACCGATTCTCCGCAGGAACGTCTCCCCGGCAGGAATCACGCCGGCGAAGGCCCGCGGTCTGATTCAGGTAGATCCGACCGCATCGACTGTGTTCCCCTTGTCCGCGGACGACCGGGCCGCCGCCGTCGCGCTGACAGCCAAGACTCTGACCGATGCGGGGGTCGAGACGACCGATCGCGTCGTCGTGGCACTGAACAGCGATGGCGAACTCGGCGGAGCGCTGGTCGCCGAGGCTGCTGCGTCCGCTGCCTCGGCCGCGGCGAGCGTGGGCCCCCGTGGGCGAATGAGGCTCCTTCGAGTGCTCGAAAACGTGCGCGCCAACGTCCTGGTGGGTACGGCAACCGGCGTCGCAGACTTTCTCGCCCGGCTGCATCTCGAGTTCCTGGTCGATCCACTGGATCTGGAACTTCGCCTGATCCTACTGACGGGCGAGATCGCCGACCCGAAGAAGATCGAGCACCTGAGTCGCGAATTCGGCGCCCGGACGATCGAGTTGTTCACCGATCCTGTCAGCGGAGTCCCGATCGCTCACAAGCCCGCGAAGGCGACCGCGCTCATTCCGGCCCGCGAAGACCTCCTCGCTCTCGCCTCACCCACGCAGTCACTTCCGGACGGCGAACTCGCGGAGATCGTCGTGAAGTACCCGTGGCACTCCGGTCTCACGGATGTCAGCGTCGGAACGGGATACCTGAGCACTCGCGACGGCGCATCGATCACCATGCCCACACATACGTATGGTGACCTCACGCTCATCCGTGGCCGGTGGGTTTCGTTCAACGCTCTCACCAAGGCGCTCAAAGGAATCGACGGAATCGCACACTGGCAGCTGCGCATCTCCCGGCAGGGCACCCTCGACTCCGCCACGGTCCACGTCTCCTTCAACCGCGAGAGCCTCGTCCAGAACGGAATGTGGCATGCGCGAATCGCGCAGGCCATCAACGCGATCACCCCGATATCCGTGCAGGTCGAGATCGACCCGCAGGTACGAGAGGATTCGGCCCCACCGTCGATTCGCGACGAGCGCGGACACCACCTGTAGATCCGGCAACCCACGGAGGTCGAAATGAGCACTACATCAGCAACGGAACGGCGGGAAGACCTGCCTGAGGTCGACGCCGCCACTATGCGATCGGTCCTCGGCCACTTTGCAACCGGCGTCATTGCCATCACCGCAGTCGATCCCGTAACCGGAGAGGGCGCCGGCCTGGCGGCGAACTCCTTCACATCGGTGTCGTTGGATCCGCCCCTGGTCGCCTTCTGCGTCGCCCACACGAGCAGCTCCTGGCCTGCGATCAGACGGGCCGACAGCTTCGTCATCAACATCCTCGCAGAAGACCAGGAACATGTCGGCCGGCAGCTCGCTGTCAAGGGAGGCGACAAGTTCGCCGGTCTGGCCTGGCAGCCGTCGCCATCGGGTGCCCCCGTCATCGAGAATGCCGTCGCCTGGATCGACGCACGAGTCGAAGCCGAACATGCGGCCGGCGACCACGTGATCGTCGTCTCGCGTGTCCAGCACCTCTATGCCGACGGCCGATCGCCGCTCCTGTTCCACCGCGGAAAATACGGCCGACTGCACAGCGCCGACTAGCCCGCTTCCAACAGGCAGGCGGGGGCACAACCACCATGATCAGCTCGCTCGCCGGCAGCACTCCTCCAGCCGAGTCCACCCACCACCGCATCGTCGGAGGCACCCATGAGAACGCACATATCGACGGCCGTCGGACAACTCGACGCCGACTCCGCGCACGAACGGTTCGACAGCGTGCCTGCGGCTGTCGACGCGATCGCACGCGGCGACATGGTCGTCATCGTCGACGACGAGGATCGTGAGAACGAAGGCGATCTCGTCATGGCGGCCGAGCACGCAACAATCGAGAAGATGGCGTTCATCATCCGTCACACCTCGGGTTTCGTCTGCGTCGCCATGACGGAAGACCGTGCCGCTGCGCTCGGCTTACCGCCCATGGTTCCCGCTGCCGGCAACGCGGAGGTCTTCGGAACCGCGTTCGGCGTCTCGGTCGACGCACTACACGGTGTCACGACCGGAATTTCGGCAGCGGATCGCGCCGTCACGGCACGCGCGCTCGCCGACCCGCAGACTCGCCCCGGCGACCTCAGCCGTCCCGGCCACGTGATGCCGCTGCTGGCGCGGCCGGGCGGCGTCCTGGAGCGTCGTGGACACACGGAGGCCACCGTCGACCTGTGCAGGATGGCCGGTCTCGAATCTGTCGGTGTGCTGTGCGAACTGGTGGACGACGATGGTGAAATGTCTCGTCGCGACGCACTCATTCGATTCGCGCGCCTGCATCACCTGAAGATGATCCGGGTGCGCGACATCGTCGAGCATCGTCGTCAGCGAGAACAACTCGTCACACGGATCTCGCGAGCGCGCGTGCCCACGACGGCCGGCGACTTCATCGGCCACGTTTTCCGCGCTCACGACGGTGTCGAACACATTGCTCTCGTCGCGGGAACTCCGCATCTCGCAGGTTCTGCTGCGGCAACACCGCTCGTCCGCGTGCACAGCGAGTGCCTCACCGGCGACATACTCGGATCACTCAGGTGTGACTGCGGCCCACAGCTCCAGGACTCGCTCACAGCGATTGCCGCCGAGGGAACCGGAGTCGTCGTGTACCTGCGCGGTCAGGAAGGGCGAGGTGTGGGGTTGGGGGCGAAACTGGCGGCGTACGCCTTGCAGGAGGACGGCTACGACACCGTCGACGCCAACCTCGAGCTGGGCCTGCCCGTCGACGCGCGCGATTACGCCGTGGCGGCCGCCATCCTCAAGGAGCTCGGGGTGAGCCGAGCACGACTGATCACCAACAACCCCGACAAGATCACCGCACTGTCGCGGTATGGCGTCGACGTGATCTCCCGCGTTGCTCGTCCTCCACATGTCAACCACCACAACATCGATTACCTTCGCACCAAGGAGCGGAGACTAGGGCACTCCATTCTTCCCGTCGTGGACATCACGGAGTCCGCAGTGTGACGGCCGCCGCCCGAGCCCGTGCGCGGTGAGAGGTTCTACTCCAGGCTGCGCACGGGCCACCCATCAGAACGTGATGCGCGTGGGATCGGCGTACTCGCGGTGGAAGCAAAGAATTCCTGGCATCCACCGAATCCGGACGGCTCACGTCGGTGAAGACAAAATGTGCACCGATCTCCGCCGCCGCCTTCTCCCCACGTTCACGCTGACATCCGCGATGGCGACCTGTGCCCCCCTCGGCGGTCATCAATTCGGCTGTCGCTCGGCCTAATCCCGACGATCCCCCGGCAGTGATCACGATCTCGTTCCGCACCCGAGTTGTCCTTTCCGAATAGTGAGCCCGACGGAGAGCTTCCCTAGCGCTTGCGCGTTTATCCGTGGCCGTTTTGGCCGATCGACCCACTCCGAGGCCAGGACGTGACTCACCTAGCTCTACATCAATCCGAACGAGTGCATCGACTGCGGTGCGTGCGAGCCTGCGTGTCCGGTGGACGCGATCACGGTCGAGAAGCACGTACCCGTGGACGATCACGCGTTCATCGACGATTCTCGCCGATTCTTCGCCGAGAACCTGCCGGGACGACCGACACCCCTCGGCAATCCCGGCGGGGCCCTCCAATGCGGTGATGTCGGGGTGGACACTCCACTCGTCGCCGACTACGGGAGCGCTACCACACCGGAATGACGACCGGGGCTGGTCTCCTGATCGGCAGATCAGCCCCGCTATTCCCGGTCGGGGTGCGCGATGCGGTCGAACTGTCTCCGAAGCCCATCGCGCGCCGATTCGGATTCCAGGAACACCGGGATTTTCTCGGTGTGTTCGTAGTGCGGTCCACACAGCGACAGTCCACCGTCGACCTCCAAGTTCTGACCGGTGACGTACTGGGCGAGGTCTGACAACATGAACATCGCCGCACAGGCGACGTCAGCGACCAGCCCGCGCCTGCCGAGCGGGATCACGTCGCGCTCCCGATTGCCCTCCGACGTGTGCGCGGGGTGCATTCTCGGTGAATTGATCAGGCCCCACGACACGGTGTTCGCCCGAACTCCGAAGGGCCCGAGCTCGACGGCCATCGTGCGAGTCAGTGAGTCCAGGGCCGATCGTGTCGCTCCGTAGAACGCAAACCAGGGCATCGCCCGATCCGTCTCGGCGACGGAGAGATTGACGATCGATCCGCGGCGCTCCTGCACCATGCGCCGCGCGACAACCTGACTGGTCCGCAGCGCGTAGGTCACGTTGGTCGTGAGTGCGCGTGTCCACTGGTCCGCTCCGAGATGAAGTATGTGCCCGACATCGTCGCCGGACACGCCTCCGACGACATTGTCGAGGTGCCGGACCGGGCGGTCGGCCCGGTCGAGAGCCGATTCCAGGTCGCGGATCCCGTCCTCGGTGGTGATGTCCGTCAGCACCGGGAGCAGCGACTCGTCGTGTCCGACGGCAGCCGTGAGCATTCCCGAACGCTCCTCGTCTCGGTCGACCATGATGACTGCCGAGCCGGCGCGCAGGAGGAGCTGGACCATTGCCGAACCGACCCCACCGCTCGCCCCGCCGACGACGACAGCGCAGCTGTCCGTGAACCCGGGAAATGCGAACTCCGGAACAGGAGGGAGTGCGAATTTCGCCGTCACAGCGGCATCACGAGTCCGCCGTTGACTCGCAGGATCTGTCCGGTGACGTAGGAAGCGGCATCCGAGGCCAGGAATGCGACAACAGCGGCGACCTCGCTCGCGCGGCCGGGCCGCCCGAGTGGGATATCGGCACTGTGTTCACTGTCGACTGCATTCCGTCGCTCTTCATTCGGTGTGCCGTCGGCGTTCCGATAGTGCGCTGCGGTCATCGACGTCGAAATGTACCCCGGCGACACTGTGTTCACCCGGACGCCGGCCCCGCCGAGTTCCATGGCGAGTGTCCGGGTGAGCTGCAGGACTCCGGCTTTCGGGATGCTGTACGCCCCGAGATCGGGGGCGCGACCGTCGACCGTTCCGGACGAGACATTGATGATGCTTCCACCGCCGCCACCGATCATCGCGGTGCCGACTGCACGGCAACCGTGAACGAAGCTTTTCAGGTTGAGCGTCAGACCGTCGTCGAACTCGTCGTCGCGCATGGACAGGAGCGGTCCGCGTGCCGTGATCGCACCGGCCACGTTCGCCAGGACATCGATTCGCCCCGTCCGCAGAAGCAGAGCTGACACGACGGACTCGAAGTCGGCCGCCGAACGCACATCCAGCAGGTAGGAGAATGCCGTGCCTCCCTGCGCCGTGATCTCGTCGGCGCTGCTGCGGCAAGATTGCTCGTCGACATCCGCGCAACCCACCGTGGCGCCCGCGGCGGCGAGTTCGATCGCCGTCGCGCGGCCGATACCGCTGCCCGCACCGGTGACAAGAGCAGTGCGGCCATCCAATCCTTGCGTGGCACTCGACATGGATCGCATTCCTCCCGTGTGTACTCGCCTACTGCGCGGTGTAACCGCCATCGACGACGAACTCGGCGCCGGTGATGAACGACGCCTCGTCACTGGCGAGGAACGCGACCAGCGCTGCGACCTCGGTGGCTGTTCCGAGGCGCCCGAGCGGTGTCAGGGCAGTCATGCTGTCACGCCCGGAATCTCCGAGGGTGGGGGTGTCGATGAAGCCGGGATGCACGGAATTGACGCGAACGCCGCGCTCCGCCCAGGCAATCGCCGTGTTCTTGGTCAGCGTTCGGACTGCACCCTTCGCGGCCGCGTAGGCGGGCGCAGAGCCGAACCCACCGACGATTCCGAACATCGAACTGACATTCACCACGGAGCCGCCCGATCCCGCCTGGAGGGCGCGGCCCGCCACCTTGTGTGCCAGGAAGACACTGGTCTGCGTCACCGCGATCACTTTGTCGTACAGGTTCTTCGAGGTGTCCTCGACGAGTTCCGGATGCGCGATGCCGGCATTGTTCACCACCACATCGAGCGATCCGAAGCGCGACATCGTGTCGGAAACCGCCGACGTCCAGTCGTCTTCGCTGGATACGTCGAGACGGGTGTAGCGGACCTCTCCGCCGCGGGCGGTCAACTCGCGAGCCGTCTCGGTTCCCAGTTCGTCCTGGATGTCTGCGAGGACGACCGTCCCGCCCTCGTCGGCAATACGCGCCGACACCTCCCGCCCGATCCCACTGGCCGCGCCGGTGACCAGCGCGACCTTCCCGGCGAATCGACCGGCCATGTCGTCGTCCCTCACGCCGTCAACGGTGCGTAGAGCACCACAGCGTTGCCCCAGGGATCCAGCACGACCGCACGTGTCTCATGGGGCCCGTCCTCCGGGTCGCGGACAACCGTGGCTCCGGCGGCAACTGCCGCATCCACTGCGGACACCACATCGGACACCTTGAAGGACGCGGCGACGCGACCGCCGGTGACGTCCTCCTCCGGACCGGCGATGGCGACGGTGACCTTGCCGCCGTCCAGCGCAGCGAAGCGTGAGCCGTCCCGGAACTTCGTCGGCAGTGTCAACACCGATTCGTAGAACTTCACCGCGGAGTCGACGTCGTCGACGGGATACAGCACGTTTCCGACAGAAACTTGGTGGGTCATGATCTGGTTCTCCAATGTGTTCGAGTAGGTCTGGGCGCAGGTGCTCACAAACGATTCGACTTGGTGTCTTCGTAGCGTTTGCGGGCGCGGGCGTTCGCTGCGCCGAGGGCTACCTGGAAGTCACCTTCGGAGTTGTGGAAGCTGTTCCAATTCTCGATTCGACGACGGTTCGAATCCTGGAAGTGCGGCACGACCTCCCGAGCGAACAACTCGTACGAGTTCAGGGTGTCCTGCGGCGACGCCCAGTCGAGCACCCGGATGAGGTGGGTGCCGTAACCGCCGGACATTTCCTGCATTCGCTCGATGTGCTCGATCGCATCCTGCGGAGTCCCGACCACGCCGAGATTGGACGCGCGGAACACGTCGAGGATCGAAGCCCCCTCGTCGAGGCCCGACGAGTCGTAGATCGCCTTCAGGAAGCTCGCATCGCGGAAGAGGTAGCGCCCGGCATCTTCGATTGCGTACGAAACCTGACGTTCGGCTTCCTCCCGGGTGGGAGCCACGTGAATGACGCTCACGAGCCGCCAGTCCCTGCGGTCGCCCGGCCCGTGCCCGTGCAGGGCCCGCTGTTCGGAGTAGATGTCCCAATGTTCGGCGAGCACACGGCTGCCGGCGTCGGTAGCCGCCGCGAGAGCGAGCATCGGCAGCCCGAACCGCCCGGCCAGCATCGCGCCCGCGGGCGAGATGACGGCGGTGACCGCCACCTCCGGGTGCGGCCGGGTGTACGGCAGCATCTGGAGTTGCGCCTGCCGCAGTTCGAACCACTCGGTCTTGCGGTCGATGCAGTCGTCGGAGGTGAACAGCGCCATTATCGCTTCGAGCGACTCTTCCATCCGCTCACGGAGCGTGGAGTACTCCAGACCCATCATCGCCGCGTCGGACGGCAGTGCGCCGGGCCCGACACCCATGATCAGCCGGCCACGAGTCAGGTGGTCCAGCAGCGTCATACGCTCCGCAACCATCAGCGGATGGTGGTAAGGAAGCGAGATCACGCCGGTACCCAGTTTGATGTTACGAGTTCGCTGGGCGGCTGCCGCAATGAACAGTTCGGGGCTGGAGATGATCTCCCAACCGCTCGAATGGTGCTCACCGACGAAGGCTTCCTCGAATCCGAGTTTGTCGAGATGCTCGATGAATTGCAGGTCGCGCTCGAGGTCCCAGGTGGGGTTGTTCGAGGGCTTGTGCTCGGGCCCGAGGAACACGCCGAACTTCATCGGTGCACGGTCATTGCTGGTCACGATCGATCACTTCCTTTGGTTCCGCAGGTCTTCCGGGCGACTGCAGGCGATCTAGTCATGAAGTGTCTTCCTTCGCGCATCGGTCGCTGCACTGTCGAGATCACCGTTGGCGGTGACGATCACGCCGTAGTCGCGTCGTGCACCGTCGGCCGTGATCCGCGCCGCATCGAGGTCGTCCAGGACGTACTCCACGGGACGCTCGAACGGATTTCCGATCCCACCGCCGCCGCTCGTCTCGACGACGAACGACTCGCCCGCAAGAAAGAGTTCGTTGTTCACCTTCGAGTTCAGAACCACGGTGTTCCCGTCGAGGGTGCGTTTCTTGAAAGCACCGGTGACTCCGGAACTTCCCCCGTCCCGTCCTCGGGGGCCCGTTTCGAGCCGGTCACCGCGGGTCGTGACGTAGGCATCGGACAGTAGCCGGAACACCGTCCGGGTTCCGAGTCCGCCGCGCCAGCGTCCTGAGCCACCGGAGTCCGCGATGTACTCCACCTCCTCGACCACGAGGGGGCAGCGCACTTCGACCGGCTCGACCTGAGGAACCGAGTTTCGCCCCAGACCGAAATGAATGCCGGTGGCGTCCGGTCCGTCTTTGCCGAACCGTGCTCCCACTCCGCCGAATTCGTAGGCGAGATGAACCCAGTACGGTGCAGTCGTCGCGGCAATCGAGAAGGGCTGCAGGATTCCCGACGCAGCGATGGCGCGTTCGGGGACAGCGTCCGACAATGCCTGCAGCACGGCCTCCATGGCCGCGTAGGCTGGCAGAAAGCGTCCGCCGCAGGGATAAGGCGACTGGGCATTGACCAGGGTGCCCTCCGGGAGATTCACGTCCAGGACGCGCAGGCACCCGTCGTTCATCGGGATCGTCGGATCGACGAAGCACCGGAACGCGAACACTGCCGCAGCGAGCGACTGAGAGATACTCGAGTTGACGGCGGCGGCGACCTGGCGGTCGGTTCCCTCGAAGTCCAGCGAGATGTCGCGGTCGCCGATAGTGACCGCCACCTGAACGCGATGCCCGCGCAAGCTGGTGACACCGTCGTCGTCGATGGTGTAGTCGGAGCGGTAGGTTCCGGCAGGCAAGTCCGCGATCGCGGCCCGGGTGAGCACCTCCGTGTAGTCGAGGTAGTCGTGGACACCGTCCGCGAAACCCTGCACACCGTACTCTTCGATGAGTTCTTCGACACGCTTGGCCGCAGTCGATGCTCCCGCAATGAGCGCGCGGACATCGCCTTGCACCTTGTCGGGTGTGCGACTGTTCAGGGCGAGGATCCGCATGATCGGCTCCTCCAACCCGTCCGCGCCGGCGATCCGGACAGGGGGTAACTGCAATCCCTCGGCGAAGATCTCGGTGGCCAAGGACGCCATTCCGCCCGCAGATGCCCCGCCGATGTCCGACACGTGAATCAAGGTCGCGGTGAAATACTCCACCGCGCCTCCGACGAAGATCGGTTTGAAGATGAGGATGTCGTTGGTGTGCACCCCGCCCTTGTAAGCATCGTTGGTGGCGAACACGTCTCCGGGCCGCATCGTGTCGAGCGGAATGTCGGCTAGCAGGAACGGCACGGCCACCGACAGCGCCATGCTGTTCATGAGGGTTGTGGCCATGGAATGGGCGATGAGCCGGCCATCCTTGTCCAGGATGGCTGCCGATGCGTCGGAACCCTCCACGACGAAGGTCGAGAAGGCGGACCGCACGACGACGATGCTCGCCTCTTCCGCGGCGACGACGAGTGCGTTGCGGAGCACTTCGGAAGTCAGTTGCGCTGTGCCGGCGCCATTGTCGTCGAAGACGGGGGCCGAACCGTCGGCCAGAACGTGGGTCATTACTTCTCCTCCGAAGCGCGCGACAGAACTACGTTGAACTCGCCGTCGACCAGGGCATTCCAGGCCGGGGGCACCACGATGGTCGATTCACCGTCTGCGATGACGAGAGGTCCGGGAACCGGCTCGTCGCCGACGATTCCTTCGCGCTCGTAGACGGGGGTCTCCCGGTACTCACCGAACTCCCGGAACCAGACGCGGCGTTTGCGCGAGGGCCCCTGGCCTCGCACATCGGATACGGCGCGACGGCCGAGTGGAACCTTGGGAACCACGTGGGTGACCCGGACGCGGAAGCTCACCAACTCGACGGGGCCGGAACCGTCGATACCGTAGGCTTCCTTGTACTTTTCGGCGAAGCGCTCGCGCAGCGCCGGGAGGGACGTGTCGTCCCAGTGCCTGCCTGCGCCGCCGTCGCTGATCCGGATAGTCAGTTCATGAGCCTGACCGGCCAGTCGCACGTCGACGGACCGCTCGACCCGGGTGGACGGTGCGGCGAGTTCGACACCGAGATCCCCGGCCGCGGCTTCGGAGAGCTGACGGAAGGTGTCGTCGATCGACTCGCCGTCGATGTCGTCCTCATGGCGCAGTCGGGTGAGAACGCGATCGGTGCTCAAGTCGGTGCCCAGGAGTCCGACGGCAGAGCCGACGCCGCACGACGGTGGAATGATCACGGTGCCGATGTCGAATTCCTCTGCTACCCGCGCCGCGTGCATCGGCCCTGCGCCACCGAATGCGACGACCGAGAAGTTCCGGGGATCCAGGCCACGCTGGACGGTGACGACCCGGACCGCTGCGGCCATCGTCGCGTTGGCGATTTCGTGGATCGCGTTTGCCGCGGCTTCCAGACCGACACCGAGCGGCTCGGCGACCCGCTCCCGGATGGCACGGGCGGAGTTGTCGGGTTCGAGTCCCATCGTTCCACCCGCGAACCCGATCGGATCCAGATAGCCGAGAACGAGATTCGCGTCGGTGACGGTCGGGTCCTGGCCGCCGCGGCCAGAGCAGGCCGGGCCCGGCTCGGAACCGGCCGAATGCGGACCGACCCGCAACGCCTGTCCCTGGTCGACCCAGGCGACACTGCCGCCGCCTGCCCCCACCTCGGCAAGGTCGATCGCCGGCGTCTTGATCGGCACTCCGGTACCCGCGCGACGTCCGCCGAAGCTCCCCTTGCCACCGACATGGAACTCCGTGGTGATGGCCGGAGCGCCGTTGCGGACCACGGACGCTTTCGCCGTCGTTCCGCCCATGTCGAACGAGATCACATCCGGTTTGCCCGCTGACAGACCGGCCGCGCGGGCTGCGAGAACTCCGGCGGCCGGGCCCGATTCGATTGTCGCGACAGCGCGGCGACCGGCCAGATCTGCGGACATGACACCGCCTCCGGACTCCATGACCTGCACGCGCGCATCGATTCCGGCGTCACGAAGCCGCTGCTCGAGCTTTCGCAGATACGACACCATCACCGGGCCCACGTAGGCGGACATCAGGGTCGTCGTGGTGCGTTCGTATTCACGAAGCTCGGGCCACACCTCGGCCGAAGTCACGACCGTTGCGTCCGCAGGCAGGATGTCCCGCACGATCTCTGCGACGCGCAGTTCGTGGGCAGGATTGACGTACGAGTGCAGCAAGGCGATCGACACAGACCGGATACCGCGGTCGCGGATCTTCTCTGCCGCTGCGCGCACGGACGTCTCGTCCAAGGGAATGATGACGCCGCCGGCACTGTCGAGGCGCTCGAGCACGTCGAAACAATCGGCAGCGGGGATCGGCGACGACGGCGGATCGAAGAAAGTGTCGAAACGGTCTTCCTCGACCCGCGCGTAGCGGCCCAGCGGAAGGAGGTTGCGGAACCCGCGCGTACCGATGTGCGCGACCCGGACACCCTTCTGCTCCAGAATTGCGTTGGTAGCCAGTGTGGTCGCATGCACCACCCGATCCACCGCCGCCGGTTCCACTCCCGCTGTGGCGAGAGCGGCCTGCACCCCCTTGACGATTCCTTCAGTGGGGTCGCCGTGGGTACTGAGCGTCTTGGCAACCGATTCCTGGCCGGCGGGCCCGGCGAGGACGACGTCGGTGAAGGTGCCGCCGACATCGATGCCGAGGGCATACCCATTCGACGAGTGGTTCGGATCTGCTGACATGGAGTCACCCTAACTACTTGAACAAGCGCTTGTCTATGACATTGTCACGTGCATGTGGGGCAGAGATTCGGCGACGAGCACGGGCAGCCACGGCACGAGCTCACGGCCGCCCTCCCCCGCCCGGCTCCACGGAGTCCAGCAGACGTCCTCGTGCTCCCAGTTGAGCCGGACCCGCTGATGTCGCGCGGTCGCGACGAATACGTGCACCGTCCAAACCCCGTCACCACCAGGAAGGCTCAATACCGGCCCCGCGACCAGGTCGGCCAGGTCGAGGCGAGACAGGCCCGTCTCCTCACCCAGTTCGACCAACACGTGCTCGGCCGGGTCGTCGCCCGAGTCGAGGTAGCCCGTAATACAGTGCCACCTGCCCGGGTCGCTGGCAACGAGCGAACTCCGGCGCAACAGACACAGTTCGCCCTGGTTCAGCAGAAGCAATGCAACGACACTGCGATCTGAACGCCCGAGGCGTCGGCCCGAGAAAGCCATCTCCACCCCTTTCGGTGTCCCGGATCACTATACACTTACCCAAGCGCTTGCTCAGTAGTGTATCTTCGGAACCCATGCAGACCGATCTTGCAGGCAAAGTAGCGCTGGTGACCGGCGGCGGCGCCGGAATCGGCGCGGACATCTCCCAGCGCCTCTCCCTGCGCGGCGCCGCAGTTCTCGTACTCGATCGCGACCTCGGCGCGGCCGAATCCGTAGCCGGCTCGATCGACCGGGGAACCGCCGTCCACATGGATCTCGCGGACCCCACGTCGATCGCGGTCGCTCTCGGCGAGAACGCAGCACTGCGCGAGGTCGATATTCTCGTGAACAATGCAGGCCTGACGCGAGTCGAGCGGTTCGTGGACAGCGACCCCGCGGCGTGGGACACGCTGTGGCAGGTCAACCTACGCGCCCCCATGCAACTCTGTCACGCGATCGTCCCGGAGATGACGAAACGCGGATGGGGTCGGGTCGTGTTCGTCGCCACCGACAGCGCGCGAGCGGGCGGAGGTGGGGAGGGCATCTACTCCGCGACGAAAGCCGGCCTGCTCGGGTTCTCGAAAACCCTGGCGCGGGAGACCGCCCGGGACGGCATTACGAGCAATGTCGTCTGCCCGGGGCTGATCGACACCGCCATGCTGCAATCGGTTGCGGAGAACAACCCGGCCCTGATGGACAAACTCGTCGGTGCCATTCCCATGCGCCGCATGGGATCCGCAGGCGAGGTGGCTGCGGCGATCGAGTTCCTCTGCACGACCGAATCCGGGTACGTCACCGGACAAACCTTCAGCGTCAACGGTGGCATCACCATGATGTGACGCTGCAGCACCGGGCAGGTCACCGGGAATTTGCGATCAGAAAGGCTTCGAGAATGAAGATCGACCTCAGCGGCAAGACGGCGCTCGTCACCGGCTCGACGCGCGGAATCGGGTTTGCGATCGCACAGGGCCTCGCCGACTGCGGTGCCCACGTCGTCGTCAACGGTCGTACCGCGACGGCCGTCCAGCAGGCCCTCGACGAGCTGGCGCCTGCCGAAAGCTTCTCCGCAGTCGCTGCGAACGTCACCACCGCGGCGGGATGCGACGCGATCGCCGGCGCGCACGATTCCTTCGACATCATCGTCGGCAATGCCGCGGTGTTCGACTGGAAGCATTTCCTCCACACGACGGACGACGACTGGATCCGCCATTACGAGATGAACGTGATGGCGGCGGTGCGCCTCGCGCGCACCTATCTGCCCGGAATGCTCGAGCGGAACTGGGGGCGAATCGTCCTCGTTGCATCCGAGGCCGGCATGAACATTCCGTCGGAGATGATCCACTACGGCGTGACGAAGGCGGCGGAGATCGCGCTCGCACGCGGCCTCGCGGAACTCACGGTGGGCACGGGCGTCACGGTGAACAGTGTCCTTCCGGGGCCGACCGCGTCGAGCGGTGCCGGCACGTTCCTCGACGACTACGCCGCCGAGCACGCCGTGCCGCGCGAGGACGCGGACCGCCACTGTGCGACGTCGATCCGGCCGAGTACTCTGCTGGCACGCCTCGCGACGGTCGACGAAGTGGCGAGCATGGTCGTCTACGCCTGCTCGCGCCAAGCCTCGGCGACCAACGGCGCAGCCCTGCGCGCCGAAGGCGGCCTTCTGCGGCATTTCGGCTGAACCCGCAGCCTAGAGAACCACAACAGGATTGATCGGACTCGCAGTGCCTCCCACGATCGGCAGCGGTGCCGCAACGAAGAGGAACTCAGACCTCTCCGTTCGCGAAAGCTCCTCCAGCCACAACATTTCGATGAGCGATACGCCGTGTTCCCACAACGTCAGCATGTGGATGTCCTCGTCGACGGACCCATGGAACACACCACCGGGATCGAGCGCACCGACAGCGATGTTGTCGCTGCCGATCGCCACGACGTCACGTTCGACCAGCCACCGGCCTCCGCTGTGACACAGACCCGGCTGCTCGTGGTTGTACATCTCGGGGTCTTGTGCGAAAACCGTGGCCCACCCGGTCCGAACGAGCACCACGTCCCCGGCCCGGACTTCCACACCGGCAGACTCAGCCGTCTCCGCAAGCAACTGATCATCGATTCGCGCCGACGCCGGCAGATGCGGCACCTCGAGGTGCCTGGCAACGTCCAGCATCACACCGCGGGTGATGAGCGGGCCGAGTTTGTCGATCCCGCATCGTGTCGCACCGTAGCTGCGCACCCGATTCGCCGAGTGGCCGTTGTACAACACGTCGTTGCGCCACATGTGCGCCAGTGCATCGATGTGGGTTGTGGTTCCGTGCGGCGAGAGCATCAGCGCGTCGTCCGCGACCGACATCTCTCCCTTGATCCGACCGGTCCCCGCCGCGTAGTCACCGCCGTCCATCGCCATGAAATGTTGAGGCAGCGGCCGTCCGGCGAGATGCGGGACGCGGGAAGCCGCCGGTCCGGATGTGGCTCCCTGAATGGGCAGCGCGAGCGAGAGGGTTCTACCGTCACGCACCGCATCAAAGGCTTCGAGCACGACGGCCGGAGTCAGGAGGTTCGCAGCCCCCCGCTCGTCGCCGGCTCCCCACCGCCCCCAGTTTCCGACTTCCGATACGGCGTCGACATCGACTTGCTCAGGCATCCTTTTCGACCTCTCAGTAGCACTACCGAAGCTCCGGTACCAGCGTATGATACCAAGCAATCGCTTGCTTAAATGTACTTTGTTTCCACGAAAGAGGAATCACTCATGCCCCCCAACACAAGTTCCGCGCTGCACCCTTCCGCCCCTGCAACGGCGGAGGCGTCACCGGTGAATATGGGAGTCACCGCCGATCTCCGGCGCGCGATACCCGAGCACGAGGTCAAAGCCCTACTCGGCGAACACGGTATCGATGTTCCGGTCAGCGCAACTTTCACGAACGCAGGGGACGCCGCGGACGCCGTGTCCGGGCTGTCCGGACCACTCGTGCTCAAGGCATGGGGCCCGGGACTGGTGCACAAGAGCGACGTCGGTGCCGTCATCCTCGGGTTGACAGCGCACGACGTCCCGGCGGCGGTCGCCGAGATGGCGGCAACTCTCACCCGACAGGGCCTCACTCCCTCCGGATACCTCGTCGAACAGCAGCATCCGGGTGGACTCGAGTTGATCGTCGGGGTGGTCCGGGACGCAACCTTCGGGCACGTGGTGTTGCTCGGACTCGGCGGTATCGCCACCGAAATGCTCGACCTGTCGGCACTGCGGGTGGCCCCCTTGTCGCGGTCGGATGCCGCAGAACTGGTGGAGAGCTTCCCCGGGGCGCCGCTACTTCATGGCGCTCGGGGACGTGAACCGGGCAACCGTGACGCTCTGATCGACTTTCTACTGTCGATCGCCGGCCAGGGCGGCTTGGTCGAGCGCCTCGGCGACTCACTCGCGGAGTTCGAGTGCAACCCGATCGTAGTGACCGCGGACGGCGTTCAGGCGTTGGATGCTCGCCTGATCGTGGACTCGACGGCCGTGGTGCCGGTTGCGGTGGAGTCCCAGCCCACCGACTTCACCCGCCTGTTCGCGCCCCGCGGTATCGCGATAGCCGGCGCCTCGAGCAGTCGATCCACCTTTGGGAACCGCTTCCTCGCGGCCTACCGGCAGGCCGGCTGGGACGAAAACCTCTGCGCTCTACATCCGGACGCCGACAGTATCGACGGCGTCCCCGCCTACTCGTCGATCCGCGATGTTCCCCACCCGGTCGACTACCTTGTCGTGGCGGTACCGGCAGCGGCAACTCCGGAAGTGGTCGCCGATGCGGCCGCGGCCCGAGTGGGTTTTGTCCACGTGGTCACTGGCGGGTTCGCGGAAATGGGACAAGCCGGCGCGGCACTGCAGGCCGAGCTCGGGCAAGCCGCATCCGGCACCTCGACCCGCGTCCTCGGACCCAACTGCCTGGGTGTGTTCGCACCCCGCGGCCGTCAGACCTTCACCCTCGGTGCACCTTCCGAACCAGGCGCGGTCTCCGTCGTGTCCCAGAGCGGCGGGCTGTCCGGTGACATGATCACCGTGGGTTCGCGACGCGGCATCCGGTACTCGAAGCTCGTCAGCATCGGCAATGCGATCGACGTGACTCAGGGCGAGCTCGTCGACTGGCTCGTCGACGACCCCGAGACTCGGGTCATCGGAATCTACCTGGAAGGCACACGCGACGGCGCGGCACGTCTCAGCGCACTGCGCCGCGCCGCCGGAAGGAAGCCGGTGGTGGTCCTGCGCGGCGGTTCGAGCACTCAGGGTTCGGTGGCCGTCAGCTCGCACACCGGATCGATGGCCGGGAACGAAAAGGTGTGGGCTGCTGTTTCCCTGGCGACGGGGGCCGTTCAGGTCCGTTCGCTCGAGGACTTCCTCTCCTGCCTGAGCTACCTCCAGCACTACATCGATCACAATCCGAGGACGGACGCCGACGGTGTCCTGGTGATCGGGCTGGGGGGCGGTGCATCCGTCCTCGCCACCGACACCTGCGATCGTGCCGGCCTCGACCTGACTCCGCTGCGCGACGAGCTCCGTACCCGCCTCCGTGACCTGGGATACGGCGCCGGAACCAGCGTCGCCAATCCGCTCGAGGTGCCCGTCGGACCTGCCTCCCCCACGTCGATTCTGATCGACGCGCTGACTCCGATCTTCGCCCAGGACGGTCAGCAATACCAGGACGTGCTCATTCATTTCAACGCCGCCGCGTACTACAACTACGGCACCACGGGCATTCGCCCACTGATCGACACACTGCAGACGGTGATCGACGCCGAATTGCCCGTCCGGGTGGCCGTCGTGGTTCGGAACACCGAGGTGTGCCCGCCTGCCGATGTCGAATCCCTCGATGCCTTCGCGTCGGACAGCCGCCTCCCCGTCTACCGGAGCTTTGCGCAAGCCGCGAGCGCGATCGCGGCGGCCCAGGACTTCGATGCTCGGCGTAACGACGGGGCCTGACCGCTCCGGACATACACAGGAGCGCCGGACATCGTGTCCGGCGCTCCTGTGTATGTCGCGTCGTGTCAGTGAGCGATCACATCGGATGCGGTCTTGACGGTCTGGACGTCGGATGCACGACCATGAGGCATGATCTTGAGGACCACGAGGCCGGCCAGGGCGAACGCGGCCGAGATGAGGAATGCCACTCGATATCCGGCGGACTCGAAGAAGGTTCCCAGTTCGGTCGTGAACGTATGCATCGCGAGCATCGCGAAGACGAGCTGGACCGCGACGGCACTCGACAAGTTTTGCGCGGACAGCATGATCGACGACGTGATGCCCTGCTTCTCGGGCGGCGCTGATTGGACAACCAGATTGGGCAGCCCACCGTACGTCGCGCCCATCCCGATTCCGCAGAAGAGCAGCCACAGCAGCACCTGCCACGTGTTGGAGTGCAGGAAGGCCAAACCGATGCTGCCGACCGCGAGAGCGCTACAGCCCGCCATCATCGGGTAGCGAATTCCCCACCGCCCAGCCTTGGCTCCACAGATGAATCCGCAGATGACCATCGCTGCTCCGTGCGGTGCCATGAAGGCGGCGACGCCGAATGCATCCGAGGCGAAGCCGATCTCGTCGCCGGGATCACGGGGCATCTGGACGATGATCGGCACCAGTGACACGACGATCGCCGCCGGCGCGTACACAGCGGCGTTGAGAACGAGGGTCGTCCACATCGGGCGCGTGCGTAGCAACGAGATCTCGATGATCGGCTCGGGAAACGAACTGTCCCACCAGATCCACGCGGCGAAACACGCCAGTCCCGCAACCATGAATCCGACGAAGCTCACGGACGTCCAACCCCAGGTGCCACCGTTGCCGAGACCGTACACGAGCAGTGCACCACCGGCACCGAGCAGGATCGCGCCCACCCAGTCGAGTCGCGACTTCACCCGCAGCGGCGACTCAGGAAGAAGCAGCAGCACCCCGATGATGCAGATCACCTGGAATGCGGCGATGCACCAGAACACCGAGAGCGGGCCGAATCCGTCGATGAGCCACCCCGCGATGAAGGGCGAAATGACGAGGAGCGCACCGGCTCCGGTGAAAGTCACCGTGATCGCGAAGGCGATCAGCCGCTTCGGGAACACGTCACGGATGAGCGAGTATCCCAGCGCGGGCGTCACGTAGAGAAGCCCCTGGAGCCCCCGCCCGACGAGAAAGACCTCGTAGGTCGGGGCCACCGCCGAGATGACGCCGCCGGCCGCCGACAGAGCGGTGACGATGACCAGGAGGTTCCGCTTGCCGCGCAGGTCGGCCAGCTTTCCAAGCATTGCGACGGCGACCGCGGTGACGACGTCGGCGACGGTGATCGTCCAGCCCAGGTCGGCTGTCTGGAAATGGAGGCCGATTCCCGGGAGTGCAGTCCCGACCAAACTGTACGAAAACGTTGCCAGCTCACCGAGCATGACGACGACAACGAGCGCGCCGATCCATTGCGGCGTCCAGATCTTGCCGTGCGCGGCGGGGGGTGAGTACTCGGATTCCTCGAGTGGGTTGGCAGAAGGAGGATTTGTTGTCATGCACGTGCTCCCTGTCCGATCCGGAAGGATGATATGGAGATGATGTGATGCACGCCACTACTGGCTTGGCGTCACAGTAATTGACCAAGCGCATGCTTGGCAATAGTCCAACTTCCGAATCGGACTGCTCACGAGGGCATCCTTCTCAATAGCCGCCCTGGTTCGCGAAGATCCGCCGCGGGTTCTCGATGAGCATCACATCGATCTGCCCCTGACTGACGCCTCGCTCCAGCAGCGCCGGAACGACATCCTGGGGAATGTGGGTCCAGCGCCAGCGCGGATTCATCTCCCGACGACGCACGGGATCCGACATGTCGGAAAAGCAGGATGTGTCGTGGGACAGAACCATCCGGTCGGCGTAGCCGCGCCGGCACATCTCCGCGACGATCTCCACTCGCTTGTCGAATGGCACCGTGTCGAGACCGAATCGGTCCATTCCCAGATACGACCCCGCATCCGCCAGTTCTTCGAGATAACCGAAGTCGTCCGTGTCGCCCGAGTGCCCGATGACGACCCGGGACAGATCGACACCCTCCTCCTTGAAGACCTTCTGCTGGTCCAGACCTCGGCGCAGCCCGGAGTGGGTGTGCGTCGTGATCGGTGCACCCGTTTCCCGGTGCGCGTGCGCAACCGACCGCAGGACCCGGTCCACGTCCTTTGTCAGTCCGGCCTCGTCGGTGACGCATTTCAGCACCGCCGCACGAACACCGGTCCCGGTGATTCCTTCCGTGATGTCGCGTATGAAGAAGTCGGCAAGTCGGTCGGGCCCGCCCGCCGCGGTGCCCGGACCCCGGTAGTGGAAGTACACCGGAAGTTCGCTCAAGACGTAGGCGCCCGTCGCGACCACGATGTTGATGTTCGACTGCTCAGCCACCCGAACGACCCGGGGAACGTACCGCCCCAAACCGATCACGGTCAGGTCGACCAGAGTGTCGAACCCCTCGGCCTCGAGCGCCGCGAGTCGCCGCACGGCCTCGGCGATCTGAGCGTCCTCGTCCCATTGTTCGGGATAGTCGGGCCAGTTTTGCTGGACTTCGGGACTGGTGACGAAGATGTGTTCGTGCATCAGCGTTCTACCGAGTGCGGATACCGGAACGTCACCGGTGGCGGTCGGCACAGTAATTGATTGCGATGTCATGCGGATCTCCTTGGCTGCGTCACCGTAGTGGTGACAGGTCGGGTGGCGACTGCACCCACGGTCATCAGATCGGCGCCTGTGGGTGAACGATGTGGTTCTGCGCATGCCAGGGCTGATGAGCCTGGAATCCGCCGTCGACGATGATCGTCTGCCCGGTGACGTACCTCGATTCCGGGCCCGCCAGGAACGTGATTACCGATGCCAGGTCATCGGTCTCGCCGAAGTCGTCGACCAGGAGATTCGCGTTGTAGGCCTCGAGTTTCTCGGCCGACAGGTTCTGCCGTGCGGTCGGGCTCAGAATCAGCCCACTCGCGACGGCATTGACACGAATCCCCCTCTTTCCGTGCGATGTTGCCACCGACCGGGTGAGCGAGTACTTGGCCGCCATCGACGCCGCGTAGGCGACGTGGACGGTGTCCCCGCTGAATCCGGAGGTGGAGCCGACATTGACGATCACACCTCCGCCCCCGCGTTGCATAATCGGGATGGCGAAGCGGGTTGCCCATACGGCACCGTAGAAATTGACGGCGAACGTTCGCTCCCAGGCGTCGTCGGGTGTGATCTCGACGTTCACGTCACTCTTCTCCACGCCGCCGTACGCGACCGCGTTGTTCACGAGAGTGTCGATCCGCCCGAATGTCGTCTCTGCCTGCGCGACGAGTTTCTCGACATCGGATTGGATTCCGACGTCGGCCCGAACGGCAAGCGCCGTCCCTCCGTTTGCGGCGATCTCCTCCGCGACCGAATCCAGCTTGTCCTCCTGAATGTCGTTGATCACCACGGAGGCGCCCATTTCGGCGAGCCGCAGTGAAACAGTTCGGCCGACGCCCTGCGCCGCGCCGGTGACGATCGCTACCTTGCCGTCCCAATTGACCATCGCGTGATCCCTTCTGTAGGAAGTTGACGTTTTCACGGTACTAGAGCAAGCGATTGCTTGGTATAGTTGCCGGACAATCCAGCAGGAAAGGGGCGAGCGCATGCTCGACTTCGAGAAACGACCCGGTGCAGCACTTGTTGCAGGCGGGACCGGCGGTATCGGGCGCGCCGTCTGCCGCCTGCTCGCCGAACGGGGAAGCCAGATCTTCTTCACCTACCGCGGCAACCAGGAGGGTGCGGCAAGCTTGGCGACGGAGCTGAGCGCATTGGGCGCGAAGGCCGAGTTCGCACGCGTCGACCTCGCGAACATCGAGGAGGCATCCGAACTCGCAGCGGGTGTGCGGGACGCGTTCGGCGGGATCCACACGGTGGTCTATGCCGCCGGACCGCACGTACCGATGACGCATCTGAGTAAGGTCACCCCCCAACAGTTCCGGGCACAGCTCGAGGGTGACGCGGCGGCCTTCTTCAACCTCGTGCATCCGACGCTGCCTCTCCTCCGCGAATCACGCGGCAACATCGTGGCGGTGACGACCGCTGCCACGCGGCGATTCCCGGTGCGCGATGGACTGTCCTCCGGCCCCAAGGGGGCAGTGGAAGCCGTGGTCCGAGCGCTGGCAGCGGAGGAAGGCCGATTCGGTTTGCGCGCGAACTGCGTCGGGCCCGGGATGCTCACTGACGGGATGGCAGCGCGATTGATCGGGTCGGGCGATCTCGACGACCGCGCGCTCGACATCACCCGGCGCAACATTCCGTTGCGCCGCTTCGGTGACGCCGACGACATCGCCGAGGCCGTCGCCTTCCTCGCGTCCGATCGCGCCGACTTCATCTCGGGGCAAACCCTCGACGTCGACGGCGGGTACGGGGTCTGACGGACCTGAGCAGAAACGAGGGGCGGGTCGATCGACAGGCCCGCCCCTCGTTCGTCATCTACTCGCCGGCCAATTTCTCGACGACCGGGATGAAGGTCTCCAGGTCCTTGTCGTTGTGGAGCACGAAGAAATTGAGGCCGTGCGTGTCACGCCAGTACCGAAGCTTGTCGACCATCTCGCTGACATCTCCCCGCAGGATTTGTGGAGTCTCCTCCTGCTGCGAGAGGTTCACTGCACTCCAGGTCTCCTTGCTCTGGGGAATGCCGACTTCCTGGATGCTCGTGCCGATCGCGATGTCGTCGAATCGCGGGCCTGCGGACTCCCGGATCGTCTCGATCTTCCCGAGGAAGGACTCCAGACCGCCATCTTTCGCGTCCGGTGCGGTACCGTCGGCCCGCACGCGCAACGTCAGATTGACATAGTCCGCGTACCGCCCAGCCAGCTTCAGCATCTTCGGCCCGCCGCCGGGGAAGAGGAACTTCGGGTACGGCTTCTGCACCGGCTTCGGTTCCTGCACCAGTTCGTCGATCTGGTAGTACTGCCCTCGGTACGAGAAGGCTCCCTCGCCCCACACACCGCGCAGGACCTCCAGGGACTCGACGAATCTGTCGAACCGGACCTTCGGTGGGTCGAAGCTCAAACCCGCCCGGTCGTAGTCCTCACGCATCCATCCAGTGCCGAGGCCGACGTCGAGCCTGCCGTCCGACAGCACGTCGAGGGTGGCAAGTTCCTTCCCCAGCACGACCGGGTGCCGGTAGTCGTTCGAGAACACCAGGGTGCCGATCCGCAGTGTCGACGTGGCGGCGGCTGCCGCCGACAACGCCGCGATCGGGGCGAACCGGGGACCCACGAAATGATCCGGCATCAGCATTGTCGTGAAACCCGACTGCTCGACCAGGCGCGCGCGCTCGGCCCACGCCCTTCCGGAGTCTGCTTTCCGCACAACGACACCGAACATGAACTTTTTCGTCGACTTGTCTTGTGACATTGACCTTCATTCCTCGCGTGCTGCCGCAAGGGCAGGCTTCGGTGGTGATATCTCTTGCAATCCGCTGAATCGCCGGATCGCGTCGACGACACCGGCAACGGCTCGCCGACTCGCGGACGTCCATGGGGCGACCCCGGTAAAACCATGTGGCACATCGGCGAAGGAGTGCAACTCGACCGGGACTCCCGCAGCTCTCATCCTCAACGCGTAGTCCACGGCCTCGTCGTGCAGACAATCGGCGCCCGCCGCAGCCACATAGGCCGGGGGAAGACCGTTGAGGTCGACTGCCGCCGTGGGCGAACCATACGCCGGCGGGGTGAACCGCTGCTCGCCCAGATAGTGCTGCCAGCACACTTCCGCATCGTGAGCATCGAAGATCGCGCTGTCCGCGAGTGAGGTCATCGACGGAGACCTCAGCGTCGAGTCGATGAACGGGTACAGCAGGATCTGTCCCGCGAGTGCGCGCCGGCCCTCGTCACGCAGTTTCAGCGCGACCGCGGCGGCCAATCCGGCTCCGGCACTGCCGCCGCCGATCACGACCTTTCCGGTGCCCAGAGCCGAGAGAGCCCCGGGACGACCACCCGCGGTGAGCGCCGCGACCACGGCATGGCAGTCGTCGAGTCCGTGGGGGAACGGATGTTCGGGCGCCAACCGGTACTCGACCGACACCACGCCGACGCCGACGTCGGACGCTAGTCGCGCACACAGGGCATCGTCTTCGTCGGCGGTGCCGACGACATACCCACCACCGTGAATCCACACCAGCGTCGGCGCGTCGGGTGCAAGTTGGCGGGGAACATGGATCCGGACCGGGACGCGATGCCCGTCGCCGACGGGAATGCTGCGGTCTTCGTGTATCTCCACACCCTCGGGTATCCGCGGCGGCGGCACGGTTGCCCTCATTGCCTCGAAAGCCGCGCGCTGCGCGGCAGGATCTTCGAACTGCAGCGGCGGAAAGTGCGCCACCACGTCCTCGAACTCTGCGTCCACTGGACCTCCTGTATTCATGATGGGCGCGACAGTTCCGCTCGTTATCCCGTTCCCGTCGCGCCGCCGTCGAGTACGAGGTCCGTGCCGGTGATGTACGAGGATTCATCGGAAGCGAGAAACACGGCGCCTTCGGCGATCTCCTCGGGCTCGCCCGGCCGGCGTAGCGGTAATCCGGTCCACCGCTCCGGATCACGCTGTTCGGAGTCCGGAATGTTCACTCCCAGCATCGGACCGGTGACAGCGCCGGGCACCAAGCAGTTTACGCGGATCCGGGACGGCGACAACTCCGCAGCCGCAACCCGGGTCAGACCGCGAACTCCCCACTTGGTCATGCCGTATGCCGCATGGCCGGCATGGCCTGCGAATCCTGCGGTCGACGAGACGTTGATGATCGACCCTCCACCGCTTGCCATCATGAGCGGAGCGACGGCACGTATACCGAGGAATGCGCCCTTCAGGTTCACTCCGATGATGGCGTCGAGCGCGTCGTCGCTTTCCTCGAGGATCGGGCGGGTCCAGTATCGTGCCGCATTGTTCACGAGCACATCCAAACGACCGTGCACGTCGTCGATTTCGGCGACGACCTGCTTCCAGGAGTCGTTCTCGGACACGTCCAGATACGCGTACCGGACGTCTCCGGCGATCTCGGCTGCCGTGGCGAGTCCGAGTTCGCGGTTCACGTCGGCAATGATGACGCGGGCGCCTTCACGGGCGAATGCCCGTGCCTCGGCTGCGCCCTGCCCCTGCGCGCCGCCCGTGACGAGTGCGGTCTTTCCGGCGAGCCGGCTCATACTGCGGCTGCGGCGCGCTGACGGTCGGCCACCGGCAGACGGAAATGCGGAATGACGTGCTCGCCCCAGGCCTTGATGGTCGCCATGCAGACGTCCTGCGGAACGGTCCCCATCTGGATGAGGCAGAGAACCTCGTCGACTCCGACCTTCTCGAGTTCCGCGACGTACTCGATAGCGGTCTCCACCGTGCCGTATGCGTGGTCGATGTTGAAATTCGCCGCGGCAAGGGATCGTTCGGAGTATTGCGGGCGGTCGCCTCGGTCGAATGCTGCCTCCTCGGACTCCGCCTTGGCGCGCATGTAGGCGATGTTGTCCTCGTCGACGGT
The DNA here is from genome assembly GCA_039206675.1 of Rhodococcus sp. (in: high G+C Gram-positive bacteria). Taxonomy (GTDB): domain Bacteria; phylum Actinomycetota; class Actinomycetes; order Mycobacteriales; family Mycobacteriaceae; genus Rhodococcus_F. The sequence goes on along the minus strand of JBCEBZ010000496.1, from coordinate 6,598 downwards.
CGCCCCGGTGGGCGGCTTCGCTCCACCCAGATGCCAGTAACCGATGGATTCGCCGAAGAACCGCTGGCCGCGGGCACCGATCTCCTTCGCCTGCTGCTCGTCGTCGAGGACGATCGTGGGGCACAGCGCGACGAAATGGTCGTTGGTGACATCCGAGACGAACTTCTCGCCCGTGCGGCTCTTCACACGGTCCCAGTACAGCTGGTGCTGCATCTTGATGCTGTCGAGTCCGCCGAAGCCGAACACGAGCGCGCCCACGCCGAGCTCCGCGGAATGCACGACGGTGTCCGGTTTCGTGCTGGCGAGAAATAGCGGCGGATGCGGTGTCTGCACAGGCCGCGGGAGCACACGGAGCGGCGAATTGCCCTCCGGTGCTTTGATGTCGAGGAGTTCACCGTGGTACTCGAAGTCGGGTGAACGCCAGGCCGCGGAGACGATCCGGAGCGCCTCTTCCACCTGCGCAGCGGTTTCGGCCGGGTCCACGTTGCACATCGCGGCCTCCTGCAGGGTGCCGCCGCGGGCCGCGCCCAGATCGAGTCGGCCGTTCGACAGGACGTCGAGCATTGCCGCCCGTTCGGCCACCCGGGTGGGGTAGTTGAAGTTGAACGGCATGCAGACCGCACCGTGCCCGATCCGGATGCGGGACGTTTTCGCAGCCACCGTTGCGAGGAACAGTTCGGGCGCCGACATGTGTGAGTAGTGTTCGAGGCCGTGATGCTCGACCGCCCAGACTCCGTCGAAGCCCATCTCCTCGGCGTACACCGCCTGTTCGATCGAATCGAGGTAGGTCTGGCGCTCTTTCTCGGGTGTGGGATCGGCGATCTGCGCCTCGAAAATCATGGAGAACTTCATACGTGACCCTTTCGTAGAATTTGGTCAAGCGTTTGCTTGCGCATTGACGACACAAGTCGGCGCCGACCGGAGGGGTGAATCAGGAACGCCGGTCAGGCAGCGCGGAGGGCGCGGCCGGACGCGGCGAGGGTAGCCACTCTGCGACCGAGAAGGCTGATACTCGACGCGAGTGTGACGTCTTCGAACTCGACGGCCCCGTCGGAGCGGACCACGGTGGCCGCCTCGCGTTTCGCGATGGCCATTCCCGAGCCCACGACGTATCCACCGGATGCGCGGACGGTGCGAGCGAGGAAGTCGATGTCGATTGCGGCGGCGGCGGCCGAACCGCTGATCACTACGATCCCCACTGCCGCGCAGCGCAGGATTTCACGCTCGCTCACCTCGGCGAGAAGCCGTTTCATTTCATCGATACCGGCAGGACGGTCTCCCGGTTCGACCAGGAAGACGATGCCATGTGCACTGAGCGGGGAATCGCCGCCGGTGGTGGGGCAGGTGGAGGCGGCGTCGAAGATGGAATACAGCGCCGCGTCCAGCATCGACCGGCCCCCCTCGACTCCGGGTGCACCCACGTCGCGGAACGCATACGCGCACAAGCGAGCCTTGCCCCTGACGGCCCGCACATCGCCGTGAGGAGCCAATCGCGGCAACCCCCGCACGAGCGCCGGCGCGGCCACAGACGAACCATCGACATGATCAGGGGAGTAGCTGGGGGCGAGAACTGAAGTAACCAACATCAGGCGATTCCTCCGAGAAGTGGGGTGCCGCCCATGTAACCCCGATCACAGCGTCTAGTCAAGAGGCAGTGAGTCTAGTGAAATTTTCAGTGGTCGAGCGCGGCCATCCACATCGCTGCCATCACGTCGACCGCCTCCTCCGCCTCCAGGTCGGAATCAGGCGTTGACCACTGTATGAAAAGGCTGCCGAGCTGGGAGAAGATCAGTAGTGCCCGGATTCTGGCCTGCTTGGGCGTCCACCGCCCTGTCGCCGACAGGGCCTTCGCGATCCTGTCTGTCTCGAACTCGAAACTGCGAGCCCTCCGGTCGCCAATCTCTCTCTCGACGCCTGCGGCCTCACTCACGACGATCGAGATGTCGCGGGTCGTCTCCCAGATCTTCACGATCTCGCGGAGCCAGCCCCGGAACGAGTCCAGGCTGGGTTCGGCCAGAACAGTGGCGAATCGCGAGAACGGCTCCGCGTACACCACGTCGAGCTCGTCGAGGAGCGCGTCCACGACCTCGGCCTTTGTCTTGTAGTGCAGGTAGAAGGTGGCCCTTGTGGCGCCGGCTGTACGGGTGATGTCCGTGACCGCGGTCGCGAGGTAACCACTCTCGACGAAGCAGGCGATCGCGGCCTCCTTCAGCCGAGTCTTCGTCAGCTCCTTCTGGAGGTCGCGCATGTTTCCGCGCGCAGCCTTGGTCATCGCGTAGTCCCGCCTTCCAGATACCGTTCGACCTGCAACTCTAGTTCACGGGTAGCTCCTGCCGCCCCCACGTGACGATGCCGGCCTGCGACCCGGGTTCGCGAACCCGCGGGGTTGGAGAAGGGCCGGGTTCGGGTCAGCGAAGACGTTCGAGCATCAGCGCGAGGCCCTGCCCGCCTGCGACACAGGTCGTCGCAACGCCGATCGTCTGATCGCGACGTGTCAGTCCGTTGATCAGAGTCATCACCAGCCGCGCGCCGGTCATCCCCGGCGGGTGACCTATCGCAATG
>JBCEBZ010000496.1:0-3936 GCA_039206675.1 Rhodococcus sp. (in: high G+C Gram-positive bacteria) | reverse complement strand
GAGTCCGTCCGCGGCGAGTCGTCGTGCGCAAAGATCGTGCCGTCCGGGAGTTCGACGGGCACGATCTCGGCGGCGAAGTAGTCCTCCGCCTCGGCTCGGACCGCCCGCGCATGAGACAGGAGCGCAAACTCGTCCATCTCCGTCCGCGTGACGCCGTATCGCTCGGCCACGATCTCCGCGGTGTCGAACACCTCCATGTATGCGAAGTTGATGAAATCCGGACGGCTCGTGTCGGTGAACCGCGGGTGATGGTCGGCTGGGGAGAACCCTTTGCCCAGACACATCGAGAAGCTGTCGCCGCCACCGGCGATGTAGACCTCACCGTCACCGACGGCAATTGCATGCGCAGCCATCCTGAGCGCAGACAGCGCCGACCCGCACGATCTACTCAACGTGATGGCGGGAACAGTCACGGGCAGACCCCCGAGTAGCCCGACCTGCCGCGCAGTATTGTAGCCCTGAGAATGATCGGGAAGGCTACAACCCCAATACAGTTCGGAGATGTCGCCCGGTTGGAGATAGTCGTTTCGCGCGAGCAGCGCGGCGATCACCGTGGCTCCGAGATCGTCGGCTCTCACATCGGTGAGGGCACCACGGAAGGACTTTCCGATTGCCGTCCGGGCGGAATCGAGAACTACGACCTCACGCACAGTCCCCTCCTTCTGAAATGTCTGCCGGCGCCTCGTTCACCGACACTGTTCCTTCACCCGCTGCACGACGGGAATCATCTTCTCCACGTCGCCGTCGTTCGCGAGCACGTAATACGACACGTTGTGCAACTCGTGCCACAGGAGAATCTTTTCCGCGATCGATTCGACACTCCCCTCCATGATGAACGGAGTCGGACGCATGGCATCGACATGATGTCCCAGCGTCGGATGCAGTTCGCTCAACCTGTCGTCGATCGCCACGGCGCGGATACCCACCGAAACCTCCACCTCTCGGTCTGCTTCCTCGGCTGCGTCGTGAACCAGTTCCAACTTCCGGAGCAGCGGGTCGAGACCGACGTCATCTGGGGCGACTCCACGTCCATCGCTCGCTGTTCGCGTGGTCACGTTGACAATGTCGCCCTCGCGAGCCGCAAACCGAAGCATCTGGGGACCTCCCCCACCGAGAAGCAGAGGCGGTCCACCGACTTGAACGGGCAGGGGCGCGTGGTCGAGACCTGTTGCCGTGTAGAACTGACCGGTGAAATCGGACGGGCCGCCCTTCCACGCTTCCCGAACAACCCGAACACCTTCTCTGAGCCTCGCCAGGCGTACGCGCGCCGGGTCGAACGCCATTCCGGCACTGTCGTAATCGGAGCGCATCCACCCGGCGCCCATCCCCAACTCGAGGCGGCCATCGGACAGCAGGTCGAGCGTCGCGGCCTCTTTCGCCAGCACAGCGGGGTGCCGGTAGTCGTTCGCGAGGACGAGGACACCCAGCCGGATGCGTTCGGTCAACTGCGCGGCCGCGGCAAGGGCGACCATCGGCGCGTATCTGAGGCCGCTCAGGTGGTCGTTGACGAGAAGCACGTCGAACGGGCTGTCCTCGAGCGCTGTGACACGTTCCCGCCACTGCTTGGCCGACACATTCGGCGCCAGCGTAGCGCCGAACCGGATCTTTCCAGTCATTGCGATGTCCCGTCGCTCGCGGATGAATGTCGTGCGGAGCGGATTGCCGGCGCCGTGACTACCCGTGCTCGATCCACACACTCTTGTGCTCGAGCCATTCGTCCAATGTGGCGGGCCCGTTCGACGTGCCGGTCCCGCTTTCCTTCTGCCCGCCGAACGGAAGCGCCCAATGCAGTCGGCGATACGTGTTGACCCACACGGTGCCGGCCTCGAGCCGGCGAGTGAGCCGAAGTGCTCGCGAGAGGTTCTGGGTCCAGACACCGGCCGCGAGACCATATCCACTGTCATTGGCCATCGCTATGGCGTCGGCCTCACTCGTGAACGGCATGGCCACGGCGACCGGACCGAAGATCTCCTCCCGGCACACTCGAAGATGCGGATCCTCCGTGAGGAAGAGGGTGGGCTCGACGAAGTACCCGCCGCCCAGTGGGCTCTCGGGCGGAAACAGCTCGTTGCCGCAACGCCCACCGAAGGCAAGGGCCGCGCCCTCTCGCCGGCCGCTCTGGAGGTACTCGCGGACCTTGTCGTATTGGCCGTCGAACGCAAGGGGACCCATGTCGGTCCGGGAATCGAGGGGGTCCCCCAGCACCATCGCGGCGGCCCGCGACCGCAGTCGCTCCACGAAGTCGTCGAAGATCTCATCCTCGACGAGGATTCGCGATCCGGCGATACAGGCCTGTCCTGCGGAGGCGGTATAGATTCCGGCCGCGACCACGTCGGCCGCCTGCTCGAGGTCGGCGTCCGCGAAAACGATGTTCGGCGACTTCCCACCGAGTTCGAGCGCGAGAGACTTGATGTTGGCCACCGAATTCTCGGTGATCCGTCGGCCCGTCGCGGTCGAACCGGTGAAACTGATCTTTCGGACGTCCGGATGCTTCACCAGCGCCTCACCGGCACTCGAACCTTCTCCGGTCACGACATTCACCACGCCACGGGGAATCCCGGCCTTCTCGAGAAGCTGCGCGGCGACGAGCACCGACACCGACGCCCGCTCGGGAGGTTTGACCACGATCGTGTTACCCGCAGCGATGGCAGCGGAAACCTTGGCCAGGAACATCGCCAGCGGCGCGTTCCACGGAATGATCAGACCCACCACGCCGAACGGCTCACGGACCGAGTAGGTCGTCGCAGAGTCCGATACGAGAACGGTGTCGCCGGTGATCGTCTCGGCGAGCCCGGCGTGAAACTCGATCTGCGACGCGGCGCCTGCGATGGCCGGTTCCGCTTCTCGGCGCGCCCGGCCGTTGTCGGTTGCGTCCAGACGCCACAACGTGTCGAGATTGTCACGGACCGTTGCCGCCCAGGCACGCAGCAAGGCGGCACGATGTGCGGCCGGGAGGGCACGCCAGGAGCCGAGCGCCGATCGCGCCGCGTGTACCGCGTCGTCGACGTCGTCCGGACCCCCCGCGGGGATGCGCGCCCAGACCTGGCCGGTCGCCGGATTCACGCTGTCGATCCACTGCCCGTTCCGCGACGGCCGGAGTTCTCCGTCGATCAGCTGCGGATAGTCGATCGGATCGTCGTGGATCGTCATGTCGTCGTGTCCCTTCGGGCGGTGAGCACAGTGGTCGGCGGGTCGATGTGGCTACGCGGTTGTCCGGGCGGCGGTGCCGGCGTTGACGTCGATGATGCTCCCGGTGATGTGCGGGGTGTCCGGGCCGATCAGGAACATCACCGCTGCGGTGATCTCGTGCGGCTCGAGCAGGGCGATCGGCTGCACGTGGTGCACGCGCAGCGCAGGCTCGACATCGTCCCAGGAGGGGTCGGCGAGGTCGGGTCGCATCGCGCGGTAGAGAGCCTCGTTGTGCACCATCTTCGTGGACGTGTTTCCGGGTGCCACACCGTTGACGGTGATCCCGAACGGCGCCAGATCCTGGGCCGCGGCTTTCACCAGTCCGATCGCGCCCCATTTGGACGCGACGTAGGGAACGGATCCCGGCACGGCGGTTCGCCCTTGGTTGGAAGCCGTCACCACGATGCGCCCGTACCCCTGCCTGATCATCTGGGGACTCACCGCGCGCATGCTGTGGAAGACACCGGTGAGGTTGCTTCCGAGCACTTCGTTCCACACGTCGAAGTCGGCGTCCTGGATCGACCCGCCCCCGTAGACCCCGGCGTTTGCGATCAGGACGTCGATGCGCCCGAACGTGTCGAGGACCTTGTCCGTTGCGGAGAGCATCTGCTCACGATCGGCGACATCACACACCAGGCCGAGGGCACGCGTGCCGCACTCGCGGACAAGAGCCTCGGTGTCCCGCAGGTCCGTGTCGCCGGCCTGCGGGTAACCGATGCACGGCACGTCCGCACATCGATCGAGCAC
>JBCEBZ010000495.1:2121-10556 GCA_039206675.1 Rhodococcus sp. (in: high G+C Gram-positive bacteria) | reverse complement strand
CCCAACACTTTTCACACGCACACGTGAAACAGCCCAGCCCGAAAACAGCCCCCTGTGAAAGGAAAGTCGTGTCTGACTCCACCCAAACTCTCGCGGAAGAACACCCGCCGATCGCCGAGGCTCAGACCGAGCCCGCACAGGGCGGCGGTTGCCCCGTCGCGCATGGCCGACTCCCGCATCCCACCCGGGGTGGTGGAAACCGTGACTGGTGGCCGAACCAGCTCAACCTGAAGATTCTGCAGAAGAACCCGGCCGTGCGCAATCCGATGGACGAGGACTTCGACTACACCCAGGAACTCGAGAACCTCGACTTCGAGGCCCTCAAGCGCGACGTCGAGGAGGTCATGACGACCTCACAGGACTGGTGGCCCGCCGACTACGGCCACTACGGTCCGCTGTTCATCCGCATGGCATGGCATGCGGCGGGCACGTACCGCGTCACCGACGGCCGCGGCGGTGCCGGCGCCGGGATGCAGCGCTTCGCGCCGCTGAACAGCTGGCCCGACAACGCGAACCTGGACAAGGCCCGCCACCTGCTGTGGCCGGTGAAGAAGAAGTACGGCAAGACCATCTCGTGGGCCGACCTGATCGTCTTCGCCGGCAACTGCGCCCTCGAATCGATGGGCTTCGAGACGTTCGGGTTCGGCGCCGGACGCGTCGACCAGTGGGAGCCGGAGGAGGACGTCTACTGGGGTCCGGAGCTGACCTGGCTCGGCGACGAGCGCTACACCGGGGACCGGGATCTCGACAAGCCGCTCGGCGCGGTCCAGATGGGCCTGATCTACGTCAACCCCGAGGGCCCGAACGGCAACCCGGACCCCGTCGCGGCGTCCCGCGACATCCGGGAAACCTTCGCCCGGATGGCGATGAACGACGTCGAAACCGCGGCCCTGATCGTCGGCGGCCACACCTTCGGCAAGACCCACGGCGCCGGCCCGGCCGACCACGTCGGACCCGAGCCCGAGGCGGCCCCGCTCGAGGAGCAGGGACTGGGCTGGAAGAGCTCCTTCGGCACCGGCAAGGGTGGCGACACCATCACCAGCGGCCTCGAGGGCGCCTGGACGCCGACCCCGGCGCAGTGGGACAACAGCTTCCTCGAAACCCTGTACGGCTACGAGTGGGAGCTGTCGAAGAGCCCCGCCGGTGCGTACCAGTGGATCCCGACGGACGGCGCCGGCGTGGGCACCGTGCCCGACGCGCACGACGCGGCGAAGACCCACGTGCCGGTGATGCTGACCACCGACCTGGCGCTGCGGATCGACCCGGCCTACGAGAAGATCACCCGCAACTGGCTCGAGAACCCGGACCAGCTCGCCGACGACTTCGCGAAGGCCTGGTACAAGCTGACCCACCGCGACATGGGCCCGATCGGCCGCTACCTCGGCCCGCTGGTGCCGGAGGAGACGCTGCTGTGGCAGGACCCGATCCCCGCGCTCACCCACGAGCTCATCGACGCCAGTGACATCGCGTCGCTCAAGAGCCGGATCCTCGAGTCCGGTCTGACGGTCGCGGAGCTGGTGTCGACGGCGTGGGCGTCGGCGTCGTCGTTCCGCGGCAGCGACAAGCGTGGCGGTGCCAACGGCGGGCGGATCCGCCTGGAGCCGCAGGCGAGCTGGGAGGTCAACAACCCGGCCGAGCTCGCCCAGGTGGTGCGCACCCTCGAAGGTATCCAGGAGTCGTTCAACTCCGCCCAGAGCGGGAACAAGCGGGTCTCCTTCGCGGACCTCGTCGTGCTCGGCGGCGTGGCTGCGGTCGAGGCGGCCGCGAAGAACGCCGGACATGCGATCGAGGTGCCCTTCACACCGGGTCGCACGGACGCCACGCAGGAGCAGACCGATGTGGAGTCGTTCGCCGCGCTCGAGCCGGCCGCGGACGGTTTCCGGAACTACCTCGGTGACGGTAACCGTCTGCCGGCGGAGTTCCTGCTGGTCGACAAGGCCAACCTGCTGAACCTGACCGCCCCGGAGTTGACGGTTCTCGTCGGCGGCCTGCGGGTGCTGGGTGCGAATTACAACACCGGGTCGGAAGAGGGCGTGTTCACCTCGACCCCGGGGACGCTGACCAACGACTTCTTCGCGAACCTGATCGATCTGGGGACGACGTGGGCGCCGGCGTCCGCGGGTTCGGAGATCTACGAGGGCCGCGACCGCGTCACCGGTGAGGTGAAGTGGACCGGAACCCGCGTCGACCTGGTGTTCGGGTCGAACTCGGAGTTGCGGGCTCTCGCCGAGGTGTACGCGTCCGACGACGCGAAGCAGAAGTTCGTCCGGGACTTCGTCTCCGCGTGGGACAAGGTGATGAACCTCGACCGGTTCGACCTCGCCTGATCCTCGATCAGTCTGCGCGGCATCCCTGCGGGAGCTCACCCCTGCAGGGGTGCCGCGCTTTTCGTCGTACCTGTTCACTGCGCCGACCGCTGACGGTCGGGTCGCCGGGCCTCGAAGGGCCCCAACGCAATGCGTTCACGCTGCGCCGTGCGCGTGTGTCTCGTCCACGACGCACCGATCGACCCGGCCCGACGGCCGGGTCGAGGTCAATCTTCCTCTGCCGATCGCGAAATGGTGAAAGTTCGTACTGCGCAAAGCCGCTCAGCTCTTGACATATACCCGACGCACCCGGTGTTATATCAGTAGTATATCAGTGGCCGGCATCTGCCGGTGTTCTACCGCCAACGGAGGTTCACCATGTTCCGGAGATCGTGTGCACCAGCCAAGGAATGCCTGAGGGGGACCGCACGCGCAACATTCCGCAGCGACCCTCGGTGTAGTACTGGAGGTTTGCGATGAGCGGTGTTCCCGGCAAGTTGGAGAAGGGGCTCAACGACCGCCAGCTGAGGATGATCGCCATCGGCGGCGTCATCGGTGCGGGCTTGTTCGTCGGTTCCGGTGTGGCCATTCGAGACATCGGACCCGCCGCCTTCATCGCCTACGCGATCAGTGGGGCCGTCGTCATCATGGTCATGCGGATGCTCGCGGAGATGGCTGTCGCCAACCCCTCGACGGGGTCGTTCGCCGATTATTCCCGCAGGGCGCTGGGGGATTGGGCCGGTTTCTCGGTCGGATGGCTCTACTGGTACTTCTGGGTGATCATCGTCGGGTTCGAGGCGATCGCCGGCGCGAAGATCGTTCAGTACTGGATGCCGGACATACCGCTCTGGCTGTGCGCCCTGGTGCTGCTGATCGCCATGACGGCGACCAATCTCTTCTCGGTGTCCTCGTTCGGTGAGTTCGAGTTCTGGTTCGCCGGCATCAAGGTCGCCGCGATCATCGTGTTCCTCGCTCTCGGAGGCGCATTCGTCTTCGGCCTGTGGCCCGGGAAGTCGATGGACTTCTCCAATCTGACCAGCCACGGCGGCCTCATGCCCTACGGGGCCGCGGCGATCACCGCCGGAATCGTGACCGTCATCTTCTCGATGACCGGCGCCGAGGTTGCGACCATCGCGGCCGCCGAATCGCAAGATCCCGAGCGTGCCGTGGCCAAGGCAGCCAACTCCGTGATCATCCGTATCGCAATCTTTTTCGTTACCTCGGTCTTCCTGCTCGCGACGATTCTGCCGTGGAACGACGAGAGCGTTTCCGTATCCCCGTTCGTCGCTGCCTTCACTCAGATGGGGATTCCCTACGCCGACCACATCATGAACGCCGTGGTGTTGACAGCCGTACTGAGTTGCCTCAATTCGGGGATGTACACCGCATCGCGGATGCTGTTCGTGCTGGCGGCCCGGCGCGAAGCCCCCGCCCAGTTGGTGAACGTGACGCGCCGTGGCGTACCCGCCGTCGCGATCCTCGCCTCCTCCGTAGTCGGCTTCCTGTGTGTCGTCGCCGCCGCGATCTCACCCGAGACGGTCTTCGCGTTCCTGTTGAATTCGAGTGGAGCGGTCATCCTCTTCGTGTACGCCTTGATCGGCATCTCGCAGATCATCCTGAGGTTCCGGTCCGGGTCGGCGCACCTGCGGGTCCGAATGTGGCTGTTCCCGGTCCTGTCGGTCCTCACCGTCCTGGCCATCCTGGGCGTTCTGGTCCAGATGTACCTGCAGAAGGAATCGCGGTCGCAACTCGTACTGAGCCTCCTGTCGTGGGCCGTCGTCGTCGGCTTCTACTTCCTCAACAAGTGGTATCTCGCACGCCGGCCGGAGGCACCGGAAGCAGTCGGGACATCGCGGCCGCATCGAGTGCTGGTGATGGCCAACGAGACCGCCAACTCCGCCGAACTACTGGACGAGTTGCGCCGGATCGGAGCCGACCGCGAAGCCACGTACTTCGTCACCGTGCCCGCGAGTCCCATCGAGACCGGAGTTGCCGAAACGCACGGTCCCCTCGACGTGCGAGTAGCGACACAGACCGCGGCGCAGGACCGGTTGGAGTACACGCTCGCCACACTTCGTGCCGACGATCTCGATGTCGACGGCGCGCTGGGTGACTATCGGCCCCTGCGCGCGCTCGCGGAGACGGTGGACGCCTTTCATCCGGATCGAATCGTGATCGCGACGCTGCCGCCGGACGAGTCGATCTGGCATCGCTTCGATGTGGTCGATCGGGCACGTGCCGAACACCCGGCAGTGCCGGTGACCCATGTGGTGGCCTCGCCGGTGAGACAAGAAGAGAATGCGTAATGACGATCATCGCCGGGTTCAGCGCCAGCCGGCAGAGCAGCGCCCCACTGCATCTGGCCACACAACTGGGGCGGATGACGGGTGAGAAGGTCGTCGCCGCGGCGGTCGTCGAACGCGGGCTGCCTGCGGGGGTCGACACGATCGAAGACCAATTCCAACGCCACATCGCGGGTGAGGCGGCGACATCGCTGGAACGCACGATCGGCACGATCCGCGGCGGTCGAGACATCTCGATGGTGATCCACCATGCGACGTCGATACCTCGCGGATTGATGGAACTGGCCGATCAGCACGACGCCAGTGTCGTGGTCGTCGGTTCCTCGTCGGCGGGTCTTCTCGGCCGGGTCGCCCTCGGCAGCGTCACCGAACGGCTCGTTCACGCGGCGGCGGTGCCGGTGGCGATCGCGCCGCGCGGATATGCGCCGCGTACCACGCAGATAGGACGACTGACGGCGGCATACGGAGGGGCGGCCGACTCCGTCGGCCTGATCGGCACCAGCGTCGAACTGGCGAGACAGTGGAAGGTGCGGCTACGGATCGCATCCTTCACCGTCCGCCCGTACTCCATGTTCGGTGGCTCGATAGACCGCTCCGCCGAGGATCTGGTCATCCGGCAATGGACGCGAAGAACCGCCGACCGGGTGATGAAGCAACTCGCCGAAGCGGGCGCCCAGGCGTCCCTCCCCGACCTCGATCTCGAGGTCGGGGCAGGCAACGACTGGAGAGAGGCGATCGATGCCGTCGACTGGCGGTCCGGCGACATGCTCCTTCTCGGGTCCGGCGCCGCCGGGCCGCGAGCGCACGTCTTCCTCGGCTCCGCGGCATCGAAGATACTGCGGCACATGCCGGTACCGGTGATGATCGTTCCGCGGCGCGGCCCGGCCACCAGGTAGGCCGTCGGCGCATCCGGAGTGCCGAATACGGAACGCTCCCACTCAGTTCTCGTTGTCGCCGAAGATGGCCTTCGCTTCGAGGTACTCGGCGAGGCCGAATCTGCCGAACTCGCGGCCGTTGCCTGACTGTTTGTAACCACCGAAGGGCGCATCGAAGGCCAGCGGCGCCCCGTTGAGGTGGACCATTCCGGTCCGCAGCTTCCGGGCGACGCTCCGGGCGCGCTGTGGGTCGCGCGAGGAGACCATTCCGGAGAGTCCGTAAGTGGTGTCGTTCGCGATGCGGATTGCGTCGGCCTCGTCCTCGTAGCCGATCAACATCATGACGGGGCCGAAGATCTCCTCTCGTGCGATGGTCATGTCGTTCGTGACGTTCGCGAAGACGGTGGGCCGGACGAAGTATCCGGCGGAGAGTCCGGCCGGACGGCCGACACCGCCGGCGACGAGTGTGCCGCCCTCGTCGATGCCGGTCTGGATCAGCCGCTGAACCTTGTCGAACTGTGCCTGTGACACGAGGGGACCCACGGTCGTTCCGTCGGCGTCGGGAAGCCCGACCACGATCTTCTCGGCAGCCGCCTTCGCGATCGCGCACGCTTCGTCCATGCGGTCCGACGGGACCAGGATGCGCGAGCCCGCGTTACAGGACTGGCCCGCATTGACGACGACGCCCATCACGTCGCGGGTGATGACCTCGTCGAAGTCCGCGTCGACCAGCACGATGTTCGCCGACTTGCCGCCCAGTTCCTGCGCAACGCGTTTCACGGTCGGCGCAGCATTCCGCGCGACGTCGACACCGGCACGGGTCGACCCGGTGAACGACACCATGTCTATGTCCGGGTGCCTCGACAGGGCCGCGCCCGACGGTGGGTCCGTCACCGTGGACAAGGTTGAACACTCCCGCAGGAACACCCGCTTCGTGCAGTATCTCGGCGAAGACGATCGCATTGAGCGGCGCGATCTCGGACGGTTTCAACACCATGGTGCAGCCGGCGGCGAGCGCGGGCGCCACCTTCGCGGCGATCTGATTGACGGGCCAATTCCACGGTGTGATGAACGCGCACACGCCGACCGGTTCGTGCACGACCGTCGTGGTGCCGATCCTCTCCTCGAAGTCGAACCTGCGGAGCGCATCGAGGGCCGCGGAGAGGTGGGCCATGCCGCAAGGCGCCTGAGCTGTCGCGGCGAGCCCGGCAGGTGCGCCCATCTCCTGAGTGATGGTCGTGGCGAGGTCGTTCATTCGCCGCCCATAGACCTCGATAACTCTGCCCAGCAACTCGATTCGTTCGGCGCGGGTCGTCGACGCGTAGCTGTCGAAGGCGGTTCGTGCGGCCGTGACGGCTCGGTCGACGTCCTTCTCGTCGCCCAGCGCGATGGTGGCGATCGTGGTCTCCGTCGCAGGGTTGACGACGTCGAGCGTGTCGGTGCCGATCGGCTCGACCCACTCGCCGTCGATGTAGAACTTCCGGGTGTTCTGCATGGTGCTCCTCGTTGTCTGCCGTCCGGGTGTGTGCGGCATGTGACAACGATGACGCCTCGGCGTCCGGACGTCTGTCCGCCGACGGGGCCTTCTCCAGGGTGAATACGTTGTCCCCCGATCGGGGGAGGGTCCCGGCGGTCGATACCGTTTCGGTATTGAAGGATCCCAAAGAAGTGTTGGACTTGAATCGAAGACGCTCCTAGCCTTGTGGGCACAGCGTCCCGACGGTGACGCGAATGCGAACGAGGAGAACGAAACCCATGACCACTGCATCGCCCCAGGAGATCGCCCACAAGCTCGGCTCCGGTCTGTTGTCGTTCCCGGTCACCCATTTCGCGGAGGACCACTCGTTCGACGAGGCCGCGTACCGCGAGAACATCGGATGGCTCGGGCAGTTCGACGCCTCCGGGTTGTTCGCCGCCGGCGGCACGGGCGAGTTCTTCTCGCTCACCCCACCCGAGGTGGAGCAGGTGGTCCGGGCTGCCGTGGAGGAGGCGCCCGACGGGCTTCCGGTCATCGCGCCCGCCGGCTACGGCACCGCCACCGCCGTGCAGATGGCCCGCTCGGCCGAGAGCGTCGGCGCGCACGGCATCCTGCTGCTTCCCCCGTACCTCACGGAGGCGAGCCAGGACGGCCTCGTGGCGCACGTCAAAGAGGTGTGTGCCGCAACCACTCTCGGAGTGACGATCTACAGCCGCGCCAACGCCGTCTACACCGAGTCGGCCGTCGCGGAACTCGCGGACAGCTGCCCGAACCTGGTCGGTTTCAAGGACGGTGTCGGAAACATCGAGCAGATGACGCGCATCTACGCGAGCCTGGGTGACCGGTTGACCTACGTCGGCGGACTCCCCACCGCCGAGATGTTCGCACTGCCGTACCTCGCGCTGGGCGTCACCACCTACTCGTCGGCGATCTACAACTTCGTCCCGCAGTTCGCACTCGACTTCTACAACGCCCTCCGCAGCGGGGACACCACGTTCGTCGTCAATGCCCTCAACGACTTCGTGATCCCGTACTGCAACCTGCGCAACAAGAAGCAGGGATACGCCGTCAGCATCATCAAGGCCGGCATGAAGGTAATCGACCGGCCCGCCGGCCCCGTGCGCGCGCCGTTGACCGACCTCGACGCCGTCGAACTCGCCGAACTGGCCGACCTGGTCAAAAAGGTGAGTTGAGCACGACCCACCTCGGCCAGTGTCCCCGGACGAACGGGACGGTCGTTGCGTCAGATCGAACGGGCGTCCCGTTCGTGCGGTGACGGGCGTGCTCGGCGGCTATCATCGCCAGCACGTCAGGAGGTGGATCGATGGCCGAACAGATCGACGAGCACTTTACCTCCGTCGTGGCGGGGCTGGGGTCCGCTGCCGGGCGCGCGAGTGTTCGCCCGGAGGATCCGATCCGCCCGCCGTCCCCGTTGTCGGTGCAGGGCGCACTGGACCTCTTCGACGCCCAGCTC
>JBCEBZ010000495.1:0-2111 GCA_039206675.1 Rhodococcus sp. (in: high G+C Gram-positive bacteria) | reverse complement strand
ATCATCGCCAGCACGTCAGGAGGTGGATCGATGGCCGAACAGATCGACGACTATTTCACTTCCGTCGTGTCGACGTTGCCGATGCCCGACCGCTCGAGTGTTCGCCCGGAGGATCCGATCGAGCCGCCGTCCGCGTTGTCGGTGCAGGGCGCGCTGGACCTCTTCGACGCCCAGCTCGGCAGCAGGCATCTCGATCTGGCGGCCCGGTGGTTGCGGTCGCAGGGTAAGGGTTTCTACACGATCGGCTCTTCCGGGCACGAGGGCAATGCCGCGGTCGCGGCCGCGCTGCGGCCCACCGATCCCGCTCTGCTGCACTATCGTTCCGGCGGATTCTTCCTCGCGCGGGCGCGGCAGGTGGACGGCACCGATCCACTGCGCGACGTCCTCCTCGGTGTCGTGGCCGCGGCGCAGGAGCCGATCTCGGGTGGCCGGCACAAGGTGTTCGGCCGCCACGATCTCGCCATCATTCCCCAGACATCCACCGTCGCCTCACATCTCCCACGTGCGGTCGGTGTCGCGTTCTCCATCGCCCGGGCGGCCAAGCTTCACCTGCCCTCGCCGTGGCCGGCCGACGCGGTCGCGGTGTGCAGTTTCGGGGATGCGTCGGCGAACCACTCGACCGCGGTCGGCGCGATCAATACCGCCGTCCACTCGGCGTTCCAGGGGTTGCCGCTCCCGCTGCTGCTGGTGTGCGAGGACAACGGGATCGGCATCAGCACGAGAACGCCGGCAGGCTGGATCGCCGCGAACTTCGGGAACCGGGCGGGTCTGGAGTACTTCGAGGCGGACGGTTCCGACCTGCCTGCGACGTACGCCACCGCGAAGCGTGCCGCCGACTGGGTGCGCAGGAACCGCAAGCCCGCGTTCCTGCACCTGCGGACGGTCCGGTTGATGGGTCATGCCGGATCCGATCTGGAGTCCGCGTACCGGACATCGGCCGAGATCACCGCCGACTTCGACCGCGACCCGGTGCTCTGTACCGCAAGACTTCTGAGCGAATGCGGCCACCTGAGCCCCACCGACATCCTCGCGCGGTACGAGGACAAGCGCACCGAGGTCCTCGGGCTCGCCCGGGAGGTCGCCGAGCTCCCTCAACTGAACAGTCCCGCGGCGGTGATGCGGCCGCTCGCCGACACCGCAGAGCAGGCCGCCGCGGCGGTGCCGGAGCGCGTCGATCCGGCCCGGCGCGCGGAGTTTCTCGGATCCCCGCTGCCGGAGGAGGAAGGCCGGCTGACCCTTGCCCTGTCGATCAACCGGGCCCTGCTCGACGTGCTCGCCCGCTGCCCCGAGGCGCTGGTGTTCGGTGAGGACGTGGCCCGCAAGGGCGGGGTGTACGGGGTGACCCGGGGTCTGATGAAGAAGGCCGGGTCGGCGCGCGTGTTCGACACCCTGCTCGACGAGCAGGCGATCCTGGGTCTCGCGCTGGGTGCGGGGGTGTCCGGGCTGCTGCCGATCCCGGAGATCCAGTACCTGGCGTATCTGCACAATGCGGCCGACCAGATCCGCGGGGAGGGTGCGACGCTGCAGTTCTTCTCCGATCGGCAGTACCGCAACCCGATGGTGGTGCGGATCGCCGGCTACGGGTACCAGAAGGGCTTCGGCGGGCACTTCCACAACGACAACGCCGTCGCCGCACTGCGCGACATCCCCGGCGTGGTGGTCGCGTCGCCGTCCCGGCCCGACGACGCCGCGGCGATGATGCATACCTGTGTGGCGGCGGCCCGGACCGCCGGCACGGTGTGTGTGTTCCTGGAACCTATTGCGCTGTACCACACCCGGGATCTGTACGAGGACGGTGACGGGCTGTGGTTGACCGCGTATCCGGATCCCGGCACCCACGTGCCGATCGGCTCGGCCCGCACCTACGGTGACGGCACCGACCTGACGATCGTCACGTACGGCAACGGTCTGCGGATGAGCCTGCGGGTCGCGCGCAGGCTCGAGCGGGCGCGCATCACGGTGCGGGTGGTGGACCTGCGCTGGCTCGCACCGCTGCCGGTGCACGACGTGGTCCGGGAGGCGCACGCCACCGGCCGGGTGCTCGTGGTCGACGAGACCCGCAGATCCGGTGGTGTGTCGGAGGGGGTGGTCGCGGCGCTGGTCGACGAGGG
>JBCEBZ010000494.1:0-2652 GCA_039206675.1 Rhodococcus sp. (in: high G+C Gram-positive bacteria) | reverse complement strand
CGACGTGCTCTGGGCGCGTTCCCTGCACTGCTCGCCGGGGGGCTTCCGGCCGGGGCCCTCGCCCTGGTCCAGGGTTCCGGTCGTGCCGGCGCCGCGGTCGCGGCGGACGAGCGCGTCGATGCCGTGACGTTCACGGGTTCCACTCAGGTGGGCCGCGCGATCCACGCGGCGGTCGGTCCGTCGCGCCGCAGTCAGCTCGAGATGGGCGGCAAGAACCCCGTCGTGGTCCTCGGCGACGCCGACGTGGACAGGGCCGCCGCGCTGATCGTCAAGGGCGCCTTCGGATTGTCCGGGCAGGCGTGCACGGGCACCAGCCGGGTGATCGCAGTGGACGCGATTCACGATCGGTTGCTGGACCGGGTGGTGGAACTCGCCGGCGAGATCACCGTCGGCCCGGGCGCCGACCCCGACGTCGGCATGGGGGCCCTCGCGAGCGAGGCGCAGCTCGCCAAGTTCGTCGAGTACGTGCGGATCGGCCGCGACGAAGGGGCCGAACTGGTCTGCGGTGGAATGAGTCTCGACAATGGGAACGGCTACTTCGCCGTCCCGACCGTGTTCGCCGGTGGCAGCCCGGACATGCGGGTGGTCACGGAAGAAGTGTTCGGTCCATTGCTGGTCTTCCTGCGGGCGTCCGGCTTCGACGAGGCGGTCGCACTCGCGAACGACACCGAATTCGGGCTCAGCGCCGGAATCGTCACCAACGACGTGAGCCGGGCGCTCGCGTTCGCGGGTCGTTCCGAATCGGGTCTGGTGAAGATCAACCAGCCCACCACCGGCATGAGCATGAACGCGCCGTTCGGCGGGTACAAGGCATCGAGCACACAGACCCACAAGGAACAGGCCGGGGACTCGATGATGCAGTTCTACCAAGCCGAGAAGACCGTCTACCTCAGCCCTTCGGCCTGAGACCCACCTGTCGACAGAGGGACAAGACCATGGAATTCACTCGCGTTGCGCGCTCCGGACAGGTATCCGAGGGCATCGTGCGCCGCTTCTTCGCCGGCGAACACGAGTTCGCCGTGGCCCGCCTGAACGGGAAGGCCTACGCCACGTCCAACTACTGCACACACCTGGACTGCCTGCTCTCGTCCGGGAAACTCGTCGACGACGGCATCGGATGCTCCTGCCACGGAAGCGTGTTCGATCTCGAGACCGGGGAACCCGTGTGCCCGCCGGCGACGGTGGCCATCAAGACCTACCTGGTCGAGGAACGCGACGGCGAGATCTTCGTCGGCATCGACCCCGACGACACCAGTTCCATCCCCCGCAGGCGGGCCGCGCGGGGGTGCATGAAGTGAACCCGCGACCGTCCACACTCTCCGCCGACGGCATGGTCTCGTCCAGTCATCCCGCGGCGAGCACCGTAGGCGCCCGGGTACTGGCCGACGGCGGCAACGCGATCGACGCGACACTGGCCATGGCCGCGATGACCTGGCTGACGTTGCCGGGGCAATGCGGGATCGGCGGCGACGCGTTCGCCGTCGTCCGCGAACCGGACGGATCCGTGTGGACGGTCGGGGGCAGCGGTTTCGGGCCCGACGGCGCCGGAGTGGAGTTCTACGCCGAACGCGGGCTCTGCTCGATTCCCCTCGACGGGGCGCTGGCGGTGGCCGTTCCCGGAGCGCCGGCCGCTCTCGCCGCACTGCATGCCGGAGGCGCGACCCGCCCACTGGCAGATCTCTGGGCGCCGGCGGTCCGCGCGGCGGAGAAGGGACTGCCCTGCTCGGGCAAGACCCGGGACGACGTGCGGGAGGCGCGGGCCGCGATCGCCGCCGACCCGGGACTGCGTGCGGTGTATCTCCCGGACGGGCGGTTACCGCAGGTGGGGGAGTTGCTGCCGCAACGCGACCTGGCCCGGTTCATCCGGGAACTGGCACGCGACGTGCCCGGTTTCTACACCTGTGCGTTCGCCGAGCGGGCCGTCGACGCGCTTCGGGCGGGAGGGGCACCGTTCAGCGGCGAGGAATGGGCGGCCGGCGCCGACGTGCGACCGGAGTCCGCGATCAGCGGGCACTACGCCGGTGCGGTCGTGCACCAGACTCCGCTGCCCACACCCGGGTGGATGGTGCTGCAGCAGGCGGCGCTGAACGACGGCGTCGTCGGCTTCTCCCCGTGGCTCACCGCGCCGGCAATCGATCGCATGGCGAGAGCCGCGCGACTCGCGTTCGAAGACCGGCTCGCGACCTGCGGCGCCGGCAACGACGGGTGGAGGGCGATCCTCGATCCGGCCGCGGTCGGGGCGGCGCGAGCCCGGTTGGACGGCCACCGGGCGTCGTCGGGCGCGTTCAGTGTGAGCGCCGGAGACACCACCTCGACCGTCGCGGTGGACGCCGACGGCCGTGCCGTCAGTTTCATCCACTCCCTCGCCTTCACGTTCGGCGCCAAGATGACGGTGCCCGGCACCGGGGTGGTGCTGAACAATCGGTACGGCCGCGGGGCCTATCTGATCCCCGGACATCCCAACGCCGCGGCGCCGCGGCGCAAACCGCTGCACACCCTCAACGCGTGGGTCGTCACCGACACCGCCGGGAATCTGCTGCACGTCGGCAACACCCCGGGCGGGGACGGGCAGGTGCAGTGGAACATGCAACTGATCTCGCACCTGCTCGATCACGGTCTCGACCCGGCGGAGGCCGTCGCGGCCCCCCGCTT
>JBCEBZ010000493.1:9448-10626 GCA_039206675.1 Rhodococcus sp. (in: high G+C Gram-positive bacteria) | reverse complement strand
CTGCTCGACCCCGTCGAGCACCCGGAATCCGCCGTGTTCGCCGCCGCACTGGCTCCCGCGACAGTCGACTCTCCGGAACTCGCGCAGCTACTCCTGGACCGACTGGCCGATCCGGATCGCGAACCGGCCCCGGCGGTGACCGCGCGGGCCCACAGCCTGCTCGGGGCGGCCGCGGCCGCGCACCTCCTCGACCTCGAGGAACTCCACCTGCCCGAGCACGTGCGCGGCCTGACGGGCGCCCTGGTCGACCCCGCCGACGCGCTGGTGCTGGACGAACCGTGGCTGGCCGCCGCGGTACCGCGCGAGCGCCTGGTGCTCGGGAGCCTCGACACCGCCGGGTCCCTCGCCGATCTGCTGGACGTCCCGCTCGCCTCCGCGGCGATCCACGGCACCGTCACCGGCTCCGGCCGGGAAACCTCGTGGGATCGCGAACCCGCCGCGGTCCTCGCCTTCGCCGCCCTCGGCCGCGACCTGCCCCGCGGGCCCGTCGTCGTCCATCCCCGGCTCACCGTGAAGCTCACGGGCGCCGTCGACACCGAGATCGCGGTCCCGTGGTGGGTGGACGAGCAGGGCACGACCCATTGCTCCGAGTTCTGGGCCGAGGGCACGTGGGGCGCCGCCGGTGTCGTTTGACCAGAGCGTCCTCGACAGCGCGGTCGACGATCGCACACCGTGGCTGATCGACGTCGTCACCGTCGTCACGCACAGCGGCGGAACCGTCGCGGCCTGGATCGTGTCCACCGTCCTGACGGCGGCCCTCCTGCTGCAGGACCGCCGGCGGGAAGCCGTCCTCGTCGCCGGCGCGATGCTGTCCGGTCTGGCCGTGATGACCGCGCTCAAGAATCTGTTCGAGCGGCAGCGTCCCCCACTGCCGGATCGGCTGGTGGAGATCTCGTCGTTCTCGTTCCCGTCCGGTCACGCGATGATGACCGCGATCCTCGCGAGCGTGCTCGTCGCCGTCATGCTCCGGGTCGTGCTGGTGCGGCGCGTCCGGATCGCGGTGTTCGTCCTGCTGGTGCTGTACACGCTGGCGGTGGGCCTGTCGCGCGTCTACCTCGGCGCGCACTGGATGACCGACGTCCTCGCCGGGTGGGCGTTCGGCTTCCTGTGGGCGGCCTTCTGGATCCTGCTGACCCGCACCCGGCCGCGCCACGCCCGGGTCTAGGACTGCATCACTC
>JBCEBZ010000493.1:0-9348 GCA_039206675.1 Rhodococcus sp. (in: high G+C Gram-positive bacteria) | reverse complement strand
CCGTACCCGAGGAATCCGACGACGACACCGGCTATACACGTCGGAAGCGCATCCGACCACCGGTCGCCCGTGACGATCACCACGACCATCGCGACCGCCCACGCAGTGGTTCCCAGTATCAGCGCAGGTCGCGGATCGGCGAGGCGCTGCGTGAGGGGTCGGCGATCTGCGGTTTCGTTCACCGAATGAACGCTACCCTCGCCGTGGTGCCCTAATCTCCAAGGGCGACGCGCGACTTCTGGCGATGGGGACTGAACTAATGGGTGCTGCTCCGAAACTGCTCGACAACTACTTCAAGATCACCGAGCGTGGTTCGACGGTAGGCGCGGAGATTCGCGGCGGCGTGGTGACGTTCGTCGCGATGGCGTACATCGTGGTGTTGAACCCGCTCATCCTCGGCAGCTTCTCCCCGGACGACGCCGTCGCCAAGACGGACGTCCTCGGCAACATCCTTCCCGTGAACCAGGTGGCCGCGGTCACAGCGCTGGTGGCGGGTCTGATGAGCATCGTGTTCGGGGTCGTCGCGAACTACCCGTTCGCGATCGCGGCGGGTCTCGGCATCAACAGTCTCCTCGCCGTCACCATCGCACCGCAGGTCACCTGGCCCGAGGCGATGGGTCTCGTCGTGATCGACGGTGTCATCATCGTCGTGTTGGCGCTCACCGGTTTCCGGACCGCCGTGTTCAATGCCATTCCCCCCGAGCTGAAATCCGCCATCGCCGCCGGTATCGGCATGTTCATCGCGTTCATCGGTCTCGTCGACGCCGGGTTCGTGCGGCGCATCCCCGACGTCGCGGGCACCACCGTTCCCGTCGGTCTGGGCATCAACGGATCGATCTCGTCCTGGCCGACCGTGACGTTCGTGTTCGGTGTGCTGCTGATGGGTGTCCTGGTGGTGCGCAAGGTGCGCGGCGGTCTGCTGATCGGCATCGTCGTCACCACCGTCCTGGCCGCGGTCATCGAGGCCGTCGCCGGTGTCGGACCGTCGCTGGGCGTGAACCCCCACGGCTGGAACCTCAGCGTCCCCACAGCTCCCGATGTGCTGGTGGAACTTCCGGACCTCAGCCTCGTCGGCGACGTCAGCATCTTCGGCGCGTTCACCCGCATCGGCGTACTGGCGGCCAGCCTGCTGGTGTTCACGCTCGTGCTCGCCAACTTCTTCGACGCCATGGGCACGATGACCGGGCTCGGCAAGGAGGCAGGCCTCACGGACGAGGACGGCAACCTGCCCAACGTCGGACGTGCCCTCGTCGTCGAGGGCACCGGCGCGATCGTCGGCGGCGGGGCCTCCGCGTCGTCGAACACGGTCTTCGTGGAATCCGCTTCGGGTATCGCCGAGGGCGCCCGCACCGGACTCGCGAATGTGGTGACGGGACTGCTGTTCCTGGCCGCGATGTTCCTGACCCCGCTGTATTCGGTGGTGCCGATCGAGGCGGCCGCGCCCGCGCTGGTCGTGGTGGGCGCGATGATGATCGGCCAGGTCCGCGACATCGACTTCACGAAGTTCTCGATCGCGTTGCCGGCGTTCCTCACGATCGCCGTCATGCCGTTCACGTACTCGATCGCCAACGGCATCGGCGTCGGATTCGTCTCGTGGGTCGTGCTCAATGCTGCGAGCGGTGGTATCAAGAAGATTCACCCGTTGATGTGGGTGGTGGCGATCCTGTTCGTGGCCTACTTCGCGGTCGAACCGATCACCGACGCAGTAACGTAAACGGCGGCCGATCGGTCCCGTATTGTCATTCCCGTGACCACGGATACGCGAGCACTCGCCAGCGACCTCTCCCTGGCTGTCGTGCGCCTCACGCGTCACCTGCGTGGGCGCCGCGTCGACGCGCAGGTATCGCTGACCCAGCTGTCGGCTCTGGCCACTCTCGCCCGCGACGGCGCCATGACGCCGGGCAATCTCGCGGCGCGCGAGAAGGTGCAGCCGCCGTCGATGACCAGGGTCATCGCGTCGCTGGTCGAACTGGGACTGGTCGAGCGGGCACCGCATCCCACCGACGGACGCCAGATCATCGTCACGCTGTCGGACGCCGGTCACGCGCTGATCGCGGACGAGACCCACGCCCGCGAGGCGTGGATGAACGAACGGCTGTCCGGACTCGACGAGTCTCAGCTGAAGACCCTCCGCGACGCGGTCGGCATCATCACGTCCATCGTCGCCGAGTCGGAGTGAACCGCCGCGGCCGATCGGCAGCTGCCCAGTAGTACAACGGCATTCGGCTCCCCGTAGCCGGGTCCGATCGTCGTTGCCGCGAAGTCGCGGAGCAAACCATCTGCCGGAGAACGCAATCGGAAATTCCCGGCGGTCCGGCCACCGAGGCGCATAGGGGCAGGTCGAGGGCGTTCCGGTGACGGGAGCAAGATGGAAGGGTGCCGCCCGAACCCGAGACCACCGCCCCAGACCAGCCGAAGACCGGCATGTTCGTCGCTCTCCGCACCCGGAACTACCGGTTGTGGGCGTCCGGGCAGATCGTCTCCCTCGTCGGAACGTGGATGCAGCGGGTGGCGCAGGACTGGCTCGTCCTGACGCTGTCGAACGGCAACGCTCTCGCGGTCGGGATCGTGATGGCACTGCAGTTCGGCCCGACCCTGTTCCTGTCCGTGTGGGGCGGCGTCCTCGCCGACCGGTACGACAAGCGGCGCATCCTCATCGCGACCCAGGTGTCGATGGCGTTGTGCGCGCTGGTACTCGGCGTGCTCGACGTCGGCGGACTGGTGGCCCTGTGGCACGTGTATCTCATCGCGTTCGTGATGGGCTGCGCGTCCGCGATCGACGCGCCGACGCGGCAGTCGTTCACGATCGAGATGGTCGGCAAGGACGCGCTGCCCAATGCGATCGCCCTGAACTCGATGACGTTCAACACGGCCCGGATCATCGGCCCGGCGATCTCCGGGCTGCTGATCACCCTCATCGGCACGGGCTGGGTGTTCCTGCTCAACGTGGGCACGTTCACCGGTGTGCTGATCGCCCTGCTGATGATGAATGCCCGCGACCTGTTCACGGCCCCGCAGGCGGAACGCGGGAAGGGGCAGGTCCGGGAGGGTTTCCGCTACGTCTGGGGCCGCACCGACCTGCGGGTGCTGATGGTGGCGGTCTTCATGGTGTCGACGTTCGGGCTGAACTTCCCGATCAGTCTCGCCGTTCTCGCCCGCAACACATTCGATCGCGGCGCGGACGCCTACGGACTCCTGTCGACCACCCTCGCCGTGGGCACGCTGGCCGGCGCCACGATCGCCGCGAAACGCAGGACCCCGCCGCGGCTGCGCACGTTCCTCGGGGCCGCGGCCGCGTTCGGGGCGTTCGAGATCCTGGTCGGAGTGATGCCCACCTACGCGCTGGTGGCGATCATGCTCGTCCCGACCGGCGCGCTCACCCTGACGTTCACGACAGCGGCGATGAACATCCTGCAGATGTCCGTGCCGTCCGAGATGCGCGGCCGGGTGATGGGCATCTACATGCTCTGTTTCCTCGGCGGCACCCCGCTGGGCAGTCCCGTCCTGGGCTGGCTGGCCGACGTCCTCGACCCCCGCGCACCCCTCGTGATCGGCGGCGCGATCTCGCTGGTCAGCGGCATCGGCGCGGCGCTGTACCTGATGCGGCACCAGCGGGTGCGGCTGAAGGTGCGCAGACCGGACGCCGGCCGCTACCTCCCGGTCATCGAACTGCGCAACGTCCTCGAACCGCGCCCCGTGGTGGTCTGCGACGCCACCGAGCAGGCCGTGGAGGCGAGCCGCGACCCACGGTCCTGACGTCGGCGGCAGCCGTTCAGACGCCGACAGCCGTCGCCACGGCCCGCCGGGTCAGCACCCTCGCGAGGTGGGTGCGGTACTCGGCGTCGGCGTTGCCGTCGGTGACGGGGTCGGTGCCCTCGGCGGCGTGCTCGGCCGCCGCCCGGATCGACTCCGGGTCCGCGGTCTTGCCGACGAGCGCGTCCTCGACGCCGCGGGCCCGCACCGGCACCGCGCCCATGTTGGTCAGCGCCACCCGCGCCTGCCGGATCGTGCCGCCGTCCACCTGGATCGTCGCGGCCACCCCCACGATCGACCAGGCCTCCGCGACCGTGTTGAACTTCTCGTACCGCGCCTCCCAGCCGGTGTGCTTCGGGATCCGCACGTCCACGAGGATCTCGTCCGGTCGCATCGTGGTGGTGTAGTAACCCTCGAAGAAGTCGGCGGCCGGAATGGTCCGCCTGCCCCCGGTGCCCACCACGGTGAGGGTGGCGTCGAGGGCCAGCGCGGGTCCGCACAGGTCGCCCGCCGGATCGGCGTGCGCGAGAGCGCCGCCCAGCGTGCCGCGGTGCCGGATCTGCGGATCGGCCACGGTGCGGCTCGCCTCCACCAGCAGCAGCGCGTGCTCGTGGACGAGCGGGTTGCGGATCACGTCGTAGTACGTGGTCATCGCGCCGATCACGATGCTGTCCCCGTCCTCGTGCACGCCGCGCAACTCGCCGATCCGGCCCAGGTCGACGAGGATGCTCGGCGACGACAGCCGCAGCCGCAGGACCGGCAGCAGACTCTGCCCGCCCGCGAGGATCTTGGCGTCCTCCCCGGCGTCGGCGAGCGCGGCCACCGCCTGCTCGACGGAGGTCGGGGCCACGTAATCGAAGGTCGACGGAATCATCGGGCACCTCCCTGGGCGGTCTGGATGGCGTTCCAGACCCGCATCGGAGTACACGGCATCTCGATGTCGCGCACTCCGAACTGCCGGACCGCGTCGAGAACGGCATTTACGACGGCCGGGGTGGACGCGATCGTCCCCGCCTCGCCGACCCCCTTGACGCCCAGCGGATTACCGGTCGCGGGGGTCTCGGTGCGGCCCGTGGTGAACGCCGGCAGGTCCGCCGCCGACGGCATGTGATATTCGGCGAAGGAACCCGACAGCAGCGTGCCGGAGTCGTCGTACACCGCCTCCTCGTACAGGGCCTGCGCGATGCCCTGGGCGAGTCCGCCGTGCACCTGGCCCTCCACGATCAGCGGGTTGACGACGTGTCCGATGTCGTCGACGCACACGTAGGAGCGGATGCCGACCTTCCCGGTCTCGGTGTCGACCTCCACCGCGCACAGGTGCGTGCCGTGCGGGAACGAGAAGTTCTCCGGGTCGTACGCCGCCTCGGAGTCCAGGTTCGGTTCCACCCCGTCGGGCAGATCGTGCGCGGCGAACACCGCGAGCGCGACGTCGGCGATGCCGACCGCCTTTTCGGTGCCCTTCACGCGGAACCGGCCCTCGGTGAATTCGAGATCGTCCTCGGCGCACTCCATCAGGTGCGCCGCGATGGGTCTGGCCTTCGCGATCACCTTCTCGGCGGCCTTCACCACCGCGATCGCACCGACCGCCAGCGACCGGGAACCGTACGTGTCCATCCCCCGCGGCGAGGTCTGGGTGTCGCCGTGCAGCACCTCGACGTCCTCGAACGGAACCCCGAGCTGATCCGCGACCACCTGGCTCCACGCGGTCTCGTGGCCCTGACCGTGCGCGGAGGAGCCGGTGACCACCTCGACCTTGCCGGTGGGCAGCATCCGGATCGCCGCGTGTTCCCACCCGCCGGCGCCGTAGGCCAGCGCGCCGAGGGTGCGCGACGGCGCCAGCCCGCACATCTCGGTGAACGTGGACACCCCGATGCCCAGTTGCACCGGGTCCTTCCGCTCGCGGCGCTCCGCCTGTTCGCGGCGCAGCCCGTCGTAGCCGAACAACTCCCGCGCGTGCGCGGTGGCGGCCTCGTAGTTGCCGGAGTCGTACGTCAGGCCCGCGACGGTATCGAACGGGAACTCCTCGTGGGTGATCCAGTTCTTCGCCCGCAATTCCAGTGGGTCCAGCGACAACTCGGTGGCGAGTTCGTCCATCATCCGCTCGATCGCGAACGTCGCCTCCGGGCGCCCCGCCCCGCGGTACGCGTCGGTGGGCACCTTGTTCGTGAACACGTTGGTGCACGTGAAGTGATAGGCCGGGAACTTGTAGATGCCGTTGAACATGAACGCGCCCAGAATCGGCACCCCCGAGGTGACCAGCCGCAGGTACGCGCCCATGTCGGCGAGCAGTTCCACCTTCATGCCGGTCACGGTGCCGTCGCGGCGGGCGGCCAGCGTCAGCTTCTGGATCTGGTCGCGACCGTGGTGGGCCGCGAGCATCGATTCGCTGCGGGACTCCGTGTACTTGACCGGCCTGCCCAGTCGCCGCGCGACGAGCAACGCGATCACCTCCTCCGGCGTCACCTGCAGTTTTCCGCCGAAACCGCCGCCGACGTCCGGGGCGACGACGCGCAGTTTGTGCTCCGGGATGCCGAGCGTCATCGCCAGCATGAGCCGCAGGATGTGGGGGATCTGCGTGGCCGACCACATGGTGATCTGGGCACCGGTCGGGTCGACCACCACCGAGCGGGGTTCCATGAACGCCGGGATGAGCCGCTGCTGCCGGAACGTGCGCTCGACGAGCACCTCGGCGTCGCGGATGGCCTGCTCGACGTCGCCGCCGGTGCCGGCCTCCGCGGAATCGAAGGTCCAGGTGGCGCTGACGTTCGTCTCGAGATCGGGGTGCACGAGGTCGGCGCCGTCGGCCGCCGCGGACGCGAGGTCCAGCACGACCGGCAGGTCGTCGTAGTCGACGTCGATCGCCTCGAGTGCGTCGTGCGCCTCGTAGGCGCTGCGCGCCACCACGACCGCGACGGCCTCGCCGGCGAAGTTCACCCGGTCGACCGCGAGCGACGGGGCGGGCGGCGACTTCATGTCCGGGGTGATCGGCCAGGCGCACGGCAGGCTGCCCTGTTCGTCGGCCAGATCGGCACCGGTGAGGACGGCGACGACACCGGGCATCTCGCGGGCGGCGGAAGTGTCGATTCCGGTGATGCGGGCGTGCGCGAACGGGCTGCGCAGGATCGCCAGGTGCTGCATGCCGGGCAGCACGAGGTTGTCGGTCCAGCGGGTGCGGCCCGTGACCAGGTGTTCGTCCTCCTTGCGTGTGCGGGCCTTGCCGATTTCCGGTTCGGCGGTGGCGGTCATCGCACACCTCCCTGCGCGGTGTCCGTCTTCGGGGCATCCGCGGGTGTTTCCACGGTGCCGCCGCCGCGCAACCGCTGCGCCGCGTCCTGGACCGCGGTGACGATGTTCTGGTACCCGGTGCACCGGCACAGGTTGCCTTCCAACCCCAGCCGCACCGTCCGCTCGTCCGGGTCGGGTTCCTCGGCGAGCAGGTCGAGGGTCTGCATGATCATGCCGGGGGTGCAGTAGCCGCACTGCAGGGCGTGGTTGTCGTGGAACGCCTGCTGCACGGGATGCAATGTCCCGTTGCGGGACAGGCCCTCGACGGTGAGGACGTCGCCACCGTCGGCCTGCACGGCGAGCACCGAGCAGGACTTGACGCTGTGACCGTTCAGATGAACGGTGCACGCCCCGCAGTTTCCGGTGTCGCAGCCGATGACCGTGCCGACCTTGCCGAGCCGGTCCCGTAGATAGTGGACGAGCAGCAGTCGCGGTTCCACCTCGTCCGTGTATGCCGTTCCGTCGACGGTGACAGTGATGCGCATCGCGCCTCCAAAGCAGAGAGCCTCAGGTGATACGTCCTACTCTGCGCCGACCGGGCCCCGACAACACCCGGAATCGGGGAACCGTGTCCGGATCGGTCACGTCCGGCGCGCCACCTCCAGCAGTTCCTGCAGCGTCGCGAGGCTGTGGCCGGCGAGGAGGCGATCGACGTACGGCAGCGCGGCGACGATCCCGGACTGCACCGGTTCGTACCCGTCCGCGCCGGCATGCGGATTCACCCACAGCACGGCGTGGGCGAGCC
Source organism: Rhodococcus sp. (in: high G+C Gram-positive bacteria) (assembly GCA_039206675.1). Lineage (GTDB taxonomy): Bacteria > Actinomycetota > Actinomycetes > Mycobacteriales > Mycobacteriaceae > Rhodococcus_F. The sequence continues at coordinate 1,565 of JBCEBZ010000493.1, read as the reverse complement.
GGCGCAGCTGAGCCATCTGCTCCGCGAGCAGGGTCGGGTCACCGCGCTCCCACCCGTCGGAGAAGATCACCACCACGGCGCCGCGGGCCACCCCGCGCCGCCCCCAGCGGTCCAGGAATGCGCGCAGCGTCTCGCCGAGGCGGGTGCCGCCCGCCCAGTCGGGCACGGCCCGGCTCGCGGCGGCCAGCGCCACTTCCGGGTCGCGGACCCGCAGCGCCCGGGACAGCCGGGTCATCCGGGTGCCCAGCGAGAACACCTCGGTGCCCGCCGGGTTGCTCCGCGCGACGACGTGACCGAACCGCAGGAGCGCGTCGGCGTACGGGCTCATCGATCCGGACACGTCGATCAGCAGCACCATCCGGCGCGGCCGGGTGGCCTTGCGGTGGTGGCTCGGCCGCACCGGTTCGCCGCCCGCCGCGAGCATCCCCCGCACCGTGCGCCGCGGATCGACGGCGCCGCGGCGGGCGGGGCGCATCCGGATCGCCGGGCGGGTCGGGGGCCGCGGGCGCAGGGTGGCGATCAGCTCGGCGAGGTGCGCGCGCTCGGCCGCGGAGAGGTCGGCGATGTCCCGGTGGCGCAACACCTCGGTGTCGTCGGCCGCGACCCGCAGCCGCGGCGCGTCCCCACCGGTGTCGCCGCCGTCCGTCCCGGTCAGCGCGGCGGTCCTGGCCCGGCGCGGCTGCTCCCCGGACCGCGGCGTGCGCGCGGGGACGGTACCGCCGAACCAGCCCTCGAACGCCGAGTCGTACCGCGGGATGTCGTCGGGACCGCGGCACAGCGTCGCGCGACCCGCCCAGTACACCTGACTCGGATCGCCCACCTCCACCTGGCGCAGGGCCCGCGCGAACGCGGCGACGGCGTCCGACGCGACCGGCAGTCCCGCCGCCGCGAGGGCGTGCGCGAAGCCGGCGAACCCCACCAGCGGGTCACCGGCGTCGGGGGCCGCGGGCACGGTGCTCACCCCGCGAGGAGCCGGTCCAGTCCCGCCCGGGCCACGCGTTCGAGGTCCTCGCGGTACTTCAGGACGGCGCCGAGCGTCGCGGCGGCGGTCTCCGCGTCCAGCACGTCCCGGTCGAGTTCCTGCAGTGCGCGCGCCCAGTCCAGCGACTCGGCCACCCCCGGCGGCTTGAGCAGTTCCATCGCGCGCAGGGAATGGACGGCGCGGGCGACCTGGCCGGCGAGTTCGGCGCCGATGCCGGGGATGCGGCGGCGCAGGATTTCGACCTCCCGCGCCAGGTCCGGGTGTTCGAGCCAGTGGTACAGGCAGCGGCGCTTGAGCGCGTCGTGCAGCTCGCGGGTGCGGTTGGACGTGAGCACCACCAGCGGCGGCGTCGCCGCCCGCACCTCGCCGAGTTCGGGGATCGTGACGGCGTTCTCGTCGAGGACCTGCAACAGGAACGCCTCGAACTCGTCGTCGGCACGGTCGATCTCGTCGACGAGCAGCACACAGGGGGCGTCGGTGAGGGCCCGCAGCAGGGGACGCGCCAGCAGGAACCGCTCGGTGTACAGCGAGCGTTCGACGGTGTCGGCCTCGAGCGATCCGTCGCTCGCCGCCTCCAGCGTCC
>JBCEBZ010000492.1:0-2659 GCA_039206675.1 Rhodococcus sp. (in: high G+C Gram-positive bacteria) | reverse complement strand
AGGTATTCCGCCTTCGTGATCGCACCCTTACGCAAGGACGCGCGGGCGAGGCGGATCTCCGTCGTCTGCGGGTACGAGCCGATCGTGGTGGTCGGCAGCAACGGCAGATTCAACCCGGCCTGCGCCTCACGACGCCGATCCGCCGGAGACCTGCCGGGATCGGAGGACAGGATTGACTCCAGCCGAGCCCGGATCGCGCCGTCGCGCAGCCGCGAATCCGTGGCCCGGGTCGCTCGTGCCGCCCGGTCCAGCGCGAACCGTCCCTCCACCGCCTGCCGGCCCTGCGTCAATGCGGTGGCCAGGGTCACCACCTCGCGAACCTTCTCCGACCCGAACGCCAGCCACGAACGAAGCGCCGCGTCCACAGACCGCTCCGCATCGAGCGTGTAGGGGACGTGCAGCAGCGAGCAGGAGGTGGACACCGCCAGCGATCCGGTGCTGCCCAACGCGGTGCCGAGGGTGGTCAGGGCGTTCTCGAGGTCGGTGCGCCAGATGTTGCGTCCGTCGACGACGCCGGCGACGACGTGCTTGCGGGTCAGCTCGGGAACCGCGGCGAGGGCGTCGGATCCGGCGACCAGATCGACGGCGATCCCCTCGATGCCGGTGGCGGCGATCGCGGGGAGCGCGTCACCGAGGCCGCCGAAGTACGACGCCAGCAGAATCGCGGGACGGGACTCGACTGCGGACAGCCGGTCGTAGACGCGTTTGGCGACCGCGATCTCCTCGGGGGTGCGGTCGGCGACCAGCGCGGGTTCGTCGATCTGCACCCACTCGGCGCCGGCGTCGTGGAGCCGGGTCAGCAGATCCGCGTACAACGGCACCAGCTCGTCGATCCGGTCCAGAAGCGGTGCGTCCGAGCCGACGGCCTTCGACAGCAGCAGGAACGTCACCGGGCCCACGATCACCGGTCGGGCCGCGATGCCGAGGTCGAGGGCCTCACGGAGTTCGCCGATCACCTTCGACGCATCCAGGGTGAACGTGGTGGACGGGGTGATTTCGGGGACGAGGTAGTGGTAGTTGGTGTCGAACCATTTCGTCATCTCCAGCGGGGTGACGGTGTCGGTGCCGCGGGCGGCGGCGAAGTACCGGTCGAGGTCGTCGTCGATGCCGGCGACACGGTCGGGCAGGGCGCCGAGCAGGACGGCGGTGTCGAGGACCTGGTCGTAGTACGAGAACGTGTTGACCGGGATCGAATCGAGCCCGGCATCGCGCAGGTCGGTCCAGTTCTGCCGGCGCAGGTCGGCGCCGACCTCGGTCAGGGCGGCGGCGTCGGAGCGGCCGGCCCAGTAGGCCTCGACGGCCTTCTTGAGTTCGCGATTCGGGCCGATGCGAGGTGATCCCAGTACGGTCGCGGTGAAGAGGGTGGTCACGGTGTATCTCCAGTTACGTGCAGGGAGGGACCACCACCGGCAGAAACGAGTACACCTCTCGAGCCCGAGACAACGCATGCTGCGACACGAGAAGGCCTACACGCCCATTCCCCGAGGCGGTGGACGGTCGGGCACGGCGTGCCCGACACAGTCGGCAGGTCTTCGGACTCGCGGGCACCCGGTGGCATCCACCGGACCTAGTGGCCGTCGCTTCCCAGGCAGATGCCCAGTGCATATGACGGCGGTCGTTCCCACTCACCGCTGCGGGACAGTCCCGGATTTCCACCGGGTTCCCTCTCACACCCCGACAACCCGAAAAGAGTCCGGTGTGCTTCGACGCCTGGTGCGGTCTTCGGGGCTCCTCACGACCGTGCCGGGCGAACCAGCTGCACCGCACAGCATAAAGCACCAGCGCAGGCCGTGGTTCCGCCGCCGGTGGGTCAGGTTCCCGACCACTGGGCGCGTTCGCCCCGCAGGAACGCCGACACCCCGGCCCGGAAGTCGGCGCTGTCGTACACCGTGTGGATCAGATCCGCGGTCTCCGGCAATCCCGCGGTCCGGGTTCGGCGCAGCACCTCCCGGGTCGAGACCACCGTCAACGGCGCCGCCGCCAGCAGCTCACCTGCCACCTGCGCGATCAGGTCGTCGAACACCTCGGGGGCCACCGCCTCTGTCACGAATCCGATCGACGCGGCCTCGGCGGCGGGCAGCATCGTCGCCCGCGCGACCATCGCGGTCAGCCGGGCGGACCCGATCCGATCGGACAGCAACCCGAGCGGATACGCCGACAGCGCATTGCCCAGCGTCCGGGCGATCGGCAATCCGAACACCGAGCCCGTCGTCGCGACCCGGACATCGCACGCGGCCGCCAGCACCAACCCCGCCCCCGCGCACACCCCGTCGATCACCGCCAGCGTCGGCACCCGCACCCCCTCGAGCCGCTGCAGGACGGACACGAACCGGTCCTCGTAGGCCACCCCGTCCGCACCGCCGGTGAACGAGCGGAAATGCCCGATATCGGATCCGGCCGCGAACGCCCGCCCCGCGCCCCGCAACACCAGCAACCGGATCGACGGATCCGCGTCCACCTGTGCACACACCAGCCCGAGATGCTCGTACATTCCCGGTGTCACCGCGTTGAGCTTGTCCGGCCGATTGAATGTCACGGTCACGACCGAATCGATCCGCTCGACGAGCAGATCCGCGGCCTCGTACCCCGCCGCCACGGCTGCCGTTATGGTCGCCATCGTCACCCTCGTTCCTCACGGTTCATCCCACCTCGCGCACGT
>JBCEBZ010000491.1:0-37657 GCA_039206675.1 Rhodococcus sp. (in: high G+C Gram-positive bacteria) | reverse complement strand
GTCCGGAGACGACGTGGCTCGGCGACGAGCGATACAGCGGGGACCGCGACCTCGAGACGCCGCTCGGCGCGGTGCAGATGGGTCTGATCTACGTGAACCCGGAAGGCCCGAACGGCAACCCGGATCCGCTCGCCTCCGCGGCCGACATCCGGGAGACGTTCCGCCGGATGGCGATGAACGACATCGAGACGGCGGCACTGATCGTCGGTGGCCACACATTCGGAAAGAACCACGGGGCCGGTCCGGCCGACCTGGTCGGTCCCGAACCTGAAGCCGCCCCGATCGAACAGCAGGGTCTGGGCTGGACGAGTTCCTTCGGCACCGGCAAGGGCGGCGACACCATCTCCAGCGGCCTCGAGGGCGCCTGGACACCCACGCCGCGGACGTGGGACAACAGCTTCGTCGAGACCCTCTACGGATACGAGTGGGAGCTGACGAAGAGTCCCGCCGGCGCGTGGCAGTGGATCCCGCAGGGCGGTGCCGGAGCCGACACCGTGCCCGACGCCCACGATTCGTCGAAAACGCATGCCCCGGTGATGTTGACGACGGACATCGCGATGCGCGTGGACCCGGCGTACGAACGGATCACCCGGCGCTGGCTCGACCACCCGGACGAGCTTGCCGACGAGTTCGCCAGGGCCTGGTACAAGCTGACCCACCGCGACATGGGCCCCGCCGTGCGCTACCTCGGGTCGCTCGTGCCCGAGGAGACGCTGCTGTGGCAGGATCCCATCCCCGCCGTGACGCACGACCTCGTCGACGCCGCCGACATCGCGTCCCTGAAGGCCCGGATCCTCGAATCCGGCCTGACGATCGCGCAGTTGGTGTCCACCGCATGGGCGGCCGCGTCGACCTTCCGTGGCAGCGACATGCGCGGAGGCGTCAACGGTGGTCGTATCCGCCTGCAGCCGCAGTGCGGCTGGGAGGTCAACAATCCCGACGAACTTGCCGAGGTCGTCCGCGTACTCGAAGAGGTACAGGAATCGTTCAACACGGAACGGACCGGTACGAAGCGCGTCTCGTTCGCCGATCTCGTCGTGCTGGGTGGCAATGCGGCGGTCGAGCTGGCCGCGAGGAACGCCGGCCTCGATATCGAGGTGCCGTTCAGCCCGGGTCGTACCGACGCCACTCAGGAGCAGACCGACGTCGAGTCGTTCTCGGCGCTCGAGCCGACCGAAGACGGCTTCCGCAACTACCTCGGAAGGCCGGGTCGCCTCCCCGCCGAGTACCAGCTGATCGACAAGGCGGATCTGCTGACGCTCAGCGCGCCCGAACTGACGGTACTGGTCGGCGGTTTGCGCGTCCTGGATGCGAACTACGGGCAGTCATCTGTGGGTGTCCTGACCGAGAAGCCCGGATCGCTGACGAACGACTTCTTCGTGAACCTTCTCGACCTGGATACGCAGTGGGCCCCGACGGCCACGGACCCGCACGTCTACGAGGGGCGCGACGCCTCCACCGGTGCGGTGAAGTGGACCGGAAGCCGCGTCGACCTCGTGTTCGGGTCGAACTCCGAGCTTCGGGCTCTCGCGGAGGTCTACGCGGCCGACGACGCACAGCAGAAGTTCGTCCGGGACTTCGTCTCCGCGTGGGACAAGGTGATGAACCTGGACCGGTTCGACCTCGCCTGAGTGGCGGGCTGCGTCGTCGGGCGTAGTCGGGTGCGTACCACTGTGTGGTTCCCACATTTCGGCGAATCGCCCAAAGTCAGAGCGGAGGGGTTCCGAGTACGAGCCCGTACGCCCGGCGGCGCAGATCACCCGACAGGTCGACCGTGATCGACTTGTCCTGGGTGAACTCTGCGAGCGCATCCGGTCCGAGTTCGCGTCCCACACCGCTCTGCTTGTAACCGCCGAACGGCAGGAACTGGGAAATGTTGTGCCAGTCGTTGATCCATACCGAACCGGCTTCAAGCTCATCGGCCACGTCCAACGCGCGTCGATTGTCCGAACTCCACACGCCGGCTGCCAGACCGTACTCGCTGTCGTTGGCGATCTTGACGGCCTCGTCGACACTGTCGTAGGACATGATCGACAGCACAGGCCCGAAGATTTCCTCGCGGGCGATGATCATGTCGTTCGTGACGTGGGTGAAGACCGTAGGTTCCACCCAGAACCCCTTCGTGAACTGAGGTCCTTCTGGAACACCGCCTCCGAAGACGAGCCGGGCGCCCGCAGCCTTTCCGGTCTCGATGTAGCGGAGAATGCGATCACGCTGCGCCGCAGTCATTACCGCGCCGACATCAGTGGACGGATCGAGCGGATTGCCCATCTGCAGTGTCTGCAGACGTGCGACGAGGCGGTCGACGAATTCGTCATGAATCGATGACGGGAGAAGCAGGCGCGTGCCCGATTCACACGATTGCCCCGCATGGAGCGCGAACGCGTAAATCGAGCCGTCGACGGCGAGGTCGAGATCGGCGTCGTCGAGGACGATGTTCGGGCCTTTGCCGCCGAGTTCGAGATGCACGCGCTTGATCGTGGCGGACGCGTTGGCCATCACCCGCCGACCGGTAGCGGTCGATCCGGTGAAGGACACCAGGCGCACCTCGGGATGCCGGACCAGATGCTCGCCGACGGTTGCACCGTCGCCGACGAGGACGTTGAAGACACCATCGGGCAGGCCTGCGTCACGCAGCATCGCCGCCAGCTCGAGCGCAAAGCTCGGTGTCTTCTCGTCGACCTTCAACACCACGCTGTTTCCGGCCGCCAGCGCGGGAATCGACTTCCAGACGGCGATGCCGGCCGGGAAATTCCACGGACAGATGCCGGCGCAAACACCGATCGGCTCCTTCTTGACGACTCCGCCGTGCAGCACCTCCCCACCGATCGGGGTCGGCCGGGTCCATTCGAATGTGCGGGTCAGCTCTGCGTAGTACTGCAGGTGCTTGTGCGGGACATTCACGGCCATGGCCAGCGCCGATCGAATCGGGATACCCGTCTCGCGTGAGCTGATCGTCGCGATCTCGTCCGTTCGAGCAGCGAGCATGGCTGCCGCACGATCGAAGACAGCGGCCCGCTCGACGACGGGGGTTCGGCGCCAGAATCCGTCCTGGAAGGTACGCTGCGCTGCGGCCACGGCTGCATCGACATGGTGCGTAGTCGCTCTGGCGGAGGTGGAGACGATGTCCTCGGTGGCAGGATCGACGATGTCGTAGTGATCCGGGGTATCCACCCACTCGCCGTCGATGAACATCCGATAGTGCGGGATGCCGTCCTTCATGACGGCCGGTCGTGTGTTCTGCATGTGAGATCTCCTAACGCGTGATCAGCGGGTGTGGGGTGCCCTCGAGAAGCGCCATAGGGGCGAGCAGGTGTGGCGTCGTCACGGGATTCCAGCGTGCCGATCACGGGCCTGCCGGGGTATCCGTCATCGTGCTGATTCGGTGCGGATCACGACCGGTGCGCGCGGTGTCCGTGTCCTCGAATCCGTAACCGGCTAGGTATAAGAACGGATGGCAAGTCGGCGGCGTCGTCCGAGAATGTGAACTGCCTGTTCAATCCGATCCACCGGGAGTGCATCGCCATGACGACGAGCTTCGAACCCTTCGACACCCACACCTTGCGGACCTTCTACGGAGGAATCCCGAGCGGTGTTCTCGCACTCGGCGCGGTGGTGGACGGTGAACCCGTGGGCATGGCGGTGAGTTCGTTCACCAATGTCTCGCTCGATCCGCCGTTGATGGTCGTGTCCATCCGCAACGAATCTGCCACGTGGCCGCTGATCGCGGGAGCGGAGGCGATCGGCGCGAGCATCTTGGCCGAATCGCAAGGTGCCTGCGGACTGCAACTGTCCGCGGGTGAGGCGGGCAAGCGATTCGACTCGATCGGTTACAGCGTGACCGCGTCGGGTGCGGTGGTCGTCGACGATGCCTCCGCATGGTTCGAGGCCACACCGTCGGATCCCATTCCCGCCGGCGACCACTTCCTCGTGCTTCTCGCACTGCGCAGTATCTCGGCGGAGATCGACCGGTCACCGCTGCTGTTCTTCCGGAGCAAGTTCGCGGCGGTGCACCATGGCTAGGGCCCGATCGGCTGCACCTCGCATCACGGTGTTCGTCACGGGGCGCGACAGCACGCCCACGTTCACGCCGACCGGTGCGGACTGTGCGACATTCCCGCACCTGCTGGATGCAGACAACCTCCGTGAGGCGGCGTTGGCGAGCAGCAGGCTCGAGAACGACGAATCCGGGAGAACGCCGGTACCACTGTTGCTCATCGACACCACGGACTCGTCGCCCACTGACGCCGACGTCCCCGACGGACGCCGGGCGGTTCCATTCCCGTCGTCACCCAGGTTGCTGGAGGGTTTGATCGCCGACGCGGTTCGAGTGGGTGTCGCGGCCGGCGCCGTGATCACCGTCGACGAGGAATGGCCGCTGACCGATCGACTGCGGAACGACCTCGCCGAGCGCCTCCGTCAGGCCGGACTCGACGTCGGGTTCGACGTTCCTGGATGGGTCCTGGAGGACACCGGCCTCGCGCGAGTGAGGTGAGCCGCGACAGGTGACCGGAACCGAATCTCTTCGATGGCCGCCGGGCAGGAATAGACTCGAGTGGCAGATTTGTCCACCGACGCACACCTTCGCCGAGCCCGGGACGGGGGTACGGCCATGGCTGATATCGACCCGCTGGCCACGCAGCGCCAACCGGCAGCCGATATCGTCTCCGAGTTGGCTGCCGAGGGCCTCTGCGATGCGCAGGAGATCGCACGCGGCGGGTTCGGAGTGGTCTACCGCTGCCAGCAGAAGCCACTCGAACGCGCAGTGGCGGTCAAGATCCTGACCGCGGACCTCGACGAAGAGAGTGCGGAACGGTTCATCCAGGAGCAGCACGCGATGGGCCGCCTCTCCGGACACCCCAATATCGTCACGATCCTGCATGCCGGAGCCACCGGCAGCGGTCGGCCCTACCTCGTGATGCCCTACCACCGGAACGAATCGCTGGAGACCCAACTCCGGCGGCACGGCCCGGTCGGCTGGGCCGAGGCGGTTCGGCTCGGCGTGAAGATCGCGGGTGCGCTCGCCGCCGCGCACCGGCTCGACATTCTCCATCGCGACGTCAAGCCCGGGAACATTCTGTTGACCGAGTACGGCGAACCCGAGTTGACGGACTTCGGTATCGCGCGAACCGCCGGCGGGTTCCACACCGCCGCCGGCGTCGTTCTCGGCTCACCGGCGTTCACGGCACCAGAACTGCTCCGTGGGCAGCCGGCGAGCGTTGCCTCGGACGTCTACGGTCTGGGGGCGACGTTGTTCAGTGCGGTGACCGGTCATGCCGCGTTCGAGCGGCGCGCAGGCGAGGACGTCGTCGCGCAGTTCCTGCGTATCACGAACGAACCGCTTCCTCCCCTGCACGAGTACGACATTCCTGCCGATGTCTGCGCCGCGATCGAGCATGCCATGGCGCCGGAGCCCGGCCACAGGCCGGCGACGGCGACGGAATACGGAATCGAACTGCGAAGGATCCAACAACTCCATGGGCTTCCTGTCGACGACATCGCCACCCCCACCGCACTCGGAACCCAACCGCATCGCGCACCGACTGGGACGAACCGGCCGCGAGCGATACCCGGCGTCGGGGCGGATCGCGTGACACGCGACCGCAGTCGACACAATATTCCCGCCGACGGGACGAGCTTCGTCGGACGCAACCAGGAAATCCGCGAAATCAAGACATTGCTCCGAAAAGCGCGCTTGCTGACGTTGACCGGCATCGGGGGTGTCGGGAAGACCCGAACCGCGAAGTCCGCTGCGCAGGCGTTACAGCGCGCGTTTCCTGATGGCGTGTGGCTGACCGACTTCAGTTTCGTTCAGGACGGCAGGTTCGTCCTGCAGGCGGTCCAGGATTCGATACCGGGACCCGGAACCGTGTCGCTCGCCGAACAACTCGGCGACGACACCGTGCTGCTGGTCTTCGACAATTGCGACAAATTCACCACCGAAGTAGGGGACATCGCCGCGAGCCTGCTTGCCCAGTGCCCGCACGTGAGAATTCTCGCGACGTCGCGAACACCGTTGGACATCAGCGCCGAGTTCGTGCTCCCGGTTCAGCCGTTCGCGGCCGACCCCACAGGCGAAGGGCGCTCGGATTCCTCGAAAGACGCCATCGCGCTGTTTCGGGAACGCGCACAGGCCGCCAGCGGGTGGAAATACGACACCCGCAGCGAGAGCGACGTCATCGAACTGTGCCACCGCCTGGACGGACTACCCCTCGCCATCGAGCTCGCGGCACTGCGGACACGGACGATGTCGATCCAGGACATCACCGTTCGGCTCACTGATCGATTCGGACTCCTCCACGGCGGCCCCCGCGACATGCATCCGCGCCACCGCAGCCTGTGGACACTACTCGAGTGGACCTGGGATCAGTGCAGCACGGCCCAGAAGTCGCTGTGGGCCCAATTTTCCGTCTTCGCCGGTTCGGCTTCCCTCGACGCGGTGCGTAGCGTCTGTGTCCTCGCCGGCACCGCGGACACTGCCGACATCGTGGACGGTCTCGTTCAGCAATCCATCCTGGTGCGGCGGCAATCGGGAGATGTGCTTCGATTCCAGATGCTCGATACCATCCGCGAGTTCGGGCAGGTGAAGCTCGAACGCGACGGCGCAATCGTCGCAGTCGCCGTGTCGCAGGCCGGCCTGCGTGATCGGCACCTGGCGTACTACTCCACTGTGGCAGCGCAATCGGAAAGCGAGTGGTTCGGTCCGAACCAACGCCGTGCGAGTGCCACCGCGACCGATGAAATTGCCAACATGCGTTCGGCATTCGACTGGGCGGTCGAATCCGGTGAGCGGTGCGCAGTCGGCGCCGCCATGGTTGCCGACCTGTGGTTCTACTGGATCGGCTGCGGACACCTCCGTGAGGGCCGATTGTGGTCCGAGCTGGCGTCCGATCGTCTTCGTCGATTCGGCATTCCGCACGAGCCGCGACTGCTGTGGACCCTCGGGTGGAACCTGCTGATCACCGGCGAGACCGATCGCGCCGAACAGCATCTGAAGGAGTGCCTGGCACAGGCCCGCCGACAGGACGATCCCCGCGCAACCTCCTACGGCACGGCACTGCTGGGAGCGGTGCACTTCTTCCGGGAAGACTTCGATGCGGGCGTCGAGCTGTACCGAACCGCCATCTCGGAGACGCGAGATCGCGGCGACGACCTCGGCACCGCCATGTTCTTGTATCACCTCGGGGAGGCCTACTGCATATACCGCCAGTTCGACCTCGCCGACGAATGCTGTCGCGAGTCCGTCACCATCTGTGAGCGAAACAGTGACCACTGGTGCATCTCCTACGCCCGATGGGTGCAGGCCCTGAGCGCATACCTGCAAGGCTCGTACGAGCGAGCCGAAGCAATCGCACGGCACGCGCTGGCGACCATGGCCACGATCGACGATCAGCTGGGAATCGCATTGATCGGCGAACTCCTCGCCTGGCTTGCCGCGGACACCGGCAGGTACTCCGAAGCAGCGACACTACTGGGCGCACTGCAGTCGTACTGGTCCGCGAGCGGAACCGCCGTCATGGGAGTTCATCGACTGATCGAACGCCGCGATACGTGCTACCGCACCATCCGTGACCACCTGCCCGACCGTGACATCACCACTGCAACCGCGAAAGGCGCGGCACTCGGAATCGACTGGATCGCGACGCTGTCGGACGCGGACGCGGACGCGGACGCCACCGCCTCGGCCGCTGCCGGCGACGGCCGAAATCGGACACCGGACCCACACCCGGCCCTGAACGACCTCACCCCACGCGAACGCGAAATCGCCGAGCTCGTTGCACGCGGAATGACGAACAAAGAGATCGCGGCAGAACTGATCATCGGCAAGCGCACCGTCGACACCCACGTCGCACACGTCCTCGCCAAATGCGGGCTCCGGAGACGCATGGAGATTGCCTCACTGATCGCACCGAGACCCGACCGGTAGTCGTCCGGTCGGCGCCGACGACAGTGAGGCAACCACCCATCCGAACAGCCTCAGCCGCAACGGATGTGCGCGCGCACCCGGGTTCCGTCGGCATCGGTCCAGCCCTTACCCCGGGCGTAGGCGATCATCGCTGCGAAACCGGCGTTCCACTGAACGGTCCCGCGGCCTCGGCTACGAAGGAAGTCGACGTCGATCCACAGATGATCACCCTCGACGAACCCTGCCCCGTCCGCGCCGGCTACCGCGTCCAGCTCGTCCCGGGACAGCCCGACCACGTCGACCGCCAGCTCGGTGAAGTTGTCCGGGTCGTCGAGACGGATCACACGTTCCACGCCGAACTCTTCGGTGACGACGACGATCATGACGACTCGCTCAGGTTCGCCACGTGTAGTCCCGGTCGACGATCGGCCCACGGCCGCGCCTGCTCGACTTGCGCCGCCAGCTTCAGCAACAGGTCCTCGCGATAGGCGTTGGCGCCGAACTGCACTCCGATCGGGAGCCCCTCATTCGACATGCCGAGCGGAAGACTGATCGCCGGCGCACCGGTGACGTTGTACAGGGCGGTCGTCGGATGTGGCGTCAAGATATGGCGCACCCACTCCTGCGCGCCGAGCGACTCGTCGTTGGCGTCGAACGTCCCGAGATCGACGGGCGGCGTGATCGAGACCGGTGTGACCAGGAGGTCCCAGTCCGCCATGAACGCCGCCAGTTGCCGACTGATCGTATTGTTCGTCGCGAAGGCGCGCGCGAGATCGAGCGGCGTCATCGCGCGGCCCGCCTCGGCGCACGCGATCGTCGTCGCCTCGAAGAAGTCCGGACTCAGTCCGACTCCGAGTTCCTCACCGAGCGGGACCGCCGCCGCAGCGGTCCCCGCGCAGAACGTGATCGTCAGCGCGGCGAGAAACTCCTCCCAATCCAGTCTCGGCGTGACGATCTCCACGTCATGGCCGAGATCGGAGAGCATCCGGCTGGTGGACTCGATCGTCTGCACCACCGCGGGATGCACCCTCCGGTCGGTCCACGAGTCCGGACACACCGCGATCCGTAACCGAGCGGGCGGCGTCTCCAACTCCTCCACGTACGGCCGCACCGGTGGCGGTGCACCGTACTTCTCACCGGGAAGGTTTCCCTGCACCGCATCGAGTAGCGCCGCCGAATCCCGCACCGTCCGGGTAATGGCGAACTCCACCGCGTTGCCGTAGAAGGCTTCCTGCAGACCCGGCCCCAGGGGGACGCGCCCGCGGCTCGGCTTGAGACCGACGGTGCCGGTGTGACATGCGGGGATGCGAATCGAACCGGCACCGTCATTGCCGTGCGCGATGGGAACTGCGCCGGCCGCGACCAGCGCCGCCGACGCACCACTGGATCCACCGGGGCTCTTGGCCGGATCCCACGGATTGAGTACTGCACCGCCGAGCAACGGCTCGGTCGTGCCGTTCAGCGCGAACTCCGGCGTTTTCGTCGTACAGACCGCGGCGAGACCGGCACGCCGGAAACGAGCCATCAGTTCCGAATCGTGATCGAACACAAGCCCGTCGGACAGTGCGCGGCTGCCCATATGGACCGGCACACCGGCGGCGTGACACAAAATGTCCTTCACCACGAACGGCACCCCGGTGAACACCCCGTCCGTGGATGCCTCCAACGGTGTCGGCCACGGACCTTCGGCGCTCGCCCGAAGGCGATCGTCGGCGATGTCGACCGCCTGCACACCGACCTCGTGCACCTCCGACGGTTTCACCTCACCCGAGCGGACCAACTCCGCCAGCCCGGTGGCGTCGAAGGACGCGTATTCCTCGATCGACATCACCACCTAGGACACCTCCACGGCCACGTCGTGCCCCACCTGGGTCCAGATGTCTCGATGCATCAACCACGACCCGTCGTCCTGGCGGACGTGGACGACGAGGTATCGGCTGGAGATCTCGGATCCGTCGGCGTACCCCGCGGTCGCGAGCCCTTCCTCGACCGCCACGGCGTCGCCGACCGTCAATTCCACATCCGCAAGGGTCTGCTTGACGAAACCGGCCGTCAGCCAGTTGCCGAAGAAGTCGGCGATCGAGTTGCGTCCACGCACCACACGCCCGTCGGAGGGGAGCAATGCGCCCGCCTCCGTGTACAGCGTCGCGAACAACAGCGGATTCCGCTCGTCGATCGCACGGACCACGTTGCGCTGGACCTCGGCCATTTTCTCGCGATCGAAGGTCGACATCGTCACCCTGCCAACTCTTCCGCGGTATCGGTCTCGTAGCTCGGACGCTGCCGGGGATCGCCCGGCAGCAATCCGACCGGGCCGGTGCGAACGACGCCGGCGGGGTTGTCGAAGTACGGGAAGACGTATCGGCCCAGATTCTCGATCGTCTGCATCCGGTCGTCGTGGGTTCCGCCTTCGATGCGGAGCACCACCTCGTTCGCACCGATGTCGGAGTGGCGCTGCAATTGCTCGATGCAGTGGGCCGGATCGCCGACCAGCACGGTCGGGCCGCAGGTCCGCAGCCACTCCGCGTCATTGGCGTGTTTGCGCAGCTGCCCGATCCGGGAGAACTCGCCGTACTCCTCGGGTGAACGCTCCGCCAGCTGGACGTAGATGTCGTTGATGACCATCTGGGCGAACTTCAGCAGGTCCGCCTCGGCGAGAGCGAGCGCCTCGTCGGTCGTCGACGCACACCGCACCGACATGACACTGCTGGCTGCGGACTTCACCGCGTAGCGGCCCACTGGTGAGATCTCTCCCTCGGGCACCGAGTTGTACGCGTCGAGATGCGCCTGCAGCACCTCCCAGCCCAGATAGGCATCCGAGGTGATCAGGCCCAGACCCTTACGTCGAGCGTCGGCAGCGGATTCCACGCTCTGCACGATCTTGTACAACGGCGGATGCGGATTCTGCAACGATTTCGGGCTCAACCGCCGTTCGGGGATCGTGCCCCAATGCGGGCCGTCATGGCTGAACGTGTCATCGCTCAGCGCTCGCACGATGAGCTCGAGCGCCTCCTCGGACCGGCCACGGGTTTCGTCGAGCGACACCCCGAACGCATCGAGCTGCAGCAACGTGTTTCCCCGAGCGGTCGTCAGCTCGACCCGTCCGTCGGACAGCAGATCGGTTACCGCGGTCTGCTCGGCGACCAGGATCGGATGGATGACGCTGATGAGGCGACTCATGTAGCGCAGGCGAATCCGATTCGTACGCATCGCGACCGCGGTGAACAGACACTCGGGTGCGGGCGTGACGGCCATGTCGTTGAAGAAATGATGTTCGGATGTACCCCAGCCGTGGAAGCCCATCTCCTCCGCGAAGACAGCCTCCTCCACCATGTCCCGGAATCGACGATGGTGAGAGGTACCGGGCTCGGTTGCACATTCGCTCAACATGATGAATTTCATGGGAGTTTCCTTCGGTGATGACGGTGTAGTGGTCTCGGCGATCGGACCGACACGATTCAGCGTGCCGTCCGTGAGCCGGACATGGAATCCGTCATCATGCGGAGCAGGTACCGAATTTCGCCGTCGGATGCCACGCCCACCGGTCAGCGACGATCGGAGCGCCCGCACCGCAGACCGCGAGGGTGGAGTGTCCTATTGCGTGGAGTGGGGTGCGCCGGCGCCGGGTGTGGCGGCGAGATCCGGTGCGGTGGCGGAAACCTCTGCGGGTGGAGTTGCGCTGCGGGGTTTCGCGGCGGACATGTTCAGCTCGGCCGGGTAGATCATGTGTGCGGGTGGGTTGCTGGTCCGTCGGGCGGCCGGGTAGTAGACAAGGCCCGTGACCAGCAGTGAGACGATCCATGAGATGTCGGCCCCGCCGAGTAGTTCTGTGACCGGACCTGTGTACAGCGATTGTGCGAGGAACGGGATCTGGACGAGGACACCGACCAGGTAGCAGGTCAGCGCGGTCGTGTTCCACCGCCCGTATCGCCCTGCGGGGTCGTACAGGGCTGGGATATCGACGCGCTCTTTGGATATGAGGTAGTAGTCGATCAGGTTGATCGCACTCCACGGCACGAAGACCGTCAACAGGAGAAGGACGAAGTTCTTGAAGTTGTTGAGGAAGTCGGCGCTGGCGAAGAGTGCGATCACCACTGAGGTGGTCGTGAAGGCGGTGATGAACAGTACGCGCGTGAGGCTGGAGATACGGGTCTGGCCGGTGAATGCGGTGACTGCGGTGACGATCGACATGAATCCGCAGTAGGCGTTGAGGCAGTTGACGGTCAGCTTTCCGACGATGATCACGAAGTACATCAACATCGCGACCGTCGCCGGGCCGGCGAGTGTTCCGATGAAACCGACCTGATTGCTGATGAAAGTGGGGCCGACTACCGCCGCGATCAGGGCACCGAAGGTCATCGACCACTGTGAGCCGATCACGCTGCCGGCAAAAGTGGACCAGAACGTTGTTCGTTCGCTGGTGCTGCGCGGCAGGTATCGCGAATAGTCCGCGACATAGGGTCCGAAGGTCAGTTGCCATCCGGCGCTCAGTGAGATGGCGAGCAAGAAGGTGGCGATGTCGAAGGACTTGACTCCGACGAATGCGGCCACGTCGTAGTTCGTGAACAGGCGAGCCGCGAGATAGCTGAAGCCGACGATTCCGACGACGGTGGCGACCTTGCCGATGATGTGGATGAGCTTGTAGCCGGTGATCGCGACGATCGCGGTGAGGGCACCGAAGAGGACGATCCCGACGGTGGGGTTGTCGATGTGCAGTAGTGCGTTGACCGCTTGACCGGCTAGCACCGTTCCGGTCGCCGCGAATCCCAGGCACAACAGCACCACCAGGATCAGCGGAACCGATGCACCGAGCACACCGAACTGAGCCCTACTCGAAATCATCTGCGGTAGACCCAGGCGGGGACCCTGTGCCGAATGCAACGCCATCACCGCGCCGCCGAGAAGGTTGCCGATGAGCAATCCGACAATCGCCCAGATGGCGTCTGCTCCGAAGATGACCGCGAGCGCGCCGTCCACGATCGCGGTGATCTGCATGTTCGCCCCGAACCACAGGGTGAATTGGCTGCGCGCGGTCCCGTGCCGTTCGTTGTCGGGAATCACGTCTATCGTGCGCCGCTCGACGGTGAGGGTCGCCTCATTCGAGGGTCGATGATCTGTCATGCTCTGCCCTTCTGCTGCACACCCCGTCCAAGGGTGCCTCGAGATGTGTGCGAAAGACCACGGCCTTTCGCTGTCGTCTCACACCCTCCACGCCTGTGCGGCACAGATCACTGTGCAGTTGAACGGCAGCACTGATCAATTCTGGCTATCCGCACAGTGCCTTCGCCTCCGCGTCTGCTTAACGTCACAGACATCCGAATTGGAGGTCGAATGTTTATCAAGAACGCGTGGTACGTGGCAGCCTGGAGCCACGAGGTCAGCGCCGCGACACCGCTTCAGCGCATGATCTGCGGGGAAGCGATCGTGTTGTTCCGGTCAGGTGACGAGGTGGTGGCGCTGGCCGATGCCTGCGCCCACAGGCAGTACCCACTGTCGTCCGGACAACTGGTGGACGGCAGGATCCGGTGTGGTTACCACGGCTTCGAATACGACGTCGATGGCATCTGCCGGCGCGTGCCCGGGCAGAAGTCCGTGCCGGCGAAGGCGCGTGTCCGCAGATTTCCTGTCGCGGTCAGGAACGGGTGGATCTGGATCTGGCCCGGAGACACGTCCCGTGAGGGTGCGGCGGATTCCAGTTCGATTCCCGATACCCCGTGGCTCACCGCCTCGGAGTGGGACGGCGTGACGTTCACACACTTGTACGACTGTCGGTCGTCGTTGGTCCATGACAACCTCCTCGATCTCACCCATGAGGCGTTCATCCATGAAACATCGATCGGCGACGACGCGGTGTATGAAAACGGCATCACGGTTGAGGTGACCGAGGACGCGGTAGTGGTCGACCGGTTCATGCCCAATTGCCACCCGTCCGATCTCTACGTCACGGCCATGGGAGTCGAGCCGCCGATGGATCGCTGGCACACCACCGAATTCAGGTTGCCGTCTCTGCACGTCATCCATTGTGGTGTCACCTCTCCCGGCGACACGAGAGAATCCGGCTACCACATCGAAGTACTCAACGCGATCACACCCGCAACCGAGAACTCCACGTGGTACTTCTACGGGAACTTCCGTGACTTCGCGGTGGGTGACGACGACATCAACGCACTGATGCGCAGTTCACTGAGTCAGGTACTTGCCGAGGATGCGGACGCACTGGCGCAGCAGGAACGGATGCTGGCCGAAGGCCATGCCAGTGGCAATGACGTGCTGATCGCCCAGGACGCCGGAGTCGCACGCGCACGCCGGATGATGCAGCAACTGCTCGATACCGAACTCACCGAACCGAATCGGGACCGGCATGCGGCTGCTGTTGACGAGTGAGGTGCACCGCCCGGTGGACAGTGGAGTGGAGATTGCGGCCAGCCCCGACAGCCACAGGCCCGAGCCCTGGCTGTGGGATCTGGAAATACGGAGACAATCACGGTTCACCTCCAGCGCCCGCACAGGATCCGACGTAACGGTACGGGTACTCGAAGGGCCGCTACTCGGGTCGGGAGCGAACCGGCACCTGCGGCTGCGCCATCATCGACGGGACATTGCTGCCCAGGTCGACACGATCGACACCACGGGAACGATTCGCCTCGATCGGCCGCAGCACGAGATCTGGATTCTCGTCGGTGTCACGGGCGTCGTCTTCGAAGGCAGACGACGCATCGGGCCCGCAGACGCGCTGATCCTCGAAGGCGAGGACCCGTCGCACATTGAACTGGTTTCAGCCGATCTCGCGAACATCAGGATCGCGCGATTTCGCCTGCGCCGCAGCGACGGCGCTGATCTCAGGTGGGTCCCATGACAAAGACAGACGAGCCGTTGAGGGTGCGTGTACTCCAGCTTCGATGGGAGGCCGACGACGTTGTATCGATACAATTCGACTCCGCCGACGACCGCCCTCTCCCGACCTGGTCACCGGGCGACCACATCGATCTCCACCTACCCGGCGGCGTGGTCCGGCAGTACTCACTGTGTGGCGACCCCGAGCCCGGCGCGCCGTGGCGCATCGCCGTGCTGCGAGTCGCCGGCGGCCGAGGTGGCTCCGCGGCGGTCCACGACACCATCCGCCCCGGTGACGTGCTGCGCGTTGCCGGGCCTCGAAACAACTTCGAGTTCCGCGCGGCACACAGGTACCTGTTCCTCGCCGGAGGTATCGGCATCACACCCATCGTGCCGATGATCCGCCAGGCCGCCGCGGCGACTGCACAATGGCAACTCTGGTACGGAGGACGCACCCTGTCGAAGATGGCGTTCGTGCCGGAACTGGTAGCACTGGAAAGGAAATCGGAATGTGACGAATCCGAACGGGTCCGGATCGCCCCACAGGACACCGACGGCATGCTGCCTCTCGACGCAATTCTGCGAGAACCGATACCCGAGACCCTGATCTATTGCTGCGGGCCGACCCCGATGCTCGACGCGATCGCACACGCTGCGGCACATTGGCCACAGGACAGCCTGGTGATGGAGCGATTCGCGCCGAAGGCAGACTCCGATGACGGCGCGCCCCGGTCAGGTTTCGACGTAGAAGCAGCACGGTCGGGAATCACCGTGCACGTTCGACCCGAGTCGACCATCGTGGAGGCGCTCGAAGCGGCCGGGATCACACCGGACACCAGCTGTCTCGAGGGCATCTGCGGCACCTGCGAAACCAAGGTACTCGCCGGAGTACCGGAACACCGGGACTCCTTGCTCAGCGACGCAGAGCGAGAAGCCAACCACACCATGATGATCTGTGTCGGCCGATCCCGAGGACCGAAACTGGTTCTCGACGTCTGAAATAAGCTGTTCCTCAGGGCATCTCGATGGCGGACAAGGCCAACCACAAGTGCGCACGATCATCGAACGATGCGAGATTGCGCCCGGTCAGTTCGGCGATTCGCTCGAGCCGATATTGCATGCCATTTCGGTGAATGAACAGTAGCCGCGCCGCGCGACTGGACGAGCAGTCATTCTCCAGGTACACCTTCAGCGTCTTGATCAAGTCTCCGTCACGGCGGTTGTCGTAGTCGATCAACGGCTGAAGCGTGTTCATTGCGATGTCGCGCACAGGCACGGTCGAATTGCTCAACAGCAACCCGGCGAGCGTCAGCGGTTCCACGCTCGGCTGACCGTGTTGGCCGGGACCGCGAGCCGCGGCCTTGCCCGCCTCGAAATGTCCGATGCGTACACCATGCACTCCTCGATGCACTCCACTCACGCCCACCGCAGCATTCGGCCCCAGCTGTGAGAGGGCATCGAACAATGCATTCGACGACTCGACGGGATCGCGCTCGGCAGGGCTGATGACGACGACGGACTCGCCGATCAGGGCGGCGAACTGTTCCCTGGAATGCTCGCCGGTCAAATCGAGCACATTCCACGGCACCCGACGAAGCCGCACCTTGCTGCAGTCCACCCTGCCGATCAGAACTCGGAAACTCGAATCGATGTCGAGGCCATGGAGAGCGAGGCGCCGGACGGCTTCCGACGGCGGTAGGTGCTCGGAGATGATGTCTTCGAGCACCTGCCCCAACATTTCTCGGTTCCCGGTCAACACCGCCTGGCGACGAGCGAGTTCCAACCCGATGAGACTGATCGCGAAGGGGATGACCGGACTGCGCTCGGGAGACGTCGCAGCACAGAGATAGGCGACCACGACACCCTCGATCTCCACGGCGGCAGAAGTCAGGGGCTCGCTGCCGGGCAGTGCACGAGCGGCTTGTTCGATGGCAATCGACCGGAGCTCGGCGATCGCCGGCCACTTCTTGCGCGCAGGATGACTCGCGAGGACCTGACCGTGTACGTCGACAACCGCGACAGGCACACCGAGGATCTCACGCAGTTTCCGGACCAGAGACTTCAGCCCGAGATCGTTCACCAATGCACTGGTCAACTCCTTCTGCGCGAAGGTGACCTGCCGGATCAGCTCGTACTTCTCCTCGAAGACACGATCGGCGAACCATCGGCTGATGGCGATGAACGGTGTAGAGAGTGGCACCTCGAAGAGCGCGAGTCCTGCTGCGTCGGCAGCGGTTACAACTTCCGGCGGCACACTCTTGTGCACCAGACCCGTCGCGAAGCCCAGGCCCGAGATCGGGACGGAGGCCAACCGCGCCACGAACTCCTCTCGTTGTGCCGCACTCTCATGATGTACACCGGTGGTGAGGACAACCTCACCCCCGCGCAGAAACTGGGAGGGATCGTCGAGCTCGGTTGTCGAGACCCAGGTGACCGGATCCTGCTCGCCGCTGGTCGATGCGCTGTTCAACGGGACAAGATGCAACTCCGAAGAGGCGACGAACTCACGCACGTAGACGGCCATGATCACAGTGTGCATTCGCACAAATCGGAACTCAAGTGCCGTGCAGCTGCACACCGCGCCGTCTCGGATGCCACGAGTTCGACTGGCGAGGGCACCGGGTTGTTCGGTGTGGAGTGCGCCGCCGGTCGGCGCGGTCAGTACCCGGCGTCGAAGTCGTACTCGTTGATCAGCGGGGATTCACCGGACAGGTAGCGTCCGAGGTTCTCGACGAAAAGGTCGACGATCTTGCGGTTCTCCGACGGCACGTTGGCTGCGCTGTGCGGGCTGAGGATGACGTTGTCGGCCGACCACAGAGGCGAGTCCTTCCGCAGCGGTTCGGTGGACGTGACGTCCAGCACCGCCCCGCCCAGGCGGCCCGTCGACAGTGCTTCCGCGAGAGCGTCTTCGTCGAGAATCGGCCCCCGGCCGAGGTTGACGACCAGTGCGCCGTCGGGGAGGGCGGCGAGTTCCCGGCGTCCGATCAGTCCGCGAGTGTGTTCGGTGAGCGCGCAGGAGATGACGAGTATGTCTGCGGTGGGCAGATGCTCGGCGATCCGGTCGGTGGTCGCCACGACGTCGAAGGGCGCGGCGGTCGGTCGCGGGGTGCGGGCGACCCCGGTGGAGGTGACGGAGAAGCACCGGAGGAGTTCCGCGGTGCGCGAGCCGATCTTGCCTGCCCCGACGATCAGGGCGTGACGGCCTGCGAGTTCGGTGGTCTCCTGTTTGTGCCACGTCCGGTGGCGCCGGTCCGCGATGAGCCGGGGAAGTCCGCGCGCGAAGTGGAGGATGCCGGCGAGCGCGAACTCCGCCAGGGGATCGGCGTGGACTCCCGCGGCCGTCGTCACCGTCAGTGGGGCGTGCGACAGCCCGAACCTCTCGATGAGCTGTCCGGCGCCCGCGGACGTCGCCTGGATCCACTGCAGATTCGGCGACTGTTCGAGGGTGCGTTCGGGGTGGCGCCAGTCGAAATCGAACATGACGTCGGCGGTGTGCAGCATCGACGTCCACCGGTCGTGTTCGCCGGCCGTCAGTTCGCGCGGCACCCCGACGTGATCGCTGTGCCACCGGGGCCGGGGGAGCAGTTCGGGGGCGTACGACACCCGGATCCGTGCGTCGCAGGCCGCGATCCTGTCGATCAGGTCCTGCTCGAGATACGACGCGACGAGCACCTCGACGCACGGGTCCGGCACGATCACTCCCTCACCGCTGTCGGCGCGCTCGGCTCGGCCTCCGGCGCAGAGGCCGATTTCGGCATCGCCGCGGCGGCGGCGACGAGCACGACGGCTGCGCCGAGAGCGGCCAGGAACACCAGGTGCAGGGCACCGGCCAGATCGCCCGGCGCGGGGTTGTCGTCGCCGCCGAGTCGCGCGTTGACGAGGGCACCGAACAGGGCGACCCCCACGGCGCTGCCGATGGACCGGGCGAACATGTTGGTCGACGTGACGACGCCGCGCTCGGACCAGTCGACGCTCGACTGCGCGGCGATGAGGGTGGGGCTGGCGACGAGACCCATGCCGCCGCCGATGACGAAGCAGCAGATCGCCACCTGCCACACCGCCGACTCGATGGACAGTGCCAGGGTGAGTGCGGTGCCCGCGACGACCAGCAGGCTGCCCGCGGTGGCCGTGACGCGGAAGCCGAAGCGCAGGTACACCCGACCCGACTGCGACGCGGCGATCGGCCAGCCGATGGTCAGCGTGGCCAGAGCGAACCCGGCCACGAGTGCGCCCGTCCCGAGCACACCCTGGGTGAACGTGGGGACGTAGGTGGTCAGGCCGAGGACGATGGCCCCGACCAGCAGCGACACGACATTGCTGGCCGCGAGAACCCTGCGGGTGAACACCCACAGCGGCAGGACCGGTTCGGCGGCGCGTCGTTCGACGAGGACGAAGACGATGAGGAACACGAATCCCGCGGCGAAGATTCCGAGGCTGATCGGTGAACTCCACGCCCAGGCCTGCCCGCCCTCGAGGAGCCCCAGGATGAGCAGCGTCGCCCCGACCGCCAGGATGCCGGCGCCTGCGTAGTCGACGGACCGCTCGGTGCGTACCCGCTGCTCGTCGAAGTTGCGGATCAGCATCACGGCCGCGAGCAGGCACAGGGGAATGTTGACGAAGAAGATCCACCGCCACGACAGGTACTCGGAGAACAGGCCGCCGAGGGTCGGGCCGACCACCGCCGACATGCCCCAGACGCTGGCCAGGTAGCCCTGCGCCTTGGCGCGTTCGGCGAGGGTGTAGATGTCTCCGGCGATGGTCATGCTCATCGGCTGCACGGCTCCGGCACCGAGTCCCTGCACCGCGCGGAACGCGATGAGCGCGGGCATGCTCCACGCGATCCCGCACAGCACCGAGCCGATGCCGAACAGGGCGATGCCGAGGAGCATCACCGGTTTCCGGCCGAAGATGTCGGCCAGCTTGCCGTAGATCGGAACCGACACGGCCTGGGTGAGCAGGTAGATCGAGAACAGCCACGGGAACTGTGTGAACCCGCCGAGATCCCCGACGATGGTGAACACCGCGGTGGAGATGATGGTTGCGTCGAGCGCGACCAGTGACGTCGTGAGCATCAGCGACACGAGGATCGGTCCGCGTTCCGACCGGAATCCGACGTCCACCGGGGTCGTGTCCGTCGCCATTACCCACCTGTCGCGTCGTCGTTCAGATCACAGAATTCTCTTTCAAGGCTAACGACATGGGTGCCGGTGCTATTCCGGGCCTCGATCGGTGCGCGTCCCGTCGTGTCCGTCCCGACCGATAGGCTTGATCACCGTGCGCCCCTCACTCGATTCATACGCCCATCTGGCCGGTGGCAAGGTCCGCGACCTCTACACGATCGACGACGAGCACCTCCTGTTGGTCGCGAGCGACCGGATCTCCGCCTACGACCACGTCCTCAGCACCCCGATCCCGGACAAGGGACGGGTGCTCACCGCGATGAGCGTCTTCTTCTTCGGCGTCCTCGGCGGCAACAACCACCTGGCCGGCGAAGCCGACGACAGCCGGATCCCCGAAGAGGTCCTCGGCCGCGCGCTGGTGGTCCGGAAGCTGAACATGGTCCCCGTCGAGTGCGTCGCCCGCGGCTACCTCACCGGATCGGGGCTGATCGACTACAACGAGACCGGCGCGGTCTGCGGAGTCGCCCTGCCCGAGGGCCTGGTGGAGGCGAGCCAGCTTCCCGACCCGATCTTCACGCCCGCCAGCAAGGCCGAACTCGGCGAGCACGACGAGAACATCAGCTTCGAGGCCGTCGTCGAGAAGGTGGGTCAGGATCTGGCCGTGAAGCTGCGCGACGACACCCTCGACGTCTACGGCCGGGCATCCAACTTCGCCGCGGACCGGGGCATCATCCTCGCCGACACCAAACTCGAATTCGGACTGGACGCGCAGAACAACCTGATTCTCGCCGACGAGGTCCTCACCCCGGATTCGTCCCGGTACTGGCCCGCCGACGGCTACGAGGCCGGGAAGGTGCAGCCGAGCTTCGACAAGCAGTTCGTCCGTAACTGGCTCACCGGCCCCGAATCGGGCTGGGACCGGGCATCCGACACGCCGCCGCCGCCGCTGCCCGCGGAGATCGTGGAGGCCACCCGCGCGCGGTACATCGAGGCGTACGAGCGGATCTCGGGTCTGTCGTTCGCGGACTGGGTGGGCTGAACCATGACCACCGAGGGCGCGAAGCTCACCCCGCCGGTCGCGAAGAAGGTCGCCGCCGAACGGGTCCACCACGGACACACGTTCGTCGACGAGTACGAGTGGCTGCGCGCCAAGGAGGACGCCGAGGTCGTCGCGTACCTCGAGGCCGAGAACGCGTACACCGAGCAGCAGACCGCGCATCTGGCTCCGCTACGGGACCAGATCTTCCAGGAGATCAAGTCCCGCACGCAGGAAACCGACATGTCGGTTCCCACCCGCATGGGCGACTGGTGGTACTACGCCCGCACCATCGAGGGCAAGCAGTACGGCGTCCAGTGCCGGGCCCCGATCGCGGGCGCCGACGACTGGACTCCGCCGGAACTGACCCCGGGCGTCGAACTCCCCGGTGAGCAGGTTCTGCTCGACGGCAACGCCGAGGCCGAGGGCCACGACTTCTTCTCCGTCGGCGCCTTCTCCCTCAGCCACGACGGCACGCTTCTCGCGTACTCGACCGACGTGGTCGGCGACGAGCGCTACACGCTGCGCTTCAAGAACCTCGAGACCGGGGAACTGCTGCCCGACGAGATCCCCGACACCGCGCCCGGAGCCACCTGGGCCATCGACCACAGTCACGTCTTCTATCTCACCGTCGACGAATCCTGGCGCCCCGACACCGTGTGGCGGCACAAGCTCGGCACCGACCGCGCGCAGGACGTCACCGTGTTCCACGAACCCGACGAGCGGTTCTGGGTGTCGGTCGGGTCCACCCGGAGCGAGAAGTACCTCATGATCTGGGTGGGGTCGAAGATCACCAGCGAAGGCTGGGTGCTCGAATCGGAGAACCCCGAGGGCGAGTTCCGGGTGGTGCTGCCGCGCCGCGAGGGCGTCGAGTACGGCGTCGAACACGCCGTCGTCGCCGGCGAAGACCGCTTCCTGATCATGCACAACGACGTCGTCGACGGGGAGAAGGCCGAGAACTTCGTGCTCGCCGAGGCGCCGGTGTCCGACCCGTCGGCGCTGACCATCCTCATCCCGCACCGCTCCGACGTGCGGTTGGAGGAGGTCGACGCGTTCGCCGATCACCTGGTGCTCGGGTACCGCCGGGAGGCGTTGACCCGGCTCGCCGTCTGGCCGCTCGGCGAGAACGGCTACGGCGAGTTCACGGAGATCGAATTCGACGAGGAACTCTTCAGCGTCGGGCTCGGCGCCAATCCGGAATGGAAGCAGCCGACTCTGCGGATGGCGTTCACGTCGTTCATCACGCCCGGTCAGGTGTACGACTACGTGCTGTCGACGGGCGAACTCGCCCTGCGCAAGTCGCAGCCCGTGCTCGGCGACTTCGACGCCGACAACTACGAGCAGCAACGCGACTGGGCGGTCGCCGACGACGGGACGCGCATCCCGCTGTCGATCGTCCGGCGCAAGACGAACGGCACCGACGTGCCAGCCCCCACGCTCCTCTACGGGTACGGCTCGTACGAGGCCAGCATGGACCCCGCGTTCTCGGTCGCCCGGCTGTCGCTGCTCGACCGCGGCGTGGTGTTCGTGGTCGCGCACGTGCGCGGCGGCGGCGAGATGGGCAGGCACTGGTACGAGACCGGCAAGACGCTCACGAAGAAGAACACCTTCACCGATTTCGTCTCGAGCGCACGGCATTTGATCGACACCGGACGCACCACACCGCAGCGGTTGGTCGCCGACGGCGGCAGCGCGGGCGGCCTGCTGATGGGTGCGGTGGCCAACCTGGCGCCCGAACTGTTCGCCGGCATCCTCGCCAACGTGCCCTTCGTGGACCCGCTGACGTCGATCCTCGACCCCTCCCTGCCGCTGACCGTCATCGAATGGGACGAGTGGGGCAACCCGCTGGAGAACGCCGAGGTCTACGAATACATGCGCTCGTACAGCCCGTACGAGAACGTCGAGGCCAAGGACTACCCGGCGATCCTGGCGATCACCAGCATCAACGACACCAGGGTGCTGTACGTCGAACCGGCGAAGTGGGTCGCCAAACTGCGGGCCACCAAGACCGGTGACTCGCCGCTTCTCCTCAAGACGGAGATGAGCGCCGGGCACGGCGGCGTCAGCGGACGCTACGAGAAGTGGAAAGAAGTAGCGTTCGAATTCGCCTGGGTGCTCGACACGATCGGCAACTAGGTACTGCGCCACCCGCGCCGAGGCTCCGATCTCGGCGTGTGGTTCGCGTCGGCGGGTGGGGCGGAAGTCGGCTTGTCAGGACGATTTCCGTCTCGCCGGGCTCAGATGCAGAAGCTGATGCTGGCCGACCCCAGGGGCAGGTTGAGGCAGACCGCGATGGAACCGACTGCCGGAGTCGGTGACGGGGCTGCGGGGGCGGCGACGGCTGCGGGGGCAGCGAGGGCGCCGAGTGACAGGGTCAAAGCGATCGCGGCGAGTGTGGTGGCAATTCTGCTAGACATTGTGACGGTCCTTGACTGAGTGACAACGAGCCGGAGGTGACTCTCCTCAATCGTCCACCGATGTGATGCAGGTCACAACCGCCGGATCGGCTTTTTCTCGGACGACGCTGGAGTCAGCGCAGCGCGTAGCGAATCTGTGGACGCCCCGCCCGGCCGTACTCGGTGTGCCGGGTGAGCACACCGTCGTCGGCGAGCCGTTCGAGATACCGCCAGGCCGTCACCCGGGAGACCCCGATCCCGGCCGCCACCTCGGCCGCCGTCAACGGTCCGGCCGCCTCGCGGACGCAGGCGGCGACGTGATCGAGGGTCTGGGGTGCAACGCCTTTCGGGGACGCCGCGCGCTCGTCGGAGGTGCGCAGGGCCGACATCGCCCGATCGATGTCGTGCTGACTCAGCGCGTTGCTTCCGGCGGGCAGAGCGTCGCGGAATTCCCGGTACCGCTCCAGTTTGTCGCGGAACGCGGCGAACGTGAACGGCTTCAGGAGATACAGCGCGATCCCGCGCGCCACGGCGGTCCGGACCATCTCGAGGTCGCGGGCCGAGGTCACGGCGATCACGTCGGGACTCGGTCGCACGCCGCTCAACGCCGCGGCCACGTCCAGTCCGCTCGCGTCCGGCAGGCCGATGTCGAGCAGCACCAGATCGATGGGGTCGTCACCGGCGTTCGCGGCGGCGACCGCGCGCATGGCCCCGCTGCCGTCGTGAACGACGGTGTGGACCGAAAAACCCGGCACGCGTTCCACATAGGCGCGATGCGCCTCGGCGATGAGCGGTTCGTCCTCGACGATCATCACCCGGATCACGAGGCCTCTCCCTCGAACGGGATCTCGACGACGATCATCGATCCGAGCGACGGCTCCGTGTGGATCGTCCCGCCGTGCCGGGCCACCACCTGCGCGACCAGCGCCAGCCCCAGGCCGCGCTGACCCGACTTGGTGGAATAGCCGCGCGTGACCGCCTTGTCGAGTTCGTCGGCGGGAATGCCGGGACCGCTGTCGGCCACCCGCACCACCATCGTCGAATCCTCCTGACGGACCGTCACTTCCACCCACGCATCCTCTTCGGGGGACCCTGCCGCGCCGCGTGCGGCGTCGATCGCATTGTCCACGAGATTACCCACCAGCGTGACGAGTTCACGCGCACTGAGCGGCGCCACGGGTCCGAGGGCGGTGTCCTCGGTGACGGTCAGGTCGACTCCCCGCTCCGCGGCCACCCCCACCTTGCCGAGCAGCAGTGCGGCGAGGGCCGGTTCGTGTACCGCCGCCATCAGCCGGTCGATCAGCTCCTGCGACAACCGCAGATCCTCGGTGGCGAACGCGATCGCGTCGTCGTAGCGGCCCAGTTCGACCATCGTGATGATCGTGTGCAGGCGGTTCGCCGATTCGTGGGCCTGCGACCGCAACGACTCCGCGAAACCGCGGACGGAGTCGAGTTCGCCCATGATGCTTTGCAATTCGGTGCGATCCCGCAGCGTCAGCACCGTCCCGAGCCGCTGTCCTTCCCACGTCACGGGTTCCCGGCTGACCAGCAGCACGCGGTCCGCCGTCACGTGCACCTCGTCGCGGGAATCGCCCTCCTGCGACTGCCGCAGCGACTCCGGCAGCGCCGCCACCGGGACCGGGCCCTCCGGGAGGCCGAGAAGGCGGCGCGCCTCGTCGTTGACCACCTCGGCCCGCGCCGTGTCACCGCTGTCGCGTCCGAGGACCACCAGGCCCTCGCCGATCGAGTGCAGCACGGCGTCGTGATGCTCGTACATCTGCCGCAGCTCGTCCGGCGCCAACCCCAGCGTCTGACGGCGCAGGCGCCGGCTCAGCAGGAACGAACCGGCAGCCGACACCGCCAGGCCGATCGCGGCGACCGCGAAGATGGTCGGCAGGCTCGCGGCGAACTGGTCGCCGATCTTCGCCCGGGTGACGCCGACGGACACCAGGCCCGCGATCCGGTCGCCGTCGTACACCGGTGTCACGGCCCGGATCGACGGTCCCAGCGAACCGGCGTACGTCTCCGTGAACGTCTCCCCGCGGAGAGCGCGCTCGATGTTCCCGGAGAACACGCCGCCGATCAGCTCCGGGTTGGTGTGGGTGAACCGGATGCCGGCGGGCGTCATCACGACGATGAAATCGGTGCCCGTCGCGGCGCGGATCCGCTCGGTCTGCGGCTGGAGCACCGCCGTCGGGTCGGGGGAGCGCAACGCCTCCACCGTGCCGTCCGACAGCGCGAGCGTGGTGGCGACAGCGGCGACGGCCCGTCGGGTGGTCTCGTCGCTGTCGCGACGCTGGTCGACAATGGCCAGCGCCGTCCCGGCCGCGATGACCAGCACCAACACCACGAGCTGGAGGAGAAAGAGCTGCCTCGCGACGCTCATGGGCCGTCTCGGCGGATGGTGAGGCAATGCATTTCTCCTGAACGTAATGAACACAAACTTCACCAGCCAAGCGATCGCTTAGAAGATTCTTCCAAGACGTGATCGCGGTCACTAGCCGGCCTCACCGATCAGCTTGCCACTCGAATTGGAGGACAATCCCATGAGTACTGCGACAGGGAACACCAAGAAACGCGACCGGACCCACTGGTTGTACATGGGGGTCATCGTCGCCGTCGTCGCGGGCGTCCTCGTCGGATGGCTTGCTCCCGGGGTCGGCAAGTCGGTCGGCGTGCTCGGCACGATGTTCGTCGACCTGATCAAGATGATGATCAGCCCGGTCATCTTCTGCACGATCGTGCTCGGCATCGGATCCGTGAAGGCGGCCGCGAAGGTCGGCAAGGTCGGCGGACTCGCCCTCACCTACTTCATCGGAATGTCGACCGTCGCGCTCGGCATCGGACTGCTGGTGGGCAACCTGCTCGACCCGGGGACCGGCCTGAACATCAGCGCCGACACCGCGAGCACCGGAGCGGCGCTCGCCGAGAAGGCCCACGGCGCCGGCGGCACCATGGACTTCCTCCAGTCGATCATCCCCACGTCGCTGATGTCCGCGCTGACCGAGGGAAGCGTGCTGCAGACCCTGTTCGTGGCGCTGCTCGTCGGCTTCGGCCTGCAGGCCCTCGGCAAGCAGGGTGAGCCGATCCTGCGCGGAGTCGCCTCCGTCCAGAAGCTCGTCTTCAAGATCCTGTCCATGATCCTGTGGCTCGCGCCGATCGGTGCCTTCGGCGCCATCGCGAACGTCGTCGGCCAGACCGGTCTCGGCGCCGTCGTCCAGCTCGCCACCCTCATGCTCGGCTTCTACCTCACCTGCCTGATCTTCGTGTTCGGTGTCCTCGGATCCGTGCTCCGCGTCGTCGCGGGTGTCTCGATCTTCAAGCTGGTCCGGTACCTGGCCCGTGAGTACCTGCTGATCTTCGCCACCTCCTCGTCCGAGTCCGCACTGCCGCGACTGATCGCCAAGATGGAGCATGTCGGCGTCGAGCGCACCACCGTCGGAGTCGTCGTCCCCACCGGCTACTCGTTCAACCTCGACGGCACGGCCATCTACCTGACCATGGCCTCGATCTTCATCGCCGACGCGATGGGCCAGCCGCTGTCCTTCCCCGAGCAGCTGTCGCTGCTGGTGTTCATGATCATCGCGTCCAAGGGTGCTGCCGGAGTCAGCGGCGCCGGGCTCGCCACCCTCGCGGGCGGCCTGCAGAGCCACCGTCCCGAACTGCTCGACGGCGTCGGCCTGATCGTCGGCATCGACCGGTTCATGTCCGAGGCCCGCGCGGTCACGAACTTCTCCGGCAACGCCGTCGCCACCCTGCTCGTCGGGTCCTGGACCAACACGATCGACAACGAGCGCGTCCGTACGGTCCTCGACGGCAAGCTCCCGTTCGACGAGTCCACGATGGTCGACGACGGCCACGGCGACGTCGCCGAAGAGCAGGTCACCGAGAACTCTGCCGCCGACGAACCGCGGGTGCTCGTGAAGAGCTGACACCCTCCGAAGTAAACCTCTGTGCGCCCGGGCGATTCGAAGCCTGGGCGCACAGACGTTTGTTGGCTACGTTGGTGCGCATGACGACTCCTGTTCAGAACATCGGTATCAACACACTCGGCGGCACGCCGACCTCCCTCGGCGAATACGACGGCCGCGCCGTCCTCGTGGTGAACGTCGCCTCGAAGTGTGGACTCACCCCGCAGTACAAGGGCCTCGAGAAGCTCGCCACCGACTACGCCGATCGCGGCCTGACCGTCCTCGGTGTGCCGTGCAACCAGTTCATGGGCCAAGAACCCGGCACCGCCGAAGAGATCGAAACCTTCTGCTCCACCACCTACGGCGTCACGTTCCCGTTGCTCGAGAAGATCGAGGTGAACGGTGAGAACCGGCACCCGCTCTACGAGGAACTGGCCAAGACCACCGACGCCGAAGGCGCCGCGGGCGATATCCAGTGGAACTTCGAGAAGTTCCTCCTCGCACCCGACGGCACCGTCGTCAAGCGGTTCCGTCCCCGCACCGAACCTGATGCCCCCGAGGTCGTCGAGGCCATCGAGGCGGTCCTGCCGAAGTAGGCGGCTCCGCCGCTCGTGCGCCTTTCTGGTTGCTCCCACAACCGGAAAGGCGCACGAGCTTTGCCTCGTGTTCACGTTCACCTGCCACGCTGGGCCCATGACCGGACAGCTGATCGTGTCGGTGTCGGGGATCAAGGACGAGACGCGCGACTTCGCGGCCGTGTTCGCCGAGGAGATGGATGCGCGCGGCGTGCCGCTGTCGCTGCTCGTCGCCCCACGCCTGAAAGACAAGTATCGACTGGTCAACGACCCCGCGACGCAGGACTGGCTCCGCGCGCGCCGATCCCGCGGCGACGCCGTCGTCCTGCACGGATACGACCAGGCCGCGACCAAGCGCCGGCGGGCCGAGTTCGCCGCGCTGCCCGAGCACGAGGCACGGCTGCGGCTGCTCGCGGCCGACCGGGTGCTGGAACAGACCGGGCTGCGCACCAGGCTGTTCGCCCCGCCCCGCTGGCTGGCGTCGCAGGGCGCGGTCGCGGCACTGCCGTCTGCCGGGTTCCGGCTGCTCGCCGGAATGACCGCGATCCACGACCTCGAACGCGGGACGTCGGTGCGGTCGCGGGTCCTGGGGATCGGGGAGGGATTCCGCGCCGAACCGTGGTGGTGCCGGGCCCTCGTCCTCGGCTCCGGACGCACCGCCAAACGCGGGGGAGTGGTGCGGCTCGCCGTCACCGCCAAGCAGCTGGGCACGTCGGGACCGCGGCAGGCGATGCTCGACGCCGTCGACCTCGCGCTCTACCACGACGCGCGGCCCGGCGTGTACCGCTGGGAGCGGCGGATTTCGCAGATCGGTGCCGCCTGAGCCGTGAGTACTTGTTAACCGCGGGCGGTTAAGAAGTACTCACGGGGCCGTCAGGCCACCTCGACGCTCGACTCGCTCGGCATCGTGCGGAACTCGGTGCCCTCGGGCGCCATGTCCGTGTAGCGGCCGTAGAAGATGCCGGTGGCCTCGTTCGCGATGATCGCCTGGTGGATCGGCACCGCGACCCGCGGTGCGACGGCGCGCAGGTAGTCGACGGCCTCGGAGATCTTCAGCCACGGCGCCGCGGCGGGCAGGGCCAGCACGTCGACCTTCTGCTCGGGGACGAACAGGGAGTCGCCCGGGTGCATCAGACGGGCCGGGTTCGCGGCGTCGCCGAGGAGGAACGCCGTGTTGTCGATCACCGGGATGTCCGGGTGGATCACCGCGTGCCGCCCGCCGGTGCCGGTGACGTGCACGTCGCCGATGTCGAACTCGTCGCCGGCGTGCACCCCCGTCCAGGCGCCGCCGAGTTGCGCCGCGGTCTGCGGGTCCGAGTACAGCGCCGCGCCGGGATTCGCCTCGACGAGGGCGGGCAGGCGCTGCTGGTCGACGTGGTCGGGGTGCTGATGGGTCACCAGGATGGCGTCGAGCCCGGTGATGCCCTCGAATCCGTGCGAGAAGTTGCCCGGATCGAAGAGGATGGTGGAACCGTTCAACTCGACGAGGACGCAGCTGTGGCCGAAGTGAGTCAATCGCATGAATTCGAGTATGCGCCTGCATGCATGGCCCGTCCCCTTCGTCCGATGCGAACCGCAGGCAGGTAGCCCGGTAAACTTCCGGGTGCCCGGTGTTCCACTCTGGGCTCGCGCACTACTACAAGGAGCAGCACGTGGCCCGTGTCGTCGTCGAAGTCATGCCCAAGGCCGAGATTCTCGACCCCCAGGGGCAGGCCATTGTCGGAGCGCTGCCGCGGCTCGGCTTCGCTGGAGTGTCCGATGTCCGTCAGGGCAAGCGGTTCGAGCTCGAGGTCGACGGCAGTGTCGACGACGCTCAGCTCGAGAAGATCGCCGAGGCCCTGCTGGCCAACACGGTGATCGAGGACTGGACCGTGAGGCGCGTCGAAGCATGAGCGCCCGCGTCGGAGTCATCACTTTCCCCGGCACCCTCGACGACGTCGACGCCGCCCGCGCGGTGACCCTCGCCGGCGGCGAGGCCGTGAGCCTCTGGCACGGCGACGCCGACCTCAAGGGTGTCGACGCCGTCATCGTCCCCGGTGGCTTCTCCTACGGCGACTACCTGCGGTGCGGCGCCATCGCGCGGTTCGCGCCCGTCATGGGCAAGGTCGTCCAGGCCGCGCAGGGCGGCATGCCCGTCCTCGGTATCTGCAACGGCTTCCAGGTGCTGTGCGAAGCGGGCCTGCTGCCCGGCGCGCTCACCCGCAACGAGGGCCTGCACTTCATCTGCCGCGACGAGTGGCTGAAGGTCGAGGCCACGTCGACGGCGTGGACGTCCCGCTACGAGGCGGGTGCCGAGATCCTCGTCCCGCTCAAGTCCGGCGAGGGCCGCTACCAGGCGTCGGCGAACGTCCTCGACGAACTCGAGGGTGAGGGCCGCGTGGTGTTCCGCTACGCCGGCGACAACCCGAACGGTTCGCAGCGCGGCATCGCAGGCATCTCCTCGGCCAACGGCCGTGTCGTGGGTCTCATGCCGCACCCCGAGCACGCCACCGAGGCCCTCACCGGGCCCAGCGACGACGGACTCGGGATGTTCTACTCCGTGCTCGACAGCGTCATCTCCGCCTGATCCGATCGGCGCCGTGCGGGCCTCGGCACCGCACGGCGCCGCCGGGCCGCGCTACTTCACGGCGCGGATCACCACGATTTCCTCGAGGTTCTGACCGACCTCGATCAGTCCCCTCCGCTCGAGCATGTCCCGCCGTTCGACGAGGACCGGGCCGAACGGGATTTCGTCCGTCGCGGCGACGTCGACGCGCATGTTCTGTTCCTCGAGCATCGTCAGCGTCTTCTCGACTCCGCTCAGACAGGACTGCGCCAGCAGCAGAACCCCACCCGCGACGAGTAGATCGGGGGCCTGGAGGCAGATCCGGTCGAGCAGTGCGCGACCGTTCTTTCCCGCGTCCCAGGCGCGCGCCGGACCGCAGTCGGGCACCGTGTCGACAGGTGCCGGGACATACGGCGGGTTCGACACGACGAGGTCGAACCGGTCCTCGCGGACGTGTTCGGTGAGGTCTCCGTGGATCACCCGGATCCGGTGCCCGCGGGCGAGCGCGTTGAGCCGGATGCTGATCGCCGCCCGCCTCGACACGTCCACCGCGGTCACCCGGCCCGCACCGGCGGCCGCGGCGGCCACGCTCAGTGCGCCGGTCCCCGCACACAGATCGAGGACCCGGGAGTGGGGACCGAGTGGCTCCGCCGCCAGGACGCCCGCCAGCAACTGCGTATCGTGTTGCGGGCGATAGACTCCGGGAAGACGTAGCAGCATCGAAGACTCCTCGGTTGCCGGGCGCATCGGCCTTCGCCAACCGAGCGCCACCGGGCGCTCACCGTGGATGCCGTGCGTCTGATTACCGAACAGTTACCCCACTCGCCGCAGCGCCAATCACGCCGACGGGTCCGGCCGCCGCGGCGAGCGCCCGGAAGACGCGCGGAACCCGAGGCGAACTGGCACGATCGACGGGTGACGTACACCGAGCAGTTGCGTGATCTCGCGGCCCGGCACGGGGTGGCGACGTCGTACCGGGGCTGGGATCAGCGGCGTCACGACGTCCGCGACGACACGCTCCGCAGCGTCCTCGCAGCGCTCGACGTCCCCGCCGCGACGGAGGACGAGGTGCGGCGCGCCCTGTCCGAGTGCGACGTGGCGCCGTGGCGCCGGATGCTGCCGCCCGTCGTCGTCGGAACGGACGGATCCGAGACCCGTTTCGTGGTCCACGTCCCGCACGGCGAGGACGTGGACGTCACCATCGACACGGAGTCGGGTGGGACGGTCCGGGCCCGCCAACTCCAGGTGTGGGTCGATCCGCGGGAGGTCGACGGCAAGCTGATCGGCCGTGCCACGTTCGCCGTCCCGCCCGGGGTTCCGTGCGGGTGGCACACAGTGCGGGCGTCGACCTCGGCCACCTCCTCGTCGTGCACGCTCGTGGTGACACCGGCGCGGTTGTCCACGTCCGACGCTCTGCGCGACCGCCGGCGCTGGGGTGTGCTCACGCAGTTGTACTCGATCCGGTCGCGTCGGTCCTGGGGTGTGGGGGATTTCGGCGACCTCGCCGATCTCGCGTCGATCTTCGGTTCCGTCCACGGCGCCGACTACGTTCTCGTCAATCCGCTGCATGCGGCGCAGCCCCGGCCCCCGATCGAGGCGTCGCCGTACCTGCCGACCACCCGCCGCTACGTCAACCCGCTGTACGTCCGCGTCGAGGACATCCCGGAGACGGCGTACCTCTCGACGCGACGTCATGCGCGGATGCGCGACGCCGCAGCGCGATTCGAGCGGGCGAACGACCGGCCCGACCGGATCGCCCGCAACCCGTCGTACCGCGCCAAACTCCGCGTCCTCGAACGGGTCTTCCGGATCGAGCGCAGCCCGAGCAGGCAGCACGCGTTCGAGGAGTTCTGCCGCGTCGAGGGTGCCGGACTGCGGGACTTCGCGACCTGGTGCGCGCTCACCGAGAAACTGCCGTCCGGCGACCCCCGATGGCGGACGAAGGCGCACGCGCCGGACACCGACTGGGTGCAGGCGCAGCGGCGAAAGCTCGCACCGCGGGTCGAGTTCTACTCGTGGCTGCAATGGGTGTGCGACGAACAGCTGTCCGCCGCACAGGCCGCGGCCCGCGCGGCGGGCATGGACATCGGGATCGTGCACGATCTGGCCGTCGGCGTGCAGCGCGGGGGTGCGGACGCATGGTCGCTGGGAACGGCTCTGGCAGAAGGTATTACCGTCGGCGCCCCTCCCGACGACTTCAATCAGCAGGGTCAGCAGTGGAATCAGCCGCCGTGGCGGCCGGATCGGCTGGCCGAACTGGGGTACGCCCCGTACCGCGACATGCTGCGCACCGTCCTGAAACACGCGGGCGGCCTACGTGTCGACCACATTCTGGGGCTGTTCCGGCTGTGGTGGATCCCCGCCGACGCGGAGACGCCGGCAGACGGAACGTACGTCACGTACGACCACGAGGCGCTGATCGGGATCCTCGTGCTCGAGGCGGAGCGGGCGGGCGCCGTGGTGATCGGCGAGGACCTCGGGGTGTTCGAACCCGCCGTGCAGGACTACCTCGCCGAGCGCGGCATCCTCGGGACGTCGATCCTGTGGTTCGAGCACGACGGCGAGCGGCCGACGCCGCCCGAGGCGTACCGGACGCTGTGCCTGACATCGGTGACCACACACGATCTTCCGCCGACCGCCGGGTACCTCGCCGGTGAGCACATCGAATTGCGCTCACGGCTCGGGCTCCTCGAACGCGACCTCGAACTCGAGAAGGAACACGACGCGCACCAGCGCGAGGCCGTGCTGCAACTCGCGCGCGACCGCGGATTGCTGGCGGACGACGCGTCGATACCCGACACCGTGAAGGCGCTGTACCGGCTGATCTCCCGGAGTCCGTCGCTGCTGTCGGGTGTCGCGCTCGCCGACCTGGTGGGGGAGCACCGGATCCAGAATCAGCCGGGCACCGACGAGACCCAGTACGCGAACTGGAAGATTCCCCTCGCCGACGCGTCCGGGCGCGCCGTCTGCGTCGAGGACCTCGCGCACGGCGATTTCGGGTTCGTCGAGGACTCCCGCTGACGTGCGTTCAGGGTGCGAGGGCGCGCATCGCGAGGTCGACGACGGCGTCCGCGTGGTCGTGGGTGAGGGGATGGGCTCCGGATTGCCAGCGGTAGAACATCGGCGCCATGAACAACTCGAAGGCGAGGGCGAGGTCGATGTTTGACCGCATCTGCCCGGCGTCCTGCGCCGAGCGGAACCGCGTGGCGACGAACTCGAACTGCGGCCGGTAGATCCGTTCGACGATCTGTTCCTGCAGGGCCGGATCCTGCAGTGATTCGATGGACAGGGCCCGGAACAGCGGTTCGAAGTCGGGGGACGTGAATTCGTCGACGGTCGCGCGCAGCACCAGTCTCATGTCGGCGGCGAGGTCGCCGGTGTCGGGCAGGGCGAGGACCTCCTGGGCGCCGGCCGCGTTCTGTTCGTGCAGGGCGTCCACCACGAGCGCGCCCTTGGACCGCCACCAGCGGTAGATGGTCTGTTTCCCGACCTTCGCGCGCGCGGCGATGCCTTCGATGCTGATCTTCGCGTAGGGCTGTTCGCGGATCATCTCCTGGGTGGCCTGCAGGATCGCGGCGCGGGACCGTTCGGATCGGCGGGGATTGTCGGCGGACGGCATGAACGGATCCTAGATCAGACGAGACGTATCGTCTTGACTCGACTTCGGTCGAATGTCATCCTTGAGCGAGACGGACCGTTCCGTCTCGGAAGGGATGAAGATGACCCGCTCACACATCGCCATGGTCGGCATTCCGGCGCCCGGGCACGTCAACCCCAGCCTGGAGATTCTCCGAGAACTCGTCGCGCGCGGGCACCGCGTGACGTATGCCAACGACGCCGCCGTGAAGGACGTCGTCGAGAGCACCGGAGCGGAATTGAAGGAGTACACCTCGACGTTGCCGCGCGTGAACACCGCGGGCGCGACGGACGAGTCCGGGAAGTCGTGGGACGGCGACACCATCGATCACCTCACCCTGTTCCAGGCCGAGTACGAGTCGATGCTGCCGCAACTGCGCGGACTGTACGAGGACGACCGCCCCGACCTGTTCCTGTACGACATCGCGGGAGGCCCCGCCCGCGTCCTCGCCGAGGAGTGGGGCGTGCCGATCGTGCAACTGTCGCCGACGTACGTGGCCTGGGAGGGGTACGAGGACGACATGAAGTCGTTCGTGGACACCATGCGGGCCGACCCGCGCGGCGCCGAACTGTACGAGCGGCAGGGGAAACTGCTGCGGGACAACGGTGTCGAGACCGACCCGGACGAGTTCTACGGGCGCCCGGCCCGCGCGGTGGTGCTGATCGCGAAATCGATGCAGCCCAACGCGGACCGGGTGAACCAGGACGTCTACACGTTCGTCGGACCGGCGCTGCCCACCCGGCGGCCCGCCGACGGCCGGTGGGAGCGTCCGGCGGGCGCGGGCAAGGTGCTGCTCGTCTCGCTCGGCACCGCGTTCACCGATCACGCCGACTTCTACCGCCGCTGCCTCGAGGCGTTCGGCGGCCTCGACGACTGGCACGTCGTCCTGCAGATCGGCCAGCACGTCGACGTCGCCGAACTCGGCACCGTGCCCGGCAACGTCGAGGTCCACCGCTGGGTGCCGCAGTTCGACATCCTGCGGCAGGCCGACGCGTTCCTCACTCACGCCGGCATGGGCGGGTCCAGTGAGGGCATGTTCACGGGCACCCCGATGATCGCCGCGCCGCAGGCCACCGATCAGTTCGAGAACGCCGACGCGCTCGTCGCCGCGGGAGTGGCGGTGCGCGTGGACAGTTCGGAGGTGTCCGCGGACGAACTCCGCGACGCGCTCGAACGGGTCGACGCCGAGCCGGTCCGCCGCCGCAGCGCCGAACTCGCCGCCGAGTTGCGTTCTGCCGGTGGCGTGGACGCCGCCGTGCGGGTCATCGAGGAGTTCCTGTGAAGCCGCGAAACGTGTCGGTGGTCACGTCTACTCTGCGGGCATGGCACTCACACTCGGCATGATCACGTTCGACACCACCGACCCGGGGCCGCTCGCGCAGTGGTGGGCGAAGCAGACGGCGGGCACGGTCGAGCAGGAGAACGACGGCTGGTTCTACGTCGTCGCCCTCCCGGATTCCGCGCAGAAGCTGGCGTTCCAGAAGGTCGAAGATCCCACTCCCGGCAAGAACCGCATCCACCTCGACCTGGCGTCCGAAGACCTCGACGGCGAGGTGGGCAGGCTCAGTGCCGACGGCGCGACCGAGGTCGCGCAGCACGAGATGGGCGGTTTCCGATGGGTCACGCTCACCGATCCCGACGGCAACCAGTTCTGCGTCTCGGGTCCCCACGCGTAACAGCGGGTCCTGCATGATTGACCCCATGCCTTCCACCACGTGGGCCGACGCCCAGGGACTCTGCACCTTCGTCGATGCCTCACCGTCGCCGTTCCATGTGTGCGCGACGGTGTCGATGTTGCTGACCGGCAACGGTTTCACCGAGTTGCACGAGACCGACTCGTGGCCCGGCGAGCCCGGCCGGTACTTCCTGGTGCGCGGCGGATCCCTCATCGCCTGGAGTACCGAGGGGGTGGGCCGGACCGCGCCGTTCCGCATCGTCGGCGGGCACACCGACAGCCCGAACCTGCGGGTCAAGCAGCACCCCGACCTGTCTTCGGCGGGCTGGCAGCTGGTCGGGCTCGAACCGTACGGCGGAGCGTGGCTCAACTCGTGGCTCGACCGCGACCTGGGCATCTCCGGCCGGCTGAGCGTGCGGGCCGGCAACACGGTGGAGGAGAAGCTCGTCCGCGTCGACGACCCGATCCTGCGCGTGCCGCAACTGGCCATCCACCTGTCCGAGGACCGCAAGGGCGTGCACCTCGACCCGCAGCGCCACCTCAACGGCGTGTGGGGCGTGGGTACCGACCGCCGGTCGTTCATCGACTTCGTCGCCGAGCGGGCGGAGGTGCCCGCCGACGCGGTGCTCGGGTGGGAACTGATGATCCACGATCTCGCGCCGAGCGCCCTGGTCGGAACCGAACAGGATCTCGTCAGCGCGCCGCGGCTCGACAACCAGGGCACCTGCTACGCGGGCACGCAGGCGCTGCTGTCGGCGGCCGAGCGCCCCGGCGACCAGGTGCCGGTGCTCGCGCTGTTCGACCACGAGGAGGTCGGGAGCATGTCGGATCGGGGTGCGTTCTCCGATCTGCTGAGCACCGTGCTCGAGCGCATCGTCCTCGGCCGCGGCGGCGGGCGCGAGGAATTCCTGCAGACCATGGCCGGGTCGATCTGCGCGTCCGGGGACATGGCGCACGCGACCCACCCCAACTACCCGGACCGGCACGAGCCCGCCCACCACATCGCCGTCAACGGGGGACCGGTGCTCAAGGTCAACCAGAACCTGCGCTACGCCACCGACGCGGCCGGGGCGGGAGCGTTCGCGCTCGCCTGCGATCAGGCCGGTGTGCCGCTGCAGCGGTACGTGCACCGGGCCGATCTGCCGTGCGGTTCGACCATCGGCCCGATCACCGCGTCCAGGACGGGGCTGAGCACCGTCGACGTCGGCGCCGCGCAGCTCGGAATGCATTCCTCGCGGGAGCTGATGGGTGCCCGTGACGTGCGTGCCTATTCCGACGCCCTTGCGGCCTTCCTCACACCGACGGCGTGACGGGGAGGGGCGGGGAGCGCCAGGTCGGTGCCGGAACGAGCCGCCGGATAGACTGACGTACGGCTCGTCGCCACCCGGCTTGCGCCGACCGTGACTCCCGGCTTGCCACTCTTGACTCCCGTAGGGAAGGGACCCCACCTCCAGTGTCAGCACATCCGGTCGATACCGTCACCGCCGCCACCGCGACCCCCGACGTCGCACAGCCTTTCAAGGAGCTGGGTCTCAAGGACGACGAGTACGCCCGTATCAAGGAGATCCTGGGCCGGCGCCCCACCGAGGCCGAGCTCGCGATGTACTCGGTGATGTGGAGTGAGCACTGCTCCTACAAGTCGTCCAAGGTGCACCTGCGGTACTTCGGAGAGACCACGACCGACGAGATGCGGTCCTCGATGCTCGCGGGCATCGGCGAGAACGCCGGCGTCGTCGACATCGGCGACGGCTGGGCGGTCACGTTCAAGGTCGAGAGCCACAACCACCCCTCCTACGTGGAGCCGTACCAGGGCGCGGCCACCGGTGTCGGCGGCATCGTCCGCGACATCATGGCCATGGGCGCCCGCCCGATCGCCGTCATGGACCAGCTGCGGTTCGGTGCGGCGGACGCCCCCGACACCCGCCGCGTCGTCGACGGTGTGGTGCGCGGCGTCGGCGGCTACGGCAACTCGCTCGGCCTGCCCAACATCGGCGGCGAGACCGTCTTCGACGAGTCGTACGC
>JBCEBZ010000490.1:0-10672 GCA_039206675.1 Rhodococcus sp. (in: high G+C Gram-positive bacteria) | reverse complement strand
TGTTCTTCGCGAGGATGGTGATGCCCTTCTCGCGTTCGAGGTCGCCGGAGTCCATGACGCGATCGACCAGTTCGGCGCGCTCCTCGAATGCCCCCGACTGACGCAACATGGCGTCGACGAGAGTGGTCTTGCCGTGGTCGACGTGTGCGACGATGGCAACGTTACGGAAGCTGGTGATGGTCACGCGGTGGCTCTCCTGGCTGAGTTGATTCGGCCACGCGAAAGTTCCCTCGCACGGCTTTCTGGCGGCCGCCTTGTCATCTCGATTCAGAATCCTCGTCGAGGCGATGGTAAATCGCCCAGTACAGGCATCGCGGCCACGTGAATACTACCCGCCCGAACGGCTACTTCGCGCATCGCCGGCTTCGCGGGGCATGCCCGACCAGCGTAAAGTGATCTGCGCCACGTCGAATTCGGCCCGTCTCGCGCGTGTGGTGAGGCCGAAAGCTGAGGGGACGCTAACCTGAGCGGAGCCGGTGGATACCGGCGTTCGCCGGAGTAGGAAGGCCGCGCCGAGTATGGGCAAGGTGAAGGCCAGCAAGGTCTCGGGTCTCAAGCCGAAGAAGAAGTGCTGCCGCAGCAAGACGCGGTGCATCAAGTGCCCGGTCGTGATCATGCGCATGAAGAAGCTCGAGAACGAGGGCGCGTCCAAGAAGGAACTGAAGAAGGGGCTGAAGAAGGCCCGCGCGGCCTGAGGTCAGGCCCACCCGTTCAGGTGCAGGCGCAGGTCCGGCACCCATCCGCGGTCGTTGCCGACGAGGTCGATCTCGCCCAGTTCCCGTTCGTCCACCCACCGCAGTTCGGCGTGGTCGAGCGCGGCGGGTGTTCCCGACACCAGTTCGACGCGGTATGCGCGCAGCACCCGGCCGTCGGGCAGCGGCACGTCGTCACCGATCCGGTCGCCGCCCGACACCTCGACGCCGAGTTCTTCCCGCAGTTCGCGGCGCAGCGCGTCCTCGGGGCTCTCCCCCGCCTCCGCCTTGCCGCCGGGCAGTTCCCACAGTCCGGCGAGTTCCGGGGGCCGCGTCCGCTGCGCCAGCAGCAGCCGGCCGTCGACGATGATCGCGGCCGCCACCACC
The DNA here is from genome assembly GCA_039206675.1 of Rhodococcus sp. (in: high G+C Gram-positive bacteria). Taxonomy (GTDB): domain Bacteria; phylum Actinomycetota; class Actinomycetes; order Mycobacteriales; family Mycobacteriaceae; genus Rhodococcus_F. Next base: position 9,593 of record JBCEBZ010000490.1, on the reverse strand, counting down.
TCACCGGTGTTCTCGACAGGTCTTGCACGTTCCTCGGGCACGGCACCATCATGAGGTATGGCCGAGTTGCTGTCAGACGGAGAGATCGACACCGCGCTCGCAGGACTGCCCGGGTGGCAGCGGGCGGGTGATTCCCTCGTCCGCACCGTGGAGTCGCCGAGTTTCCCCGAAGCGGTGGAGCTGGTCCGGAAGGTCGCGGAGGCGGCGGAGGCCGCGAACCACCATCCGGACATCGACATCAGGTGGCGCAAGGTCACCTACACACTGTCGACGCATTCCGCAGGCGGGCTCACGCAGCTGGATCTGGATCTTGCTGCGCAGATCGACTCACTGGCGGGCTGATCTCGCCGACGGCCACGGCGGCACGCGTCGTCCTGCGTCCGGCGTAGGCCACCCAGATGTAGACACCGAACGCGCCGACGACGTCGACGGTGCCCAGCCACGCGAGCACCGCGGGCCGGGAGATCAGCCAGATCGAGTCCTGGAAGAAGCTGAGCACCCAGGGCACGCCGACGAGGGTGGTGACGAGCCAGTACCCGGCGAGGATCCGGGTGCCCAGCATCGACCCGTACGGTCCGTGCAGCAACCAGATCAGCATCGGGATCACCCACACCCAGTGGTGCGACCACGAGATCGGTGACACGAGCAACCCCAGCAACTCGACGAGGACGAGGGTGCCGAGCCGATCGTCCCGGGCGATCGCCCGCCAGGCCAGGACGGCGAGGACGACGGTGACCGCCACCGCCAGCAGCCAGAGGACGCCCGTCTCGACGTCGTACCCGAGCAGCCGCGACAACGCGCCGCGCAGCGACTGATTCCAGACCGAGCCGACCGGCCCGATGCGATCGGCGTCACCGAGCAGGTGGGTGAAGTACTCCCGCGCCTCCGAGCCGATCAGCAGGTAGCTGACTCCGACGGTCGCGGCGAACGCGACCCCGGAGAAGACGGCGGCCTTCCAGCGGCGTTGCATCAGGAAGTACAGGCCGGTGATCGCCGGGGTCAGTTTGATCCCGGCGGCGAACCCGACGAGCGCACCGGACAGCCACCACCGGGAACTGCGGACCGCGGTCATCACGAGCAGTGCGAGGAAGACGTTGATCTGGCCGTAGTCCAGCGTGGTGCGCACCGGTTCCACCCACACCCCCACCGTGGTCCACAGCACCGCGACCGCACGCCAGTGCGGGCTGCGCGCGGCGTCGCCGAGCACGAGCCCCAGACTCATTCGCGCCAGCGCGTACAGGGCGAGGATGGTGAGCAGTTGCCAGCCGACCCCGACCAGCGGGAACGGCAGGTAGTGCAAGGGAAAGAAGACGAGCGCCGCGAACGGCGGGTAGGTGAACGGCAACGGAAAGTCCGGTGTCACTTCCGAATAGGTGAAGTCGTAGAGACTGCCACCGTGGAGCGCCTCGGAACCGTCGACGTAGACGTGCAGGTCGACGAGGTTCATCCCGTTGGGGCTCAACAGCGTCCACGCCATCCGCCCGAGCACCGACAGCACGAGAAGCACAGGCGCGCATCGCAACAGGGTGTGCAGGGCGGATGTTCCCCGGGTCGACGTGGGTGAACGCTCGGAAGTCGGGTCGTCGGAGGCTGCTCCGCCGTCGGACGCTGCATGGTCGGACACAGTGTGGCGCTCTCCCGTGAGGTGTAGATGTCTCAGCCGATCCCGAAACGGTCCCGCACAGCGTAGTCGGCGCCGCCCGCGGCCCCCGAGGTGTCCGTAGCCGTGCGTAACAGTTGCATCACCAATCACACGAACCACACATGCCACAAGCTATCGTCACCGGAGGATCACCGTCGGGGTCTGTATGCCATACACTCCCCACCGGGGTGCCGCAGCTACCGGTGAACGAACTCGTGAGCTGTACAACCCGGGGGCGCTGTACATAGAGTGACCCCCCGAGCCGTCAGGGTGGATTGAGTTGTCGTCCACGCTGTTATGACTAAGGATGGGGAGACTGTGCTTCGAACCCGAGGTATGCGCAGAGCAGTGACTGCTCTCGCTGTGGCCGCAGCAGCCGCGATGGCAGTGCCGGCCCAGGCGATCGCGCAGCCGACGCCGCCGCCCGTGCCCGAAGGCATCCCCGTGGAGATGCTCGCGTCGTTCGCACCCGCCATCATCGGCGCAGCAGCAGGTACCGAAGACATCGCCGCAGGACCCCAGGACGCGATCCTGGACCAGGCCCGCAACCTTCTCGAGTCCCCCGGCATCCCGCCGGAACTCAAGTCCACCCTCGAGCGCGTCATCACGTTCCTCGACGGCAGCGGCGGCGGCGGTCCCGAGATCCCGCAGGAGAACGCACCCGTCATCGCGCAGTTCCTCTACCCGACCATCGGCAAGGGCTGCATCGGCGAGGGCGCCGACTCCGTGGGCACCGCGCTCGCGGTCCCCGGCCCGGCCCAGCTGCCCCCGCCCGGCCCCAAGGCAGGTCAGGCCGGGTTCGTGTTCACGGCCCTCGGAACCAGTTCCGTTGCCGCCGAACAGCCCAATCCGCTGACCGTGACGTGGATCAACCTGGACAACCAGCGCCGCGCCACCCAGAACCTCACCAACGAGGCCAAGATCAACCCCGGCGGACCGGCAACCCTGTCGGCGATCGCGGACACCGGCCCGGGGCGCGTCCTCGCGGTCGTGTCCGGTGGACTGACGACCCAGAAGGAGGGGGCGGCGCCGATCACGTGCAGCTTCCTCCCCACCGTCGGCATGTTCCAGGTCGCGTAACTCTTCACAGCCGACGAGCGAGGGGCCCTCCGGATCTTTCCGGAGGGCCCCTCGCTCATGTCTGCGCCGCTTCACTGTTTGCCGACGGCGCCGCCGTGGTAGACCGAGGAATGCACTCGACGCACCACACTCCGGACCACTCACTGCGATCGCGACACGCCCGGCGCTCCATCCTGTCGATCCGCTCGGAAGGATCCATCCTCTCGATCGGTTCCGCCTACTCCGTCCTGTCGATCGGGAGCGTCGGCTCGGTGCTCTCGATCGGATCCGTCGGGTCGGCCGGCTCGGCACTGAGCACCGCCTCGTTCGCCAGCCTCGGATCCGCGCTGTCGGGGCTGTCCCGGTGGTCTCTGCTGTCGTGGAAGGGCTGGCACGACGCGCCGCCGGAGCACCCTCACCTCACGGTCATCGCCGACGAGCCGGACCTCGCCCGGGACGCGACCGCGCACGTCCAGTCCTGACGGCGCCCGGTCAGGTCGTCCGTCCGGCGCGCGGCCAGGAGTTGCCGTCGTACTTCTCGATCTCGCCGTTGAACTTGGTCAGCAGGCGGCGCAGTTCGCCCCGGTCGTGGTCGCTCCACTCGGCGATGATGCGTTCGACGCCGTTCCTGCCCAGCGCCCGGTCCGCGTGGAGCTGTTCGAGCCCCCGCGCAGTGGCCTCGACCTTGCGGGCCAGTCCGCCGTCCGGGTCGGGGACGCGCTCGACGAGTCCGCGCTTGCGCAGCGCTCCGATCTGCCGGTTGATGGTCGAGATGTCGAGCCGGAATGCCTCCGCGAGCTGCTTGAGACTGAGCGGATGTTCGAGTTCCAGGCGTCCGAGGAGCAGATAGGCGGAACGGTCGAGTTGGAATCCCGCCCGCTGCGCGTGGGCGTGATAGCGCGACAGCAATGTCAATTCGTTCTCGACATCAGCCGCCACCTCGTCGCGATCGGACACCGACACCTCCCAGAGTTACCGTCATTCTGCCCCAGGCTCGGCCGCCTCGACCGGGACATCATTGTGCACCATACACATGATGTGTAGCGTGCACATTTCGGCACCGAAGAAGCTACTCAGGACCCGTTGACGAACAGCGCGGTGTAGAGAACCGAGGCGACGGTGTACACGAAGTTGATCAGCAGATCCATGGCAGAACCTCCAGGTTCCAGAGTGAAACGAGTGACAACAGGTAATCGGAGTCGACGCAGGTGGCGTTTCACCATCCCATCCACCGGAAAACGCCCCACAACAGAACTGAAACGTGTTCTTATTCTTCGAGGCCCGCGAACGCGGCGCCGGACGAGGGAAGGGATACACCATGCCGTGGAGTCGCGCCGAACTCGACGAGGCGTTCGCGCACTACCAGCGAACCGTCGGCCGCTGCGTCGAACTCGGAGACTGGAACGGATTCGCCGACCTCTTCACGGAGGACGCCACGTACGTCGAGCACGCGTTCGGCCACTTCGCCGGGCGCGAGGCCATCCGCACCTGGGTCACGCGCACCATGTCGGCCTTCCCCGGCAACCGGATGACCGAGTTCCCGGCGAACTGGTACGTGATCGACGAGGACCGGGGATGGGTGATCTGCGAGATCGACAACCCCATGGAAGATCCCGGCGACGGTTCACAGCACGCCGCGGCCAACATCACGATCCTCCACTACGCCGGCGACAACCTGTGGTCGCGCGAAGAGGACGCGTACAACCCGATGAACTTTCTCGCCACCGCCAAGAAGTGGTGCCGCGCAGCGGAAACCGCGGGCAACCTCCCCGAGGACGCACGGGAGTGGCTCGCGAGGACGGACGATCGACCGGCAGCCTGACCGGTCACCACTGCCCGTAGTCGGGCTTGAGAATGTCGTTGAGATCGATGCCCACCCCGTCGACGTTGCTCGCGTCGATCTCGTACTGATGCAGGTGCGCCGACGGGTGGACGTACCCCTCGGGCGTGCCCCAGTCGTGCTGCCAGTACCATGAACCGAGCCCGGCGAGGACCGCCAGATCCAGCGTCTTGGAGTTCGCGTAGATGCCGGTGTTGCCCTTGCCGACCACCGACTCCCACCCCGCGAGATACGGGGCGATCATGGTGAGGAAATCGGCGGGCGAGGGATTGTCGTCGATGGACGCGTAGATGGGCCGGTCCTCGGGACCGCCTGCGGCGAGGTGCAATTCGAGGCCGCGCTCCGCGTGCCGCTTGCCCGCCTCGAGCCCGCCGCGCCAATCGGCGGTCGGCCCCTTGCCGAACTGGTAGCACGAGACGACGGACAGTCCGGCGTCGAGCAGCGCCTGCGCCTCGTCGGCGAGCATCGGCTTGCCTTCCATCCATTCGGCGCCGGGACGACGATCCGACACGTAGCGGATGGCGCCGGCATATCCGGCCTCGAGGATGGCGTCCGCCGAAGGCACGCCGCCCGCGTAGTCGATCAGGATGCCGAGGCTGTCCGCCTTCGCGACGGCGACCGAGGAAGTGGTGGACGTGAGCGCCGCGATCCCGGCCACGGCGGATCCCGCTGCCGCGTACCGGAACAGGTCTCTCCGAGAAATCTGCACTGTGGCCCCCATATCCGATCGGTCGCGCTCCGGCGTGTCTCCGACGTTCACTCTCGTTCGGTCGGTATGTTGTCCGGTTTGCATTCCACCACACTCACACGGGTCCCGCCAGCCACTTGGACTACATCCGTCACATCGGACACTCGCGACCCGTCGGCACCGTCGGGTCAGCGGAAGAACACCGCAGCCTGGTCCGCCAGATCCAGTGCCCCCTGCGGCAGAATTCCGAGCACCACCGTCACCACCACTCCCACCGCGATGGCCGCCGCGGTGAACATGCTGGGCACCACGATCGTCGGGGCGTCGCTCTGCGGCTCCGAGAAGAACATCAGGACGATCACCCGCACGTAGAAGAACGCCGCGATCGCGCTGCTGACGACGCCGACGAGGACGAGCGGAACGGCACCGCCCTCGATCGCGGCCTGGAAGACCGCGAACTTGCTGACGAACCCACTCGTCAAAGGGATTCCGGCGAACGCGAGCAGGAACAGGGCGAAGACCCCACCGACCAGAGGCGAACGCCGCCCCAGCCCCGCCCAGCGGGACAGGTCCGTCGCCTCGCCCCGGCTGTCCCGCACGAGGGTGACGACGGCGAACGCGCCGAGCGTGCTGAATCCGTAGGCCAGCAGATAGAACATGGTGGACGACAGACCCGCCCGGTTGGCCGCGATCAGACCGGTGAGGATGAATCCGGCGTGCGCGACCGAGGAGTACGCGAGCATCCGCTTGACGTCGTTCTGCGTGACCGCCATGACGGCACCGACCACCATGGTGAGGATGGCGACGCCCCACATCACCGGCCGCCAGTCCGCCCGGAGATCGGGCAGCGCCACGTAGAAGATGCGCAGCATCGCGCCGACCGCCGCGACCTTGGTGGCCGCCGCCATGAACGCGGTGATCGGCGTCGGCGCACCCTGATAGACGTCGGGGATCCACGAGTGGAACGGGACCGCGCCGATCTTGAACAGCAGACCCACCGACAGGAGCGCGGTACCGATCAGCGCCAGCGTCCGGTCCTCGGCGCCCCGGGCGAGCGCGTCGCCGATTCCCGGCAACGCGACGGTGCCCGCATAGCCGTACAGCAACGCCACCCCGAACAGGAAGAACGCCGACGAGAACGCCCCGAGCAGAAAGTATTTGAGCGCCGCCTCCTGCGACAGGAGGCGGCGGCGCCGCGCCAGTCCGCACAGCAGATACAGCGGCAGCGAGAGCACCTCGAGCGCCACGAACATGGTGAGGAGATCGTTGGATGCCGGGAACAGGAGCATCCCGCCGACCGCGAACAGCGTGAGGGGAAAGACTTCGGTGTGCCCCGGGGCGTTCCTGGTGGCCTCCCGTTCGGCGACACTGCCGGGGACGGCGAACGCCTGCGGGGTGAAGGCGTCGGTTCCGCCTTCCGGTTCCGCCCCGCGGACGGCTGTGACCTCCGCGGTCGCGACGCGGACCCCGCCGTCGACGCTCCGCTCGGCGATGATCAGGATCGCCGGGATCGAGATCAGCAGGATCGTGCCCTGGAGGAACAGCGTCGGACCGTCGACTGCCACCGCTCCCCCGACCACGGCGTCGCGGGTTCCGGCGAGCAGGACGACGGCCACGAACGCCGCGGTCAGTCCGCCGAGCGCGAGCACGAGATGGCTCGAGTAGCGGCCCCGCCGGGGCAGGAACGCCTCGACGAGCACCCCGGCGACAGCCACGCCGAACACGATCAGCATGGGTGACAGCTGACCGTATTCGATGTCCGGCGCAGGCAACGACGCGGACTGGGCGAGAACGAATTCGGAGGTACTCATCAGGGTGTGCCTCCCTCTGGGTCCTGCCCGGCGACGGTGGGCGCAGGGTCGTGCTGACCGACGGTGACGAGGACGTGGCTCACCGCGGGGGTGATGACGTCCAGCACGGGCTTGGGGTAGACGCCGAGGACGAGCAGCAGGGCGATCAGCGGTGCCACGACCGCGATCTCACGGCGGACGAGATCACGGACCGACTCGTTGCCCTCCTTCAGCGGTCCCGTCATCATTCGCTGGTACAGCCACAGCACGTAGATCGCCGCGAGGACGAGCGCGAGAGTCGCGACCACGGCAGCGATCCGGTACCGCGAGAACGTCCCGACCAGGACGAGGAACTCACTGATGAACGGTGCCAGGCCCGGCAGCGACAGCGTGGCCAGCCCCGCCACGAGGAACGTTCCCGCCATCACCGGGGCGACCTTCTGCACCCCGCCGTAGTCGGCGATGAGGCGGGTGCCGCGCCGGGACACCAGGAACCCTGCGATCAGGAACAGCGCCGCGGTCGAGATGCCGTGGTTGACCATGTACAGCGTCGATCCGGCCTGCCCCTGGCTCGTCATCGCGAAGATGCCGAGGATGATGAACCCGAAGTGCGAGATCGACGTGTACGCGATCAGCCGCATCACGTCGGTCTGCCCGATGGCCAGCACCGCGCCGTAGATGATGCCGATCACCGCCAGCACCGTCACGAACGGCGCGAAGTACGCGGACGCGTCCGGGAACATCTGCAGGCAGAACCGCAGCATCCCGAACGTCCCGACCTTGTCGACGACGGCCATCATCAGCACCGCGCTGGCCGGGGTTGCTTCCACCGCGGCGCCCGGCAGCCACGTGTGGAACGGCCACAGCGGGGCCTTGACCGCGAACGCGAACATGAATCCGAGGAACAGCGCCTTCAGCACGCCGGGGTCGGCGTCCAGCCCCTCGGCGACGATCACCCGGAAGTCGAAGGTGCCGCCGCCGAACGCGTCCTGGCGCGCCGTCACCACGTACAGCCCGATGACGGCCGCCAGCATGATCAGGCCGCCGAACAGGTTGTAGAGCAGGAACTTCACCGCGGCGTACGATCTGCCCGCCCCACCGAATCCTCCGATCAGGAAGTACATGGGGATGAGCATGGCCTCGAAGAAGATGTAGAAGAGCAGGACGTCGAGGGCGGTGAACGACACGATCACCATCGCCTCGACCATTAGTGTCAGCGCCACGTACGTGTGCGCCACCCGCCGCCTGCCGTAGTCGGGAGCAGAGTCACCGTCGTTCCATCCCGCCAGCAGCAGCAGGGGCACCAGGACCGCGGTGAGGAGCACCAGGACGAGCGCGATGCCGTCCAGGCCCAGGATGTACCGGGTGCCGAACGCCGGGATCCAGGCGTGCGATTCGACGAACTGGTACTGCTCGCCGGTCGGGTCGAACCGGATCGCCAGCACGACCGCCAGGCACAGGACCACCACGGACACACCGACCCCGACGGATTTCGCGAGCGCGCGCCGGTCGACGGGCAGGGCGAGGACCACACCGGCGCCGACGAGTGGCAGCACCCAGAGGGCGGTCAGCCACGGGAAGCCGCTCACCACAGCCTCACCAGCATCGTGGCGACCAGAAGCGCCGCACCCGCGAACATGAACAGGGCGTACGACCGGACGAACCCGGTCTGCAGACGCCGCACCCGTACCGACGTTCCGCCGACGAGCGCGGCGAACCCGTTGACGGCGCCGTCGACGCCCCTGTCGTCGACGGTCACGAGCGTCCGCGTCAACTCCTGCCCGGGACGCATCAGCGCCGCCTCGTTGAACGCGTCGCCGTACAGGTCCCGCCGGGCCGCGACGGTGAGCGCGGTGACGTCTGCCGGCGCGACGTCGGGGATCGGCTGCCGGGCGTACTGCCGGTAGGCCACCGCAACCCCGGCGAGCACCACCACCAGCGTGAGTCCGGTGATCGCCCACACGGGCAGGGCGGGCTCCCCGTGATGGGCGCCGACGACCGGTTCGAGCCAGTGCTGCAGGGAGGACCCGACGGCGAGCAGGGCGCCCGCGGCGACCGAGCCGACCGCCAGCAGAATCATCGGCACCGTCATCACCCCCGGCGACTCGTGGGGGTCGGCCTTCGGATCCCACCGCCGTCGTCCGAAGAAGGTCATCAGCATCACCCTGGTCATGTAGAAGGCGGTGAGTCCCGCACCGAGCAGCGTGACCGTTCCGAGGACGACGCCCTGCACGCCCTCGGCGGCGAACGCCGCTTCGATGATCTTGTCCTTGGAGAAGAAGCCGGAGAACGGCGGAATCCCGATGATGGCCAGGTATCCCAGCCCGAACGTGACGAACGTGACGGGCATGACGGTGCGCAGACCGCCGTAGCGGCGCATGTTCACCTCGTCGTTCATGCCGTGCATCACCGAGCCCGCGCCGAGGAACAGGCCGGCCTTGAAGAAGCCGTGGGTGAGCAGCAGCATGATCGCGAACGCGTACCCGGCCGGCCCCAGTCCGGCGGCCAGCACCATGTACCCGATCTGGCTCATCGTCGACGCCGCCAGCGCCTTCTTGATGTCGTCCTTCGCGC
>JBCEBZ010000489.1:0-10679 GCA_039206675.1 Rhodococcus sp. (in: high G+C Gram-positive bacteria) | reverse complement strand
ACGGAGCGGAAATCGGCGAGGGACATCTTGCGCAGCGTCGCGTCGCGGGTGATGCCGGCGTTGTTGACCCACACGTCCATGGCACCGAACGTGTCGATCGCCGTCTTTCCCAGATTCTGCATCTGGTCCGGATCGGTCACGTCGCAGGCGACGGCAACTGCCTGGAAACCGTCGGCCTCCAGCTTTCCGGCCGCGGCCTTGACGTTCTCGGCGTGCATGTCGCCGAGGACGACCGACGCGCCCTCACTCGCGAACTTCCGGGCCATCTCGAAACCGATGCCCTGGGCTGCGCCCGTGACGACGGCGACCCGTCCCTCGAGAAGTGTCATGAATTCTTCCTTCCTCAGTTGTCCGAAACGCCTCAGTTGTACGACCGCAGGACTCCGCGGCTGATGATCTGCTTTTGAATGTCGCTGGTGCCCTCGCCGATGAGGAGGAACGGAGCCTCCCGCATGAGGCGTTCGATCTCGTATTCCTTGGAATAGCCGTAACCGCCGTGGATCCGGAAGCTGTCCTGCGTCACCTCGGAGCAGAACTCGCTCGCGAGGTACTTGGCCATACCGGCGGCCACGTCGTTGCGTTCCCCGGAGTCCTTGAGCCGCGCCGCATTCACCATCATCAGGTGCGCCGCCTCCACCTTGGTGGCCATCTCCGCGATCCGGAACGCGATCGCCTGGTGTTCGGCGATCGGTGATCCGAACGTCTCCCGGGCCTTCGCGTACTTCACGCCGAGTTCGAACGCGCGCTGCGCGATACCGCACGCGCGGGCGGCGACGTTGACGCGGCCGACCTCGACGCCGTCCATCATCTGCCGGAAGCCGCGGCCCGGGTCGCCGCCCAGGATCGTGCCCGCGGCTGCCTGATAGCTGCTGAACACCATCTCGGTGGTGTCGATGCCCTTGTAGCCCATCTTCTCGATCTTCCCCGGAATGGTGAGTCCGGGTAGCACCTCGCCGAACCCGGCGGGCTTCTCGATGAGGAACGCGGTGAGGTTGTCGTGGGCTTTCGGTGCCCCCTCCTCCGTGCGAACGAGAACGGCCACCAGGGTCGACGACCCGCCGTTGGTGAGCCACATCTTCTGGCCGTCGATCACGTAGTTGCCGTCCGCAGCCTTGGCTGCCTTCGTCCGGATGGCGGCGACGTCGGATCCCAGTTCGGGCTCGGACATCGAGAACGCGCCGCGCAGTTCACCGGTCGCCATGCGCGGGAGGTACTGCGCCTTCTGCTCGGGTGTGCCGTGCTGGGTGATCATGTGCGCCACGATGAAATGGGTGTTGATGACGCCGGACACGCTCATCCATCCGCGCGCGATCTCCTCGACGCACAGTGCGTAGGTGAGGAGGGATTCGCCGATTCCGCCGTACTCCTCGGGGATGGTGAGCCCGAACAGGCCCATCTCCTTCATCTGTTCGACGATGGCCGTCGGGTACGTGTCGGAGTGTTCGAGTTCCTGCGCCTGCGGGATGATCGCCTTGTCGACGAACGCCCGTACCGCCGAGACGATCTCGTCCTGGGTATCCGTGAGCCCGGCGGTCTGCGCCAGTCGTGTCATCGTTCCACCTGTCCAGTAGCTGTCAATTCTCTGTACCGTGCGCGTCTTCCCTGGTGTGCAGGCGTTCGCGCATCGCCGACCGCAACACGGCGCCCCGCGGGTGTGGGGGCAACTCGTCGACGAAGATCACCTCACGCACCCTCTTGTACGGAGGCACCTTCGCGGCGACGAACTCGATCAGGGCGTCGGCGGTGAGGTGCGCCGCGGTGTCTGCCACCACGAACGCGACCGGCATCTCTCCGACCCCGGGCACGGAGCGTCCGACTATCACGACGTCGAGCACACCTCGCCGGGACAGCAGCAACTGTTCGAGTTCCTGCGGATCGACGGTGTAGCCCTTGTAGAGGAGTGCGTCCTCGGGTCTGCCTACCATGTCGAATATCGAGTTCCATCTCGCCGGGAAAAATCAGTGTTCGCGAATTATGCCCGGACAAATTTCCCGGACATTGACACCTATTCAAGTGCCTCGGGAGGCCGTGGTCAAAGACGCTGAGGGAAACCGAGGGTTGCCCTCTTCCTATGGGTCGTAAACGTGCTCTGCGCTGGGGGTTCGTCCTCGCGGCGCGCGCTTGACAGCGGGGCCGGGTTGCTGGATATTCACCTTCATGGCTGAACGTGAAGTGAGTGACGAAGACTTCAAGGACATTCTCGCGCAGACGCGAGCCTTTATTCAGAAGGAAGTAATTCCCAGGGAAAATGAAATCGCGGAAAAGGATCTGATTCCGGACGACATTCGCCGCAAGGCGGCAGACATGGGTCTGTTCGGGTACGCCATCCCGCAGCAGTGGGGCGGCCTCGGCCTCGACCTCACCCAGGACGTCGAACTGGCCATGGAGTTCGGGTACACGAGCCTGGCGTTGCGGTCGATGTTCGGTACCAACAACGGGATCGCCGGCCAGGTGCTGGTGAATTTCGGTACGGACGAACAGAAGTCGGAATGGCTCGAGCGCATCGCCTCGGGTGAGGTGGTCGCGTCGTTCGCGCTGACCGAGCCGGAGGCCGGTTCGAATCCGGCGGGCCTGACCACCCGCGCCGTCCTGAAGGACGGCAAGTGGACGATCAACGGCACCAAGCGGTTCATCACCAACGCACCGCTGGCCGACCTGTTCGTCGTCTTCGCCCGCACCCGTCCCGCCGACGAGACCGGCACCGGTATCGCGGTGTTCCTCGTTCCCGCCGACACCGCCGGTGTCGTCGTCGGGCCCAAGGACAAGAAGATGGGCCAGGAGGGCGCCTGGACCGCGGAGGTCGCGTTCGACGACGTCACCGTTCCCGAATCCGCCCTGGTCGGAGGCAGCGAGGAGGCCGGCTACCGCGCCGCTATGACGTCGCTCGCCCGTGGCCGGGTGCACATCGCAGCCCTCGCCGTCGGTAGTGCTCAGCGTGCACTCGACGAGTCCGTCGCCTTCGCGGCGGTCACGAAGCAGGGCGGCACCCCGATCGGCGACTTCCAGTTGGTGCAGGCCATGATCGCCGATCAGCAGGTGGGCGTGTCCGCGGGCCGTGCGCTGGTGCGGGACGCGGCGCGCAAGTACGTCAGCGGCGAGGACCGTCGGATCTCCCCGTCCGTGGCCAAGCTGTACTGCACGGAGATGGCCGGCAAGGTCGCCGACCTCGCGGTGCAGGTCCACGGCGGCACCGGATACATGAGAGACGTTCCGGTCGAACGGATCTACCGCGAGGTCCGGCTGCTGCGCCTCTACGAGGGCACCAGCGAGATCCAGCGGCTGATCATCGGCGGCGGCCTCGTCCGCGAAGCGAAGAAAGCACTCTGAACCCATGTTCGATGCAGTGATCTGTGAACCCGTCCGTACCCCTGTCGGGGGATTCGGCGGCATGTACCGCGACGTCCCCGTCACCACCCTCGCGTCGACGGTGTTGAAGGGTCTGATCGAACGGACCTCGCTCACCTCCGACGACATCGACGACGTCATCTTCGGTCAGGGCTACGCGAACGGCGAGGCTGCGGCCATCGGCCGGATCGCCGCGCTCGACGCGGGCCTCGACGTCACCGTGCCCGGCATCCAGCTCGACCGCCGCTGCGGATCCGGGCTGCAGGCCGTGATCTACGCGGCCATGCAGGTGCAGACCGGGATGAGCGATCTGGTGATCGCGGGCGGTGCCGAGTCGATGAGCCAGACCGAGTTCTACAGCACCGGAATGCGCTGGGGCGTCAAGGGTGCGTCGGTGGAGTTCCACGATCGGCTCGCCAAGCCGCGCACCAACTCCGGCGGCGTGAACTTCCCCGTCGAGGGCGGCATGATCGAGACCGCGGAGAACCTGCGCCGCGAATACTCCATCAGCCGTGAGGAGCAGGACGCGTACGCCGCCGAATCCCACGCGCGTGCCGTCCGGGCACAGGACGCCGGACTTTTCGACGCCGAGACGATCCCGGTGACCGTGCCCGGTAAGCGTGGCAAGGCGGACGTCGTCGTGACCGCCGACGAGCACCCGCGCCGCGACGTGACGGCCGAGTCGCTGGCGGCGCTGCGGCCCATCCGCTCCCGCGTCGATCCCGATGCCACCGTCACCGCAGGCAACGCGTGCGGACAGAACGACGCGGCGGCCGCCGCGATCGTCACCACCCCCGACAACGCTGAGCGGCTCGGCCTGCGCCCGTTCGCCCGGCTCATCAGCTGGGGTGTGGCCGGGGTCGAGCCGAATCGGATGGGCATCGGCCCCGTCCCGGCCGTCGACAAGGCGCTCAGCCGGGCCAAGCTCACATTGAACGACATCGACCTCCTCGAGATCAACGAGGCGTTCGCCGCGCAGGTGCTGGCGTGTGCGCGGGAGTGGAAGTTCGACGAGACCGACATGCGGGATCGTTTCAACGTCAACGGTTCCGGCATCTCACTCGGACACCCGGTCGGCGCCACCGGTGGCCGCATCCTGGCCAACCTGCTCCGCGAACTGGACCGCCGCGCGGCCCGCTACGGCATCGAGACGATGTGCATCGGCGGCGGGCAGGGCATCGCGGCGGTGTTCGAGAACGTCAACATCTAGCCCCTTCCGCTTTTGCCCGGTACCGGGCCGACCAGAAGAGAGTGTCATGCGCGTATTTCAGGGAATCGACGATGTCGAATCCGCAGTCGGCGAGCAGCTCGGGCACAGCGACTGGCTCGAGATCACCCAGGACCGGGTGAACGGGTTCGCCGATGCCACCGAAGACCACCAGTGGATCCACGTCGATCCCGAGCGGGCCGCCGAGGGGCCGTTCGGGGCGCCCATCGCCCACGGCTACCTCACGCTGTCGTTGCTGCCGAAACTCGGCGCCGAACTCATGCGCATCGACGGCGTGAAGCTGGTGATCAACTACGGCCTCAACAAGGTTCGATTCCCCCAGCCGGTGAAGGTCGGGGCGAAGGTGCGGGCCGGCGGCGAGATCGTGTCGTTCGAGCGCACGAAGCAGGGGGCGCAACTGATCGTCAAATACACCATCGAGATCCAGGGTGAGGACAAGCCGGCGTGCGTCGCCGAGACCGTCCGCGTCCTGGTCTCCTGAGAACGAGGAACAACATGCGTAGAGCAGCATTGGTCGCCCCCGTCCGCACGGCCGTCGGCCGCTTCGGCGGCGGTCTGCGCGACGTGCCCGCCGAGACCCTGGCGGCGACGGTCATCAAGGAGACCGTCGCGCGGTCGGGCATCGACCCCGAACTCATCGAGGACGTCGCGATGGGGCAGTCGTACGCCAACTCCGAGGCCCCGTGCATCGGACGGTGGGCGGCACTCGAGGCGGGACTGCCGATTTCGGTCGCCGGACTGCAGACCGACCGCCGCTGCGGCACCGGCCTTCAGGCCCTCGTGACGGCGTCGATGATGGTGCAGACCGGTGCGGCCGACGTCGTGCTCGCCGGTGGCGTCGAGTCGATGAGCAACATCGAGCACTACACCACCGGAGCCCGGTGGGGCACCCGCGCCGGATCGCTCAACCTCTACGACCGTCTCGACCGCGGCCGTGAGCGCTCCCAGCCGGAATGGCGGTTCGGGAAGATCAGCGGCATGATCGAGACCGCGGAAAATGTTGCGTCGCGGTGCGGAATCAGCCGCGAAGAGTCCGACGCCTTCGCCGCCGACAGCCACGCCAAGGCCCACGCGGCCTGGGAGGCAGGCAAGTTCGACGACGAGGTGATCGAGGTCAAGATCACCGACCGGAAGGGCAACGTCTCCGTGGTGGCGCGTGACGAGGGCATCCGTCCCGATACCACCGCCGAGTCGCTGGCGCGGCTGCGCAGTGTCGTCAAGGACGGTGTCGTCACGGCCGGTAACGCGTCTCAGCAGAACGATGCGGCGTCGTCGATGCTCGTCGTCGCCGAGGACAGGCTGGACGAACTCGGTCTCGAGCCGATGGGCTTCCTCACCGGGTGGGCCGCCGCCGGCTGTGAGCCGGGACTGATGGGCCTCGGACCGGTCGCGGCCGCCGCGAAGCTGTTCCGCCGGACCGGTGCGAGCTTCGACGACTTCGCGCTGATCGAGCTGAACGAGGCGTTCGCGTGCCAGGTGCTCGGGGTGCTGAAGGAATGGGGTTTCGACGACCGGGACCGTTTGAACGTCAACGGGTCCGGCATCTCACTCGGACACCCGATCGGTGCGACCGGTGCGCGGATGACCACCACCGCGCTGCACGAACTGCGGCGGCGCGGCGGCGGCAAGGCGCTCGTCACGATGTGCATCGGCGGTGGGCAGGGAATGGCCGCCGTCGTCGAAGGTGCCTAACCTCCACTGACAGTCGCGTCTGCCGGCTCCGGCCTCGGAGCCGGCAGGCGCGACTTCACGTAGTTGACGAGCAATGCGGCGAAGACGATTGCGCATCCGATCGATCCGATGGCGAGTGCGTGCGCGATGCCGCTTTCGGTGGGAAGTAGGTCCGGCGCCAGGTTCGCGGCGAGCACCGCACCCGCGACGGCGCTGCCGAAGGAACCGCCGACAGTGCGCAGCACCTGGTTGAAGCTGACGGCGCTGCCGAGTTCGGTGTCGGCGACGCTGCGGGCGATCAGGGCCGGCATGGCCGCGTACGTCATGCCCATTCCGGCGCCGAATCCCAGCATGCCGATCAGTATTTCCCACAGTGCGTGGTGGGCGGCCCAGAGGAGCATGCTCGAGGCCGTCACGAGGCCCGCGCCGACGACCAGCAGAGTTCTCATGCGGATCCGGTGCGAGACCGCGCGGACGAGTCGGTTCGCGCCGAAACTGGCAACCGACAGCGGGAGCATCACGAATCCGGCCCAGAACAGGGGCATCGCGATGCCGTAGCCGGTCGAGCCGGGTGCCTGGGCGATGAGGCTGCCGATGGAGAGTCCGATGTACATCGCGGCGCCGAGGCCGATCGCGGTGCTGTTCGCGACCAGCACGTCACCGTTGCGCAGTACCCGCAGGTTGATCAGCGGGTGTGGCGTGCGCAGTTCGACGAGCGACCACGCCGTCAGCAAAATCGCGGCCCCGGCGAAGAATCCGATGGTCCACGGCGAGCCCCAGCCCCACCGCGAGCCCTCGCTGACGGCGACGAGAAGTGACGCGAGTCCGGAGCCGACCAGCAGGGCGCCCGGCACGTCGAGCGTGTTGCGTGGTGCCCGCTCGTCGGGGCCTGCGGGAACGACGCGCCAGACGACAAGGATGGTGGTGATCAGGAACAGGGCCGCGAACCAGAACGCGAAGCGGAACCCGAGAAGGTCCGCGAGGATGCCGGTCAGCGGGTACCCGAGCCCGAGGCCCGTCGTCACCGTCACCGACAGGCTGGAGATGCCGAGCCGGGCCTGGTTCTCGGGGAGATAGCGGCGGGCCAGTGCGATCGTCACAGGAACGATTCCGTAGGTGAGTCCCTGTAGTGCGCGCCCGATCAGGAAGACGATGAACGTAGGCGCGGTGGCCGCGACGACCGAGCCGACGAGGATCGTGGTCAGGGAGCACAGCAGTAGGCGCTTCTTGTGCGGGCCGTCGCTGAGCCGGCCCATGATCGGTGTCGCGACCGCCCCGACCAGCAGGTTGGCGGTGAGCATCCATTGGCCGGTGCTTACCTCGACGTGCATGTCATGGGAGATCGTGGGCACCAGCAGCATGCCCAGTGAACTGACGATCGCGGTGGTCAGGGCGGCATAGGCCAGGGCAGGCAGTAGCCGGGGGTGTGTGAGGGGCTCAGTCGACGGGCGCATCGTCCACCAACTTGCGCAGAATCGGGACGAGGGAGTCGAGAGTCTTCTTCTCCTCGGCGGTGAGCCGCTCCGCGATGGCCTGTTCCAGCCACTCCAGGCCTTTCGACCGTTCCTGTGCCAGCCGCTCCCGACCGGCGTCGGTGAGTTCGATCCAGATCCGGCGTCGATCTTGCTCGTCGGGTGTCCGCGCGACCAACCCGAGGCTTTCGAGTTCGCGCACAGCGTTGGCGATCGCCTGGGGGCTGATCTTCTCGGCCGTCGCGAGCGTCGACGCGGACGTTTGTCCGTGCTTCGACAGGTACGCGAGCACACCGATCTTGCCGACGGAGATCGTCCTACCCGCGGTGAGCTGTCGCCATATCGGGCGCAGCGCTTCCCGCAGGACCTGAGCGGTGGCCTCTTCGGTGATCATGAGCAAAGCGTACAACCAGATTGATCAATCTAGTTGACTAAATGGGGAGGCTCACACCGGTCACTCCAGGATCGTCCGCATCCGCCACCGTCGGCGATATCCTCGAAAGGACGCCATCGAGAGGTGAGTCTCCGGGAATGTGCGCTGGTCGTGCCGTCGGGACCAGTGTGATGGCCGACGAGCCGACGGGGTGAGCAGACCGTGCGATGGGTGAAGGTGATCCGCTCGACACTCAGCGGTATCCGCCGTCGCCGGCCGTGGAGTTGGCGGGTGCCGGGTTCGGGGATGCGGTGGAGATCGGCCGCGGCGGGTTCGGTGTGGTCTATCGCTGCACCCAGGCGGATCTCGATCGCACGGTCGCGGTGAAGGTACTCACCGTCGACCTCGACGAGGAGAACCGGGCGAGGTTCTTCCGGGAGCAGCGGGCGATGGGACGGTTGACGGGGCATCCGAACATCGTGGGTGTGTTGCAGGTCGGTGCCACCGGTTCCGGTCTTCCGTTCATCGTGATGCCGTATCACCCGCAGGATTCCCTCGACGCGCTGATCCGCCGCGACGGGCCGCTGGCACTGGACCGCGTGCTGCGACTCGGGGTGAAGATGGCCGGTGCCGTGGAGTCGGCGCACCGGCTGGGGATCGTGCATCGCGACATCAAGCCGGCGAACATTCTGCTCTCCGAGTACGGCGAGCCGGAGTTGGCGGATTTCGGCATCGCGCACATCAGCGGGGGCTTCGAGACCGCCACCGGTGCGGTCACCGGGTCGCCTGCCTATACCGCGCCGGAAGTGCTCGCCGGTGACCCGCCGAGCCCGGCCGCCGATGTCTACGGCCTGGGCGCGACTCTGTTCAGTGCGCTGACCGGGCATGCCGCGTTCGAGCGGCGCAGTGGTGAGCAGGTGGTGGCGCAGTTTCTGCGGATCACCACGCAGCCGGTACCCGACCTGCGGGAGCGCGGAATTCCCGACGACGTGGCCGACACGATCGCCCGCGCGATGTCCCGCGAGCCCGGTGAGCGCCCGGCCACGGCCGCCGATCTCGGGGAGGAACTGCGCGGGCTTCAACGCGACCACGGACTGCCGGTCGACGAGATGGCATTGCGCGCGGAAGCCGATCCGCAGGAACACGCGCAGCAGGTGACCTCGCGTGGACGAGTGTCGTCGCCCTCCTCCACGTCGGGCACGACGGGCAGCCTCCCTCTGGAGCTGACGAGTTTCGTCGGTCGGCGGCACGAGCTGACCGAGGCGAGGAATCTGCTGACCGGGTCGCGGTTGGTGACGTTGACCGGGATCGGCGGCGTCGGCAAGACCCGGTTGGCGATGCGGATCGCGGCGGCGGTGCAGCGCGACTACGGCGACGGGGTGCGGCTGGTCGAGTTGGGGGAACTGCGCGACGCATCGTCGCTGGTCGACGCGGTGGCGGCGGCGGTGGGGTTGCGGGATCAGTCGGCGCGGCCGCTGCGTGAGGTGTTGATCGAGTTCCTCGGCTCGCGGGAGGTGCTGGTGGTCCTCGACAACTGCGAGCACCTGGTGGATTCGGTCGCCGAACTC
This sequence comes from Rhodococcus sp. (in: high G+C Gram-positive bacteria), assembly GCA_039206675.1. Lineage (GTDB taxonomy): Bacteria > Actinomycetota > Actinomycetes > Mycobacteriales > Mycobacteriaceae > Rhodococcus_F. The sequence goes on along the minus strand of JBCEBZ010000489.1, from coordinate 1,022 downwards.
GTCGGTCACGTCCTGCGGGTGTGCCCGCAGGTGCGGATTCTGGCGACCAGTCGCGAACCCCTCGGCATCGGTGGGGAGGCGGTGCTGCGGGTGCCGCCACTGACCGTGCCCGACCCCGACCGGCAGCCGACCATGCGGGGACTGCCCACCTACGACGCGGTGACCCTGTTCGCCGAGCGCGCCGCGGCGGCGGTTCCCGGATTCGCGTTGACCGAGGACAACGCGGCGGCGGTGGCGGGGATCTGCCACCGGCTCGACGGGTTGCCGCTGCCGATCGAGCTGGCGGCGGCCCGGTTGCGGGCGATGTCGCCCGAGCAGATCCTCGAGCGGCTCACCGACCGCTACACGCTGTTGACCCGGGGAAGCCGGGGTGCGCCGTCGCGGCAGCAGACGTTGCGGTTGTCGGTCGACTGGAGTTTCGACTTGTGCACCGCCGGTGAGCAATTGGTGTGGGGGCGGGTGTCGGTGTTCGCCGGCAGCTTCGAACTCGATGCCGCGGAGCGAGTGTGCGGCGCGGGGCTGGACCCGGACGAGTTGCTGGACACGCTGACGTCGCTGGTGGAGAAGTCGATCCTGATCCGGGAGGAGCACGGGTCGGGGGTGCGGTTCCGGATGCTCGAGACCCTCCGCGAATACGGGTACGAGAAACTCGAGGAGACCGGCGAGGCGTTGTCTCTGCGGCGTCGGCATCGGGACTGGTACGAGGCGTTGGCGCTCGAATCGGAGGCCGAGTGGATCAGCGCCCGCCAGGTCGAGTTGATCGCCCGGCTGAAGCGGGAACAACCGAATCTGCGGGAGGCCCTTGAATTCAGTGTCGACGACGACCCCGCCGCCGGCTTGCGCACTGCCGCCGCACTGTTTCTGTTCTGGAGCTCCCAGGGTCTCTATAACGAGGGCCGGCGCTGGCTCGGGGACCTGCTCGCGCGGCAGAGCGGCGCACCAACTCTCGAGTGGGCCAAGGGCCTCTACAGTGCCAGCGTGATGGCGAACGTGCAGGGTGACCTGGACACCGGGACGGCACT
>JBCEBZ010000488.1:1900-2673 GCA_039206675.1 Rhodococcus sp. (in: high G+C Gram-positive bacteria) | reverse complement strand
GCGATGGAAGCCATCGTCGACGGCAAGCCGGTCCTGTACGACGAGCAGCCCGACGTCTCCAACTTCGAGGGCTGGACCGCGCTCGCGTCGTGGGGTGAGATCACCTCACATGCCGAGATCGGGCTCCTCGTCACCGGCGTCGGTTACCGCAACGCCGACCTGCTCGCCGACATGGCGCGCACCGTCGACCACATCAGCGGTGGCCGGCTCATCCTCGGCCTCGGCGCGGGATGGTACGAAAAGGACTACACCACCTACGGTTACGACTTCGGCACCTTCGGTTCCCGCTTCGACCTGTTCGATGAGAGCCTGATCCGCATCGAGAACCGCCTCGCCGCCCTGATTCCCCCGCCGGTACGCAAGGTGCCGATCCTCATCGGAGGTACCGGGCCGAAGCGCTCGCTGCCCGCCATCGCCCGGCACGCCGACATCTGGCACGCGTTTCAGGACCTCGACGCGTTCCGGAGGTCCAGCGACCGCGTCGACGAGTTGGCGACGACGTTCGGCCGCACCGGCGCCGATATCGAGCGATCGACTCTGTGGGAGAACGCCGAGAGCGCCGACGCCTTCCGCGAGGTGGGTGTCACGCTGTTCCAGACCGAACTCACCGCCGACAACGGGTACGACCTGTCGTCGCTCAAGCAGGTCCTCACGTGGCGGGACAACGGGTGACGGCGTCCGGCTAGCCTCGTGCTGTGCCCTACCTGCTGCCACTCCCCTCGCTGGACGCCTTCTGGCACGACGATCTCTACCGATTCCGGTCGGTACCCGGT
>JBCEBZ010000488.1:1267-1890 GCA_039206675.1 Rhodococcus sp. (in: high G+C Gram-positive bacteria) | reverse complement strand
GTGGGTGTCACGCTGTTCCAGACCGAACTCACCTCGGACAACGGGTACGATCTCGCGTCGCTGAAGGAGGTCGTCGCGTGGCGGGACAGCGCGTCATAGCCGCGGATCGATGATCGTGATGCCCGCCGGCGAGGCCGCGTCGAGTACCGGTAACGCGGCGGCCGCATCGTGGAGCCCGACCGTTCGGCTGACGAGCTTCTGCGGCCTGAGGCTGCCGCGTTCGATCATCGCCAGCATGCGCGGGTAGTCCACAGCCGCCATCCCGTGGCTGCCCAGCACGTCGAGCTCCCAGGCGATGACTCGGTCCATGGGCACGCGCGGGTGGCCGTGCACCGGCGGTAGCAGGCCCACCTGCACGTGTCGACCGCGCCGGCGCAGGCTGTGGATCGAGAGGCCGCACGTCGCCTCGTCCCCCACCGCGTCGACCGCGACATGGCTCCCACCCCCGGTGATCTCGTGAATCCGTGCCGGGAGTTCGGAACCGTCGGCGACCAGGGTGCGATCGGCGCCGAGTGCCTCGGCCACGGCCAGCGCATCCGAAGTCCGATCGACAGCGATCACATTGGCGCCCAATGCCTTTCCGATCATCACGGCACTCAAGCCGACGCCGCCCACGCCGACCA
>JBCEBZ010000488.1:0-1257 GCA_039206675.1 Rhodococcus sp. (in: high G+C Gram-positive bacteria) | reverse complement strand
GCCGACCACCGTCAGCCATTCCCCCTCTGCCAGGCCGGCGCGGTCGGTGAGCGCTCGAAAGGCGGTGGCGAACCGGCAACCCAGGCTTGCCGCAGCGGCGAACGACACGGATTCGGGCAATCCCACCAGATTCGTATCGGCGGCCGGCAGGGCGACGTACTCCGCGAACGAACCCCAGAACGTGAAGCCCGGTTGCTCCTGACGGGGACAGACCTGGGCGTTACCGGAGCGGCACCAGGTGCACGTGCCACAGCCCGAGACGAACGGCACCGTCACCCGGTCACCGATCGACCACCGCTCCACCCCCTCACCGACCGCCTCGACGACGCCGGCGAGTTCATGGCCGGGAACGTGCGGCAGCGCAATGTCCTCGTGGCCGACCCAGGCGTGCCAGTCGCTGCGGCACAGGCCCGTCGCATGCACCGCCACCACGACTCCTCCAGGCCCTGCTTCGGGTTTCGGAACGTCCCGAACGTCGAGGGGCCCGCCGATTCGATCCATCACGACTGCGCGCATCCGTCCAGTCTGGCCTCTTGGGACAATCGACGGCATGGCCGACGCGCACGACCTTCCGCTGACTCCTCCGGGACGCACTCCCCGACGAGTCATGACGATCGCCGGCTCCGACTCCGGCGGCAGCGCCGGACTGCAGGCCGACATGCGGGCCTTCGCGATGCTGGGTGTACACGGGTGTGCGGCGCTGACAGCCGTCACGGTTCAGAACACGTTGGGCGTCAAAGACGTTCACGAGATTCCCGTGGACGTCGTCGCCGGCCAGATCAGCGCGGTGGCCTCCGACATCGGCATCGAGGCGGCCAAGACCGGTCTGCTGCCCTCCAGCGAGATCATCAGGACCATCGTGGCGACCTGGAGATCCGAAGGTCTCGACGGCACCGTCCCGCTGGTGGTCGATCCGGTGTGTGCGTCGAACGTCGGTCAGCCGTTCCTGCACGCCAGTGCGCTCGACGCCATCCGCGACGAGCTGATCCCCATGGCCACGTTGGTCACGCCGAATCTCGACGAGGTGCGCCTCCTTGTGGGCATCGACGTCGTCGACGACGACACCCAGCACGACGCGGCGCGGGCGCTGCACGCCCTGGGACCGCGGTGGGTGCTGATCAAGGGCGGCCACCTGCGCAGCTCGCGCACCAGCAGCGATCTCCTCTTCGACGGCTCGGAATTCCATCAGTTCACTGCAGCGCGCGTGGCCACCCGACACGATCACGGTGCCGGTGACACCCTCGCGGCCGCCATCAC
>JBCEBZ010000487.1:0-2674 GCA_039206675.1 Rhodococcus sp. (in: high G+C Gram-positive bacteria) | reverse complement strand
GCGGCGCCGTCGGCTTCCTCGCTGTCGCCGATCATCAGGGTGCGTCCGGGCTCGGAACCGAGTGCGGCGAGGGCGTGCTCGAAGATCTTCGGGTCCGGTTTGACCGCACCCACCTCGAACGACAGCACGAATTCGTCGACGAGATGGTCGACTCCCAGATCCGTGAACGCGGGCCGGATGTCGAACGCGATGTTGCTCAGCACCGCGACCTTGATTCCACGGTCCTTCAGCGACGCAAGCACTTCCGCGGTGTCGGGGTAGGCGCTCCAGCATCCCGGGTCGATCAGCCGCTCGTACAGCCCGACGGCCTGGTCCTCGTGCGCGACCCCGGACTTGCGCAGCACGTCGAGGTACGCCTGCCGGTGGAACCGAGGGTCGAGGTCGCGGTTGGTCCACGCGTGGTGCTCGGCGGCGTCGATCTCGACGGTCTGACCGACCGGCGCCGTCATGCGACGCATCAACTCGGCCTGCTGGTGGAGGTCGAACGGCTCACCGTCGTGGTCGGTGAGGTCGGACATCCAGCTGTCGTCCTCCTCGAGCCGGAACAGCGTGCCGGAGAAGTCGAAGATCACTGCGTCGAATTCGGTGAGATCGGAAGCCACGTTCCCAGGCTAACGCGCGTTGCCCGCGACTTCAGGGTGAAGCCGGGCGGGTTCAGTCGACTTCAAGCTCACCCATCTGTGACCATTCGGTGCCGTCGATCGTGGTGTTGATGATCCGTGGCGTCTGCGCGAGGGCGGGCTTCAGCTCGCGCAACGCATTCTGGAAATGCTCGCTCTGCACGTGGGCGACGGCGGCCTCGTCGTCGCGGAACGCCTCGACGAGGACGTACAGGTTCGGATCGTCCACCGCCCGCGACCAGTAGAACCACAGGTTGCCCGGTTCGTTCCGGGTCGCGTCGGTGAACGGCCGCACCAGCTCGAGCCAGCCGTCGGCGTGGTCCGGTTTCACGGTGAAATTGACGACGATGAAGATCACGGCTGCCTCACTTCGGGGGTTCGCGCATTCCGTGACGAATCCTACGCGCGCGGTGATCCAGGGCGCGGGTGGAGCAGCGCGCCCTGGATCGAGGGTCAGTGCGTCTCGGCGAGTTCCGCGCCGATTCCAGTTTCGGCGCGCACCAGCATCTCGGCGAATTTCTCGTCCCGATCGGCCGAGCGTCCCTGACGGCGTTCGGCGGCGAGCGAGCCGATCACGGCGGCGGCCAATCCGAGCGGCATGGTGATGATCACCGGCAGCTGAATGGTCAACGGCGCCGGTCCACTTCCCAGCCAGAGTGCCTCCGTGAACATCAGACTGACGACGGTGGATGTCAATCCCACCGAGATGCCCCAGATGGCGCCGGTGCTGTTGAATCGCCGCCAGCCCAGGCTGAGCAGCAGGCTCGGCAGGTGCGCACTGCCCGCGACCATGAACGCCATTCCCATGAAGTACGTGATATTTGTGGTGTCGCCGATCGCCATGGTCAGTCCGATCGCGACGACGCTGAACGCGACTGCCGCGTACCGCGCGACTTTCGCTTCACGGGCGTCCGCGGTCTCCGTGTCGGTGTCGGCGGCTGTCCGGCGGGTGAGCGTGGGCCAGACGTCGTGGGCGAACGTGCCCGCCGCCGAGATCACCACGCCGGCGACGACGGCGACGATGCTTGCGAATGCGACGGCGGCGACCATGGCCAGCGCGATCGATCCGCCGATGGTGCCGACGCCTCCGCCGAGTTCCGTGACCAGCGTGGGTGCCGCGAGGTTGCCGCCCGCTCCGACCCGATCCGCTCCGTCGGGGCCGAGGAGGGCCGCGGTGCCGAAGCCCATCACGATGACGATCAGGTAGAAGATGCTGCACAGCGCGACGGTCCAGCCGAGCGACTTCCGCGCCGTCGCGGCCTCGGGGACGGTGAAGAAGCGGATGAGGATGTGCGCCATCCCGGCGGTGCCGAGAGCGAACGCCAGGGAGTACGAGATCAGGTTGATCGCACCGGTCTGCCCGAAGATCAGGCCCGGCGAGAGGATGGCGTCACCGGCGGCGGCGTTCGACGTGGCCGCCCCGAGCATGCCGGGGAGGCTGAATCCGAATTTCGCCAGGATTCCCAGGCACACCACGACCGCCAGGATCGACAGGATGGACGACTTGATCACCTGAACCCACGTGGTGGCCAGCATGCCGCCGACGAAGACGTAGATGCCCATGAGTGATCCGGCCACCACGACGGACAGGCCGAACGGGATACCCGACACCGACTCGAGGAGGACGCCCGCCGCCACGAGTTGGGCGAGCAGCACGAACGTGCCGGTGACGATGGTGCTGAGCGCGACCACCACCCGGACCCGTCGTGCACCGGTCCGGAACACCAGAACATCGGCGAGAGTGAACTTTCCGACGTTGCGCATCTTCTCGGCGAGGAGAAAGAGGACAGGGAGGAAGGAGACCACCGACGTGCAGAGAATGACGGCACCGTCGACGCCCTTGTAGAAGATCAGTCCGGTGGTGCCGAGGAAACTGCCCGCGGAGATGAACTCACCGGCGATCGCGAAGCCGTTCTGCCACCCGGTGATCGAGCGGCCGGCGGCGAAGAATCCGGTGGCGCTGCGACTTCGGCGCGACGCCGCGAACGTCACCCACAAGGTGAGGGAGATGACGGCGGCACAGATGCCGATGGCGAGGAAATCGGCGTCGCCGG
>JBCEBZ010000486.1:0-2677 GCA_039206675.1 Rhodococcus sp. (in: high G+C Gram-positive bacteria) | reverse complement strand
TCCACCTTGACCCGCGGCTCACCTGCCTGCCTGTGGGATTTCGATGCAGACCTTCGTTGCACCATGCCCATGATGACGAGCAGCGTCGAAGGCGGCCGGAGCGTCCTCGAGGTCGAACATCGCCTCCAAGCAGTGGTCGACCTCGATCGCTCCGGCACGAATCGCCTCGACGGCGGCGCGGAAGGACACCAGTCCGGGTTCTGCCTGGGTTCCGTTGACCCACTCCATGGTCAGCGACTTCCGGAATGCTCGTTCCACCGGAAACGGAGCGCTTCCTCTCGTCTCGGGATAGCCGAAGAAGCCAACCGTGCCGCGGACACGGGCCATCTCGACAGCTGTTGCGCGAGTTGCGTCGTATCCCGCCGCCTCGATCACCAGGTCCACACCCAACCCCTCGGTCAGGTCGTGGATGACGTCGACCATCGCCTCGTCGGGTTCGTGGACCGTCCGCGCCGCGCCCAGACGTTCCGCGACGGCGAGGCGGTCAACGTTCAGATCCGAGACCGTGACCTCGACACCCCGAGCAGTCAGGTGCTGAAGGAAGAACAGGCCTGAGGATCCGGCGCCGATTACGGCAGCCGTACGGGGCATCGCGCAGTCGGGAGTCGTGGGAGGCAGGAACTTCTTCATCGCGAAAATGGTGGTTCCGAGTTGCTGCGCGAGCAGCACGCGCCGCAGATCGAGATCGTCGTGAAGGGGGATCACATGGCTGGAGTCGACCACCTGGTACTCGGCAAAACAGCCACCGCGCTGCCCGTGCGGAACCGTCAGGACTTGGCGCCCCACTTCGATTTCCGGGCTGCGGCTCTCCACGACGACACCCACTCCCTCGTGGCCCGGGTAGCCGGGCTTGCCGAGGCGTTCAGGGGCATGGAAGCCGTCGAAGACAATATGCACATCCGATCCGCAGATCGAGGCGTACCGCATCTCCACGAGGACTTGATCACGGCCAGGCACCGGCCGTGGGAAGTCACGGACTTCGACGACACCGGGTCTCGTCACACATGCTGCGCGCATCCTGGCCTCGCTCGGGTAGTGGTGGAGGCGACATCGGGTTTCGAGGCGTCAACACTGCAGTTGTGCAGTAGCAGAATGTAGTTCGCTATCACGTCGACTCGGGAACGGCCGTCACCGTATCGCAGGAAATTCGCCCGCCGCAAGAGAACTCACCGACTCCACTTCGGCATACCGAGGCCGCATACAACCATCATGAATCGGCATTAACACCTCGTATCCATCAGGGTGCAGAATCACCCCGAGACGCTTCGCTGAGATGTAGGTCACCTGAGGGCCGCGAAATTGGAGAGGTCACAAGTGACACCGCATCCAGCCGCATTCGATCCTGTCCACACCCGGAATACCGAGGAGTCGCCATGAGCCCATCGACACCGCCACCAGCGCCCCGGCGCGAAGACCAGCCGACTGCGGGATCCCGCACCCGCGGACACTACGTGAAGTCGATCATGGTCGGCTCGATCGGAAACATGATCGAGTGGTTCGACTGGTTCGTGTACTCCACCTTCGCCATCTATTTCGCCGGACAGTTCTTTCCGAGCGGCGACCCTACCGCCCAGCTGCTCAACACAGCCGCCATTTTCGCCGTCGGCTTCCTGGCACGGCCGCTCGGCGGCTGGCTCCTCGGCCGCCTCTCCGACCGCACCGGCCGTAAAGCCGGCCTGACCGTCTCCGTCGCGATGATGTCGGCGAGCGCCTTGATGATCGCGCTCGCCCCGAACCACGCGACGGCCGGTTATGTCGGAGCCTGCATGCTGGTCGTCGCCCGCATCCTCCAGGGGTTGTCCGTCGGCGGCGAATATGCGGCGTCGGCAACGTATCTGACCGAGGTGTCCAAGAAGGGGTGGCGCGGTCTCGGTGCCAGCTTCCAGTACATCTCCGTCACCCTCGGCCAGCTCGCCGGCCTCCTCGTCCTCATCGTCCTGCAGTTCTTCCTCACTGAAGAACAGCTGACCGGATGGGGTTGGCGGGTGCCGTTCGCGATGGGCGCCCTCGGTGCCGTCGCGGTGTTCTATCTGCGGCGCGGAATGCACGAGACCGACGCCTATGCCGTCGCCGCAACCGCCGATACCGGAGACCGGCGCGGCACGCTCGCCGAGGTGTGGCGGAACCGGCGCGCAGCGATGGTGGTCTTCGCCCTGACGCTCGGCGGCACGGTTGCGTACTACACGTACACCACCTATCTGACGAGTTACTTCGTCAACAGTGTCGGGCTCGCCAAGGCACAGGCATCGACGATCAGCTTCATCGGTCTGCTCGTGTTCCTCGTTCTCCTGCCCGTGGGCGGCTACGTCTCCGACCGTATCGGCCGGCGGCCGGTTCTCATCTTCTTCGGCATCGGCACCACGATTGGCACATACCCCATCCTCCAAGGTATGCAGAACAATTCGACCTGGCTGACTTGCCTCGTTCTCACCATCCTGGGCCTGGTGTTCGTCGTGGGGTACTCGTCGGTCAATGCGGTGGTCAAGGCCGAACTGTTCCCCACGAGTGTGCGGACCGTCGGCGTCGCCATCCCCTACAGCCTCGCGACCGCGGTCTTCGGTGGCACCGCGCCCTACATCGCTCTCGCGTTCCGTGACGCGGGCCGGGAGAGCTGGTTCTTCATCTACGTCTCGATCTGCGCCGCCGTTTCACTGATCACGTATGTGTTCATGCGCGA
>JBCEBZ010000485.1:0-2678 GCA_039206675.1 Rhodococcus sp. (in: high G+C Gram-positive bacteria) | reverse complement strand
AGCAGCCTCAGCCAGCGGCGTACGGGCCGCAGCCCCAGTTCGGCGGGTACAGCCAGGGCGGTCCGACACAGAATCAATCTGGAGCCGGCGGCGCTGCGACCGGTTCGCATCCGAGTGGGCCGATGGCGAGGTGGCCCGAACCCTCGCCCGTGCCCAGCACCTCCTCGGCCACGGCCGGGAAGAAGAAGTGGGTGATCGTCGGGTCCGCCGCCGCGGCCCTCGTGGTCGTCATCGCGATCGTCTCCACCGTCCTGCTCACCGGCGGCGGCGACAACACCGCCACTGCAGGCACCGATGGCTCTCCCAATAGCGGCCAGCCGGTCGACAACGACAACGAGCAGGGCGCATCCGGTGATAACGCGCCCACCCTGGCGAAGACCCAGGAGGAGGTCCTGGCCGCGATTCCGGCCGCGTTGAGCAAGGATCTCACGGACTGCAAGAAGATCGGGTTTACCGAAAACGACGGCCTGCAGCTGCAGTGCACCATCAAGAAGGGCAGCGCCCTGACCAAGGGGGTCACCGACGGCACCTTCGACAGCATCATCTTCTCCGTCGACCTCGCAGCGGCGAAGAAGACCGTGCTCGGTATCCGTGAGGGCTACCAGGACAACTCTGCTGTGGCGGAGAACGTGATCGTCGAGAACACCGCCCGCACCGCCGCCGCCCACGTCGACGGCCCGCTATCGGCTGAATTCCCCGACTACTCCATCTACTACGCGAACAACTCCAGCGGGGTCCAGGTCAACTTCTCCGGCGCGAGCAGCGTCGACACCGCGAAGACCTTCCTCTCCCGCGCGGGTTTGCTGAACTGATCTCATCGCAACCCTTCGGCATCACACTGGCGTCCGCATTCTCGCCGTGAAGGACGGAAGGGTGCGATAGGTGTCGGATGTGGAGTGGATGGTGGATCCCATGCCTGACAACCGCGTGGTAACCGGACTGGACACGTGGACTTCGGAGCGGGTCGAGGAATTCCTGGAGGAACTCGACCGCGAGGCCGTGCCACACGCGGAACCGGGAAAGCCGTTCACCACCTGCGGCGCAGTACGCGCTGAACACGCCCGCCGCCGATTCGAACAGCGATGAGACTCAGAACGATTGCGGTCCATCGTTTTAGCGATGACGGTCCTTGCCCAGCGGCCTTCGAAAATGGGCTACAGGTGAGTCCAGATCTGCGCCAGTGACTTTGAGACGTCGTTGTTCCGGATCGCACCATTTCCGTCGACGGCGTCGCGTCCGACCGGTACCGCGATGCATGCCGTCCGGAGCAGTCGCGCTCCGACGTAACCCAATACGGTCTCCAAGGTGCTCACTGCGCCGTGTCCGCGCCCCGGTGCGGCGACGTTGATCCACGCCACCGGTTTGTCAGTCATTTCGGTTCCGCCGACTGTCCAGTCCAGCAGGTTCTTGAAGCTACCGGGCAATGTGCCTGCGTACTCGGGTGTACAGAACAGCACAATGTCGGCGTCCTGGATGAGCTGTCTCAGGGCGGACACTTCATCGGGAAGCGGATCGTGGTCGTCATCGGGGCTGAACGCAGGCAGCGCCGACAGCCCGTGGTAGATGGTCGTTGTGGCCGTCGGCGGAGCTGATTCGGCGATTGACGCAAGAGCGGCAGCGTTGGTCGAGGTCGCTCTGGTACTTCCCGAGACCAACAGAATGTTCACGAGGTCGATGTTCGCACAATGAGGTGGGAACGACCCCGCTCCCTCCGTCGACCGGGTCAATGTCCACGTTGCAAGCCATTGACTGCAATTGCTTGCGCCGCGCCGCGGATACGCCGTTCCGGTTGCGGACTCTTGACCGACCAGCGATTATCAACTGGGACTAACCAATACGCGAGCGCCGCCGTGGGTCGTTGTGAATCGCCGTGAATGGGACCGATCCGCGCCATCCTTTGGATTCGCCGTAAGCGGAGATCTGCCTGCCGCCGCCGATGACCCGACGGCTGACAACCCGCGACACCGATTGCCACGACGTGCCGGCCCCATACCCCCCAATCACCAACGCACCGGGATCCTGCCCTGCCCGCAAACCCGGCGGCGAGACCGCCAACCGCCCCGACCGGGGCCTTTACTTCGCGATGCCGCCAGAGCACTCTGACAGATGCATCCCGCATCCTCTTTCGAATCACAGACCCGGGAGGTCCGTCGATGCGAACACACCACCGACTCGGCGGCACCTCACTCGTCGCCGGCGCCGCGGTCGCAGTCGCGGGCACGCTGCTGCTCGCGGCACCGCCGGCCACCGCGGAGCCGACCGAAACCGTCTTCCCCCTTCCGGTCGCCGGGATCGGAGTCGGCGCGACCGGACTCATCAGCGCGAACCACTTCTACATGACCGCCACTACAGACCCGGACAGGCCGGGAGTCACCCGCGTGGGGCCCTACACCGGTGTCTTCGTCCACTGGCGGAACATCTCGACCGGCGAGGGCGGCGTCACGTACCTCGACAACCCCGGCGGCACGCAGGTCCGGACCGGTTCCGGGACGGTGGTTGCCGCGGTCACGGTGCCCGACCAGGCGGGAACCCGAGTACTCGCCCTGGTACCCGGCGCAGGCGCCTGGTCTGTGCCGTGACTGTTTGACACCCGCGCCTGAGGTCGCGGCACGGGGATGCCCGATACCTGATCTTCCCCGGGCGAGCCCCGAGGCGACACCTCCGCGGGTGTCCTGTTT
>JBCEBZ010000484.1:4927-10738 GCA_039206675.1 Rhodococcus sp. (in: high G+C Gram-positive bacteria) | reverse complement strand
CCTGAATTCCGCGACGCTCGGCGCGGCGGGCTTCGGACTCTGTGAGTAGTGCAGCGCCGGCCCCGGCTTCGACGAGGAGATACACGTTGTGCTCGTGTTCGACCTCCACCACCACGCGCGGACTGAAACCTTTCTGGGCACAAACGCGTTCGAGCTCGTCACGAACAGCTGTGCCCCTCGGACCGGCAATCAACGGTAGTTCGGACAGTCGATCGAGCGGAAAGGTCGGCGACTCGAGATGAGGCGACGTTGCCGGTAGCCCGAGCAGGAGTCGACGTCGGCCAAGCGGAAGAGTCGACAGTTTGTCGTCGTCGGTCGGGAGATAGTCGACGCCGACCTCACATCGGGCGTTTCTCAGAAGACTCTCGACGTCGGCGTTCGGACCCGGATCCACCAGGTTCACCCACACGGCGGGGTGACGTGCGCGAAATAGTGCCACGAGCGATGTAAGCGGATCCACGGCGAGGTCCGGGGGGCTGGCCACATCCAGCCACCCGTTCTCGAGTGTGGCGATCGAACGCACAATCTCGTCCGCGCGTCGTGAAGACTGCACCACCTGGCGCGCAGGTTCCAATAGCGCTGTGCCAGCGTCGGTCAACTCCATTCCGCGAGGCACCCGTCGGAAGAGTTCGACTCCCAATTCAGCTTCCAGCGCCCGCAGCGACTGCGACAGCGCCGGCTGCGCCACATACAGGACCTCAGCTGCCCTGGTGACACTGCCATTCTCGACCACAGCGAGGAAGTAGCGCAGCTGACGTGAGTCCACTGCCCGACTCTACGCGACTCGAGCGATAGGCTGACACTCTGGAGGCACGGGTTTCGCGTTTCGCGGCTCAGACCGCGTTTCGGGGTCCAGGGTGCTGTCATAGAAAGGTGGAGGTGCGCATGGAGTTCCGGCAGGCCGAGCATTTCCTTGCGGTGGTCGAACACGGTGGTGTGGTCCGCGCAGCCGCCGCCCTCCACCTCGCGCAGCCGTCCCTGTCGCAGTCAATCCGCGTCCTCGAACGTGATTTGGGCACACCTCTTTTTCACCGTGTCGGCCGTGGTTTGGTCCCGACACCTGCGGGTGCGGCTCTGGTCGATCCGGCGCGGCAGCTGCTCAGGGATGTTGCCACCGCGCAGGCCTCGGTTGCCGAGCTCTCCGGTCTCCACGGCGGACATGTCGATGTCGGCACCACGGCGGGCCTGTATGAGTCACCGCTGCCCGAACTGATCGGTGAGCTGAGGCGGGCCTATGGGACGGTGACCGTCCGAATCAGGGAGTACCGGTCTGAATCCGACGTGGCAGGGGCGGTGCGCGACGGAACGGTTGAGCTCGGGTTCGGCTTCCTCGAGCCGACAGCCGCCCCAGAGTCCGCCGATCGTCGTGACCTCGACATCCACAATCTGGGCTCGGATGAGCTGTGCATCGCCCTTCCCCGGGAGATCGCCGATGGTCTCCCCGACCCCCTGCCATTCGAGCAGATTCCTGATCTACCGGTGATCGCGGTGACCGGTGGCGCGCAAGGGCGGGTGGCGGTGGAGTCCGCATTACGCCGTGCATCACGGCGCACAAGGCTTGGTGTGGTCACGGCGCATCGCCAGGTGAGCGTGCCGCTGATCGCTGCCGGTGTCGGAATGGCCTGGGTGACTCGGGCGGTCGTCGACAATTCGGGTGAGTCGGGTGTCGTTGCCCGCGCCATGGAGCCACCGTTGATTCTGCCCGTGGCGGTCATGCATCGACCTGGTGTGCTCTCCCCTGCGGCCCGCGCACTCCTCGCGGCGGCCCTGCGGCGACGCGACCAGCAGGATCAACCGACGCGATAACACCGCGGCGGGCCGGTCGACTGTCCCCGGGTGTATCGGGTCCGTGCCTGATCGCTCAGAGTTCAGAGGCAGATCACGATCTGCATCATCCGCGCGGAACCTGACACAGCCGACGGCCAGATACGTCTCGACCGTGATCTCTCCGGCACGGGCAGTTCTTCCCGGCCGGTTACCCACCCCTTCGTCGTCCGCACTCTGCGCTCGCGCGCCGATCGCGTGCCGCGCGACCGGTCAGTGGAAGGTGTTCCCCTCCTTCGCCAATCTCGTCAGCAGAGGCGCCGGTTCAATGCCGCCGAATCTCCGCAATGCCTCCTCGACTCTGCTCAGCCCCATTGTGTCAGCGTGGAACATCGGTCCGCCACGATGACGGGGAAAGCCGTAACCGGCGAGATACACCACGTCGATGTCGGAGGCACGCAACGCTATTCCCTCGTCGAGAATTCTCGCGCCCTCGTCCACAAGCGCGAAGATCAGTCGCTCCACGACCTCCTCGGCCGCGAAGGCCTTCAGCCGAATACCCTTCTTCCGGCGATAGGAAGCGAGCATCTCGGCCACGACCGGGCTGGGGATCGCGTCCCGCCCTCCCGGCTGGTAGTCGTACCAGCCGGCGCCGGTCTTCTGCCCGAATCGGCCCATCTCGCAGAGCTTGTCGGCCAGTTCGTTGCGCGGCAGGTCGGGATTCTGGGCGTAGCGCCGCTGGCGGATTGCCCAGCCGATGTCGCCGCCGGCCAGGTCGCCGGCGCGGTACGGTCCCATCGCGTAGCCGAATCCCTCGATGGCGGAGTCGATCTGCTCTGGCGATGCACCCGCTTCGACGAGGTGGTCGGCTTCCTGTCGGTATCGAGCCAGCATCCGGTTGCCGATGAACCCGTCGCACACTCCGGCCACTACTGTGATTTTCCCGATGAGTCTTCCGAGAGCCGATACTGTCGCCAGGACGTCCTTGGCGGTCTTGTCTGCTCGAACGACCTCGAGCAGTGTCATCACGTTCGCGGGGCTGAAGAAGTGCATCCCCACCACATCGGTTGGACGTCCGGTGAAGGCGGCGATGGCGTTCACATCGAGCGTCGAGGTGTTGGATGCCAGGATCGCACCCGGCTTCATCACCGCGTCGAGTTCGGTGAACACCGCACGCTTGACGTCCATGTCCTCGAACACGGCCTCGATCGCCAGGTCGCAGTCCGCCAGGTCGGCGTAGGTGACGGTGGGATCGAGTAGTCCCATCCGCTCCTCCAGGGCCTCAGGTGTCAACTTCCCCTTGTCCACCTGCGACTGATAGTTGCGGCGAATCGTGGCCAGACCGCGGTCGAGCGCCTCCTGCGAGGTTTCGAGCACGGTGACCGGGATACCGGCGTTGAGGAAGTTCATGGCGATGCCGCCGCCCATCGTGCCGGCACCGACCACCGCGACCTTCTGCACCGGCCGAATCACGGTGTCGGCCGGTATCCCCGGGATCTGTCGGGCCGTCCGTTCGGCGGCGAACGCGTGCCGCAGCGCCGCCGACTGATCGCCGCACATGAGTTCGAGGAAGGCTGCGTGCTCGGCGGCGAGGCCGTCGGGGAAGGGGCCACGTGCCTGCTCGACGAGGTCGAGGGCTATCAGGGGCGCTGTGAACCCGCGGCTCCGCTTTGTCAGGTGCGCGCGCAGTGTTCCCAGGTCGTCGTCCCCGTCGACAGCGAGGTCGCGGATCCGTGGCCGCTGGCCGGACGCCGCTATCTCGGTCGCGAACCGGGTTGCAGCGGCGACGGTATCGGTGTCCACGATGAGGTCGAACAGTGTCTGGCCGGCGATGGCTGCGAGCGAGTCGGCGGTGCGTGGCGATCCGTCGGTGATCATGGTGGCCGCAGTCCGTATATTCAAGGCCCGCGGTAGTCGTTGGGTGCCACCGGCGCCGGGCACCAGCCCGAGCTTCACCTCCGGCAGTGCGACTTTCGTCTCTCTGGAGGCGACGCGGTAGTGCGCGCTCATCGCGAGTTCGAGGCCGCCGCCGAAGCAGGTGCCGTCGATCGCCGCGACCACTGGTTTGCTCGCATTCTCGAGTGCTTCGATCACTGCGCGCAGCGAGGGTGGTGCCGAGGAATGGGGTGTGCCGAATTCGGAGATGTCGGCGCCGGCCGAGAAGACGTTCCGGTTGCCGGTGAGCACGATCGACTCGATCTCGGGTGCTTCCAGAGCACGGGTGAGGTTCTGCAGAATCCCCAGCCTAGTCGAGCACGAGAGTGCGTTGACTGGCGGATTGTCGAGGCTGATGATCGCGACACTGCCGACGACGTTGTACTGGGTTGACACGGATGGGCACCTTTCAAGGGGCGGGGCAGTGGTGACGCGAGATCCGGGACCACGCCGCGTCAAGGACGAATGCGGGGATCTCGCGGTTGTGGTGCTCGAATGCAATGGGCGCGACCCACGCGCGGCGTCGGTGGTCCGAGCTGCTGCACGTGGGTCGTCGGACGCTCGATCAGAAGCGGTTACGTCCGGGGGATCACGATTCTTTTGTCGTGCGTCCGGGTTCGTCGGCGTGCATGGCTGCGTAGAGCGCCTCGTCCTCGGCCGCACCGTCGGCGTTGGTCAGCGGATCGATGGCCGCGATCCGCGCCCGATCGCGCTCGGGGTCGATGGTCAGGAACATCACCACGGCACCCACGATGGCGACGAGGCCGAGGATCTGGAAGGCCGAGGTGTAGCCGTCGACTGGGGTCGGCGCCGCGTCCACGAGGTACCCGGTGAGCCAGGGTGCCAGAATTCCGGAGGACTGGAACAGGGCGACGAACACTCCCAGGGTCGAGGCGACCTGACGTTCCGGACTGATGTAGGTCACGGCGACAAACATCAGAGGGAGGGTGGCAACACCGACGCCGTAGCCCGTGACCACCAGCGCAACCGCGATCCACGAGTGGGTAACGAAGGGGATCACGGCAAGGCACACGCCGCAGAAGACCAGAGCGACCACCGTCACCAGTCCGCGCGAGACCCGCACCGTGGTTCCTCGCGCCGCCAGACGATCGGTGACGAACGATCCCAGCAACATCGCGGTCATGCCGGTGACACTGGGCAGGGCGAACAGCAATCCGGAGTTGATCCGGGTGAAGCCGAGACCCTCTTCGAAGTACGACGGAAGCCAGGTGAGGACCACCGCGACCATGCCGTATATCGCGAACATGCCGAGCACTCCGCCCCAGAAGGTGGGCAGTGCGGCGATCCGGAGGATGCTTACTCGCTTCACCGTGTCCGTGTCACCGGACTTGGCGCGCTCGCGGGCGCTGCTCACGGAGTAGGGGCCGTCTCTGCCGATGACCAGCCAGACCGCTGCCCAGACGACGCCGACGACCATCATGGTGATGAACGCCGCTTTCCATCCGTACGCGGCAACGATGAGGGTCAGCGCGGGGGCCATGAAAATCTTGGCCAGGGAGGAGCCGGACGAGACCACCGCGGAGGGGAGCCCGCGTTTACTCTTCGGGAACCACCCGAAGACTGCGACGTTGACGAGTGATGCCGCCGGTCCCTCGGCTGCTCCGAGCAGGACCCGGCTGACGACCAATGCCCCGAATGTTCCGACCAGCAGAACGGGTATCTGTACCAGCGACCAGAGCAGTGCCATCACCAGCAGCACCCAGACGATCTTTACGCGGTCGGCGATGAATCCACCCAGCAGGCCGGTCACGACGAACAAGACGTAGAAGACGCTGCCCAGTGCACCGATGTCGGCATTGGATAGACCCAGGTCCTCCGACAGTGGTCGGGCGACGATGCCCAGCACGGCTTTGTCGGCGAAGTTCACCGTTTGAAGGATCATCACGAGAAAGGTGATGCTCCAGGCGGTGCGTGCGGTCCGGGTGCCGGCCGGGGCCTGTGTCTCGGGCGTCCCCTCGGAGTTTCCCGCACGATGTGGGCCGTTCGTGACAGTCATACGTGGGCCTCCGCCTCAGCAGTTGTGATGGTGTTCATTAGGGTCAATTCAAATGGCGTGCGTCACAGAGATCAAAGATCCGGCTCCTATTGATT
>JBCEBZ010000484.1:3664-4917 GCA_039206675.1 Rhodococcus sp. (in: high G+C Gram-positive bacteria) | reverse complement strand
TCGATCGAGGGAACATATGCCTTCCGGCGTACCGAGCGGTAACCGAGAAGGTGGTTCTCAACGCGAATCCGGACACCGGCAGGGTGTTCGATTCTTCCGAACGGCTACGACAACGTCGTTGCCGGTTCGCCAGGCACGTCCGACTGAATGTCATCTGTGGGACAGTCGAATTCACGCCTGCGCCTTTCGGGTTAGGCTTCCGATGCCCACTGGGCACCGCCCCCGGTACCGACGAGTGGTCACTCGTGGCATCGACGCGACGGTGGGCTCCTGCCGGACGCGACCGAGCAACTCGGCCGGCGAGAGCGACCGATCGGTTCCTATTTGGGCAAACCCAGGATTCGCTCGCCGATGATGGTGCGCTGGATCTGGTTCGAACCCCGTGCGATCCGACGCCCCCGGCTTTCCAGGAACACCCGCTGCAGGGGGTCGACTGGATATCCGTTCCCCTCGGGGCGGTTGAGAGCGGCCGCGCCCAGAAGCTCCAAGCTCGTCGAGCCGAAGGTGCAGTGATATTCCGACCAGTTGACTTTGTCTATTGCCAGCAGCTCGTCCACTGGCTGCTCCTCGGCAATGCGGGCACCGATCACGGAACCGACGGCGCGCATCAACTCGACCTCGATCACCAGTTCCGCCAACCGCTGGCGGACGAGTGGGTCGCCGAGCCGGCCGTCCTTGTCGAGCCGCTCCACCAACACATTCAATTCGTGGCGATAGCCGACGTACTGCGTGGCAGCCTTACCTGCGCGTTCGGCGCCGAGGGTGGTCATCGCGACTGCCCAACCGTTGCCGAGTCCACCCACGACGTTGTTCAAGGGTGCGCGGGCATCGGTGATCCGTTCCTGCGCAAAACCGCTATCTCCTGAGGCCATCTGGATGGGGTCGACGTCGATGCCGTTGTCCGTCATCGGAACGAGCACGAATGAGATGCCGCGGTGCTTCGGCGCTTCTCGGTCGGTGCGACACAACAGGAACATCATGTTGGCCTGGTCGCCGTGGCTGGTCCAGATCTTGTCACCGTTGATCCGCAACTCGTCGCCGTCAACGGTTCCGGTGGTCCGGAGCGAGGCGAGGTCGGAGCCGGTCTCGGGTTCGGAGAAGCCCTGGCACCAGGTGTCGTCGCCCGAGAGGATGCGGGGCAGGAACCGCCGCTTCTGGTCTTCGGTGCCGTGTGCCAACAGGGCGGGCGCGAGCAGGATCTCGCCCATTCCGAGTTGCGGACGCCGGAGACCTGCGCGCGCAAACTCTTCCTC
>JBCEBZ010000484.1:0-3654 GCA_039206675.1 Rhodococcus sp. (in: high G+C Gram-positive bacteria) | reverse complement strand
GGTCTCAGGCTTCTGCCGCCGTGTTCTTCCGGCCACGACAGGCATAGCCAGCGTCCCTGGCGCAGGAGTTCGATCCAGTGTTTCTCGGCGGCGGTGTCTTCGTGTCCGAACGGCTCTTGCGCGTATTCGAGGGGCATCCCCTCGGTGCGGTGCTCGTCCAGCCAGGCGCGGACCTCTGCCCGCAGTTCCGCCAGCGTCGCGGGTTCGTCGGTCCGCATCGTCTCCTCGACTGCGGTGCCGGTGGCGAGAGATTCGGCGAGAAGACGCTCGCGGTGCCAAGACGACGATCCGAACATCAGCTGATCCGTCTTCGCACGCTTGAGGTGAACGTGCGCCCAATGCTCCCAGGTGAAGCCGATCGCGCCGTGGAGTTGCAGGGACTCCCCCGCGATCTGCAGGTATCGTTCGGCCCCCGCGACGCACAGCAGGCTCACCAGGGCCGGCAGTTCCGGCGAATCGGTGTCGGCGGCGTGGGCGGCAACGTCGACCGCCGCGGCTACTGGCTCGAGTGTGCGGATCAGATCGGCCAGTCCGTGCTTGACCGCTTGGTTCTTCCCAATCGGTCTGCCGAATTGGTTGCGGGTCTTCGCATAGTCCGTTGTCAGGTGCAGGCACCGGCGGGCTCCGCCGACCCTCTCCGCCGCCTGAGCTACGAGTGACTTGTCGAGCGCTCTGGAGAACGCCTGGGATATGTCTTCGGTGCCGCTGATCCGTTGCGCCGCTGTGCTGTTGAAGGTGAATGTCGTGAGCGGACGGGTCAGGTCCAGCGCCGGTTTCCGGAGTCGCCGACAACTCGGATCCGATGGATCCACCAGAAACAGTCCGGTCCCGCCCTCGGTTCCGGCGACCACCACGACCGTGTCGGCGCAGTGGCCGAAGAGCACGTGATCGGCCCGTCCGTCGATCCGCCAGCGGTCGCCGTCCGTGTGTGCGCGTACCGGTTCCGCACCGGCTTGCCACCACCCGTCTGCGTCGGCAAATGCCAGACACCCGAGACGGGTGCCCGCAGCGAGACCGGTCAATAGCTCCCTGTGCCACTGCTCCTGGGCGCATTCCGCGATCGCGAGGGTGGTCAACACCGAGCTCGCGAAGAAAGGGCTGCATGCTGCGGCGCGCCCGAATTCCTCGGCAACCACGACGAGGTCACCGATGCCCGCACCCGAGCCACCGTATTTCTCGTCGACAAGCAGTCCTTGCAGTTCGAGTTGTTCGGCCATCGTTGCCCACATCGCGGGCCGGTATCCGAGTTCGGACTCCTGGACGGCCAGGACTTCGGCCGGGTGACTGGTTTCGGCGAGAAACTCCCGGACCGCCGCGCGAAGCGCGCGGTGTTCTTCGGTTGTGGTGATTGCCATTGATCGTCTCCTTCGACTTTCCTTTGTGCACAGCGTCGGTCCGAATCCCGCGACCGGAACGGGTGGGCGTCCGGGTGACCGTTTCCCTCACTGAGTTCACGACGGTGGGATTGGCCTCGATCTGCGCCACGCTCGACCCCAGGTGCCACCGCGGGCACACGCTCAGACGCGAAGTCGGTTGTGGGCCAGAATTGCTTGCTTCATGGCGATTGCACCGCCGTTGGGGTAGGCGGCCACCTTGTCGGCGAGCTCGGTTGCCCGGCCCAGGACCTGGTCGTCGGAGACCATCTCGTAGGCCAGGCTGCGGCGCAGCAAGTCCGGTCCGTACTGACGTTCGCACGCCAGCGTGAGCTGCAGGGCTTGGTTGGGGTCGTATTTCGCAAGTAACCATCGCAGGTTGTTCGGGGCGGCTACTCCCATCTCCGCCTCGCCGACCATGAGGAAGGACTGTTGTCCCACCACGAGTAGGTCGCAGGCCAGCGCGATCGCCGCGGCACCGTTGACTGCGGCCCGCTCGAGAGCGCCGACCAACGGCTTCTCCAAGTCGGCGAGGCGTGTGTGCAGTTCGGTGATCGCCGCGTGCATCGCCGGATCGCCGGGGCGTGTTTCCGCTAGATCCAGTCCGGAACTGAAGCATCCCCCTGCACCATGTAGTAACACCGCCGTGACGGTGCCGTCGACCTGCGCGTCAGCGACAGCGTTCGCGAGCTGGGACACCATCGGAACTGTCAGGGCGTTCCTCCGCTCGGGGCGGTTCATTTCGATGTCGAGCCGGCCGCTGGGATGGCGGCGGAGGCGCACCGTATCGCTTTCCGGGCGCCTCACAATTCCCTCCCCACGAGCGGACAGACCAGACCGGCGGGCCCAGCCGCGGGCCGGGTGGCGGGTCCGCTGCCGCTCACCGAACTCGCGGCGCCTTCCATCAGCGATGATGTGTTCATTGCGTTCCTTCCAGAACCGCCGAGGACGGGCGGCGCTGCGGTGTGGGTCGTACGCGTCGTCGGTGGACGTGATGGCCAACCACGCATCCTCCCTGTCCGGAGGGACGTCACCGGGTCAGCCCCTCTGCCCACTCTCGGGCATCGTTCGTTCCTGACCGCGGCAGGTCAGGAGTCGACCAGGACGGCCTCGCTGCCGGCACACAGCGCAGCCAGTCGTCCCTGGATGAGGTCTGTGGCCTCGGTGACGATCCGAGTGACCAGATCAGTAACCGCGGGGATGTCGTCGATCAGGCCCTGTGACATGCCGGCCGACCAAATACCCGCCTCGGGATCGCCGAGTTCGTACACCGTCTTGCCGCGTGCACCGGCCACCAGGTGGCGGATATCGTCGAACGCACCACCGTCGGAGAGCACACTGACCACTTCACGGCTGACGATGTTGCTGGCGACGCGGGCGGTGTTGCGGAGAGGCCGGAATATCAGCTCGGTATCGAGTTCGGTGGCCTCGACAATCTGCTGTTTGATCGTCTCGTGGATGGGTGCCTCCGCGGTGCACATGAAGCGGGTGCCCATATTGATGCCGTCGGCACCGAGCGCCAACGCTGCTGCCAGCCCGCGGCCGTCCGCGAACCCGCCTGACGCGATGAACGGAACGTTCAATGCCCGCGCTGCGGCGGGAATCAGGATGAGGCCGGGAACGTCGTCTTCACCGGGATGCCCCGCGCATTCGAACCCGTCGATGCTCAGCGCGTGAACGCCCAACGCCTCCGCCTTCACGGCGTGGCGCACGCTGGGGCACTTGTGCACCACCTTGACGCCGGCAGCCAGGAACGCCGGCATATGCGGTGCTGGACTGTTCCCCGCGGTTTCGACGATCTTCACGCCGGAGTCGATGATTGCGTCGCGGTACTCCGCGTACGGCGGCGGGCTGATCGACGGCAGCATCGTCAGGTTGACGCCGAACGGCTGGTCCGTCATCTCCCGGCACCGCGCGATCTCGGCGGCTAGGGCTTCCGGAGTGGGCTGCGTCAATGCGGTGATGAAACCGAGTGCTCCCGAGTTCGCGACCGCGGCGACTAGTTCTGCGCGCCCGACCCACTGCATTCCACCTTGGACGAGCGGGTGTGTGATTCCGAACAGTTCGGTGAATCGTGTCTTGAGCATGAATTCCTTACCCCTACAGTCCCAGTGATTTGCTGACGATTGACTTACACACTTCGGTGGTGCCCGCGAAGATTCGGGTGACGCGGGCATCTGCGTACATTCGGGCGATCGGGTACTCGAGCATGAATCCGTAGCCGCCGTGCAACTGCAGGCAGCGGTCGATCACTCTGGACTGCAACTCGGTGGTGTAGACC
>JBCEBZ010000483.1:0-10746 GCA_039206675.1 Rhodococcus sp. (in: high G+C Gram-positive bacteria) | reverse complement strand
ACGGTGGTGAGCGTGGGCCGCGGCACCGTCGTCGACGAGGTCGCCATGACCGCGGCGATCGAGGACGGACGGGTCGGCTTCGCCGCGCTCGACGTGTTCGCGTCCGAGCCGCTGGCTTCGGACAGCCCGCTATGGGCTCACCCTAACGTGCTGGTCAGCCCGCACACCGCGGCGTTGAATCCCGCGGAGGATCGCCTCATCGCGGAACTGTTCGCGCGCAACGCCACCCGGTTCCTCGACGGCGAGGAACTGATCAACCGCGTCGACACCGTCGAGTTCTACTGAGGCTGCTCACGATCCGAGCAGCTTCGCCTTCGCCGCCGCGAACTCGTCGTCGGTGAGCACGCCGGCCTCCTTCAGGCGGGCGAGTTCCTGGATGCGGGACACCAGGTCGTCACCGCCCGCGGGTGCCGGCGGCGGCGGAGGCGCCTGCTGTTGCGCTGCTTGCTGTTCCGCGTACTGCTGCTGCGCCGCCTGGTCGATCCGCTCCTGTTCCTCCGCCTGCTTGTTGGCGGCGCGCCGGTTCATCGCGTTCGACGTCGCCCGCGCGGTGCCGGTGATGACCGCTGTCCGGGCCACCGTGCCGAGCAGCCCGGGACGTCCCATGCGGCGTGGACCTCTGAAAACCATGTCGTTGCTCCGTTTCCGTTCGTCGTGACCGTCAGACCGCGGCGGCGATGGCCGCCTCGACGACCTCGCGCGGGATGTGCAGGTGGAGGGCGACCTCGCCGCCGGCGTGGCGGGACGCGGCCGCGAGCTTGCGCGCCCACGTCTGCTCGTACACGAGCGCCACCGCCGACGTGCCCGGCTCCAGTGATTCGCGCACCACCTCGAGGTCCTCGTCGCTGATCAGCGCCTTGGCTTCGAGGGACAGGGCGGCGAGTCCGATGCTGTCGAGGTCCTCGTCCACCTCCACCTGGCGCAGCGTGCCGTCGGTCCCCTTGGAGACGAACACGAGATCGAGAATGGTGACCACGCCCTGGGCGACCACCTCGCGGAACGTCTCGATCACCGCGGGATCGGCCCGCTCACCAGGAAACGTGAGAAACAGGAACGCGACCGGACCGACATCTTCAGCTGAATTCGACATCTTCTCTCCCTGCGCTGGGGTGCCCTCGTGTCGATGATCGACACCGGCCGGGGGGTGCGCATCATCCACGACGGGTGATTCCGCGCCGCGCCGTTCATCCCCTACGGATGATGCCCCGGGGCCCGGGTTCTGTGAGGCTCGAGCCCAGTTCCGGTGCCGGGTGGTTCGAGAGACGGGTGATGCATGCCTTCCGTGGGAGCCTCGCTTTTCTGGATCGTGGCCTGCGCCGTGATCGCCCCGCTGCTCGCCGGGTTGTTCCCCCGCAAGCTGGTGCCCGAGGTCGTGCTCCTTCTCGTCGCCGGAATCGTCGTCGGCCCGCACGTCTTCGATCTCGCGGTGGCAGGCAGCGAGATCGACCTGCTGCGCGAACTGGGACTCGGGCTGCTGTTCCTGCTGGCCGGATACGAGATCGACACGGCCGAGATCACCGGTCGCGGCGGCAGGCGGGCACTGCTGACGTGGCTGATCTCGTTGGCGCTGGCGTTCACGGTGGTGTCGCTGCTGAGCCTGGCCCACGTGGTCGACGCGGGAACGGCGGTGGCCATCGCCATGACGTCGACCGCGCTCGGCACGCTGCTGCCGATCCTCCGCGACGCAGGCGGACTCGACACCCGGCTGGGCCGGACGATCCTCAATCACGGCGCGTTCGGCGAACTCGGACCGGTCGTCGCGATGGCGGTGCTCCTCGGGTCCCGGGGGTCGGTGGCGTCCATCGTGGTTCTCGGACTGTTCACGGCCGCGGCCGTGCTGGTCGCCTTCATTCCCGCCCGCGTGCGGCGCGAGGGCTCCCGGATCACGGCGATCATCCGCTCGGGGTCGGAGACGACGTCGCAGACCACGGTCCGGCTGACGATGCTGCTTCTCGTCGCACTCACCGTGCTCGCGGCGGAGTTCGGGCTCGACACGATCCTCGGAGCATTCGCGGCGGGATTCATCCTGCGGCGGGCCACGCCCGAGGGCGACGAGACGCTGGAAACCAAACTCGACGGCCTGGCGTTCGGTTTCCTGATCCCGATCTTCTTCGTGACGTCGGGCATGGCCATCGACGTCGCCGCGGTGGCGTCCGAACCCGGCGTGCTGATCGCGTTCGTCCTGCTGATCCTGCTGGTGCGGTCGGGCCCGGTCTACTTCGCCGGAAGGGTGGACCGGGGCGCCGACGGCACCGACCCGCCCTTCACCGTCCGCGAACGCACCCAGCTGGCGCTGTACGCGGGAACCGGTCTGCCGCTGATCGTCGCCGTCACGGGAGTGGCCGTCGACTCGGGCGACATGACGTCCGCCAATGCCTCCGTGCTCGTCGCGGCGGGTGCGATCACCGTCCTCCTCTTCCCGCTCGCGGCATCGTTGCTCGCGTCGGCTCCGGAACCGGTGGCCGGCGCGATCGGCCCGGGCGCACGCGGAGACGAGAACCCCGGGAGCAGACAGTGACTCGAACCGAATCGACGCAGGCACCGGCCCGAGCGACGCTGACCCTCGCGACCCTCATCCTCGTCGCCGCCGTCGCCAACCTGAACCTGTCCGTCGCGAACGTCGCGCTCCCCGACATCGGCCGCGCGTTCGACGCGAGTCAGACGCAGCTGAACCTCATCGCCGTGGCGTACTCCCTCGGGCTGGCCGCGTCGGTGCTCTACCTCGGGGCACTCGGCGACCGCTACGGGCGCAAGCAGATGCTGGTGCTCGGCATGGCGCTGTCGCTGCCGGCGTCGGCGATCGCAGGGTTCGCGGGGAACTTCGAAATATTGTTCCTCGCACGAGTTCTCGGTGGCGTCGCCGCCGGACTCGCCTACCCCACCACCCTCGCGATCATCACCGCACTGTGGTCCGGACCGCCCCGCACCAGGGCGATCGCACTGTGGTCGGCCCTCGGCGGCGCGATCTCCTCGCTCGGACCGATCGTGTCGGGTGCGCTCCTCGAGCAGTTCCATTGGGGCTCGGTGTTCCTCGTGACGCTTCCGCTCGCCGGTCTCGCCCTCGTCGCCGCCATCTTGTGGGTGCCCGCCCACGTCAACGAAACCACCGATCCCGTCGACAATCTCGGCGGCATCATCTCCGTCGTCTTCATCGCCGCCCTCATCCTCGCGATCAACTTCGCGCCCGTCGACGGCTCCGGCGCACTCGCCGTCGGTCTCGGACTGATCGCCCTCGCCGCGGGCGCCGCGTTCTTCCTGCAGCAACGGCGGGCGGCGCACCCGCTGTTCGATCTGCACGTCGCCGCCCGGCCGACGTTCTGGGTGGCCGCCGTCGGCGGGGTGATCGTGTTCGGCGCCTTGATGGGAGCGATGTTCATCGGGCAGCAGTTCCTCCAGAACGTGCTCGAGTACTCCACGCTCGCCGCCGGATCCGCGATCATCCCGGCCGCCGTCGCGATGGTCCTCGTCGCACCCCGCTCCGCGAAACTCGTCGAATCGCACGGCGCCCGGTTCACACTGCTCCTGGGCTACCTGTTCGTCGTCCTCGGACTGGTCGTCGCGCTGGTGTGGTGGGACGAGAACGCGACGTACTGGTGGGTGGCGCTGGCCTACGCGTTCGTCGGCATCGGGGTCGGATTCGCGGGAACCCCGGCGTCGCGGTCGCTGACCGGTTCGGTGCCGGTGTCGCGGGCGGGCATGGCGTCGGGCACGTCCGATCTGCAGCGCGACCTCGGTGGTGCGATCATGCAGTCGATCCTCGGCGCGGTGCTCACCGCCGGTTACGCGAAGTCGCTGTCGGCCACGATCGCCTCGTCGCCGGACGCGAGCCAGATCACCCCGGAAACCCAAGCAGCGCTGACGAAGTCGTACTCCAGCGCCGAGGTGCTCGCGGAACGTTATCCGCAGTACGCCGAGCAGATCATCGCGGCCGCCCGCAACGCCTTCCTGGACGGCGACGACCGTGCGTACCTCGCCGCGATCCTGGTGGTGTGCGCCGGGGCCGTGGTGGTGTTCTTCTTCTTCCCCCGCCGCGACGAGGAGAAGAGGCTGCTGGCCGAATACGCGACCGAGAGTGCGCAGTAGGGCGAACGTACCGCCGGGCGCCTCGGAAGCGCCGAAAGGTACATTCGCCCGGCGGTCGCGGGGTAAATTCCCGAGAGGGGCACCTCGACGACGGGACCGCACGATGACAGCTCAGGTCGTGACCAAGACGAATCGGCGACGAGGCCTCGCGGCGGTCGCGGCGGCATTGCTGCTGGTGGTGACGGCTGCGTGCTCCGATGACTCCTCCTCCACGGGCGCCTCCGCGACCTCGACGACGACGCAGGCGGAATCGCCGGGGGCCGAGGCGGGCGCCGCGCAGATCGACCCGGGTGTCGCGGACCGACTCGACGAGGCGATCGAGAAGACGATGTCGATGGCGGCGATTCCCGGCGCGATCGTGGGCGTGTGGGGGCCCGACGGCGACTACGTGAAGGCGTTCGGTGTCGCCGACAAGTCGACGGGCGCGCCGATGGAGACCGACTTCTATCACCGGATCGGCAGTGTGACAAAGACGTTCACGGTGACGGGTCTGCTGCAACTGGTCGACGAGGACAAGGTCGCCCTCGACGACCCGATCTCGAAGTACGTGGAGGGCGTGCCGGCGGGTGACCAGATCACGCTGCGCCAGCTCGCCCGGATGCAGAGCGGGCTGCCCAACTACACGGCGAACAAGGACTTCCAGCAGGCGTTGCTCTCCGACCCGATGCGGAATTTCACGCCGCAGGAACTGCTGGGTTACGCGTTCACCCAGCCCGCGTCCTTCCCACCCGGTCAGGGGTTCGAGTATTCGAACACGAACACGGTCTTGCTGGGGCTCGTCGTCGAGAAGGTCAGCGGACTGCCGCTCCCGGAGTACATCTCGCAGAAGATCATCGAGCCGCTGAAGATGGCAGACACCAGCTTTCCGACCACCAACGCGTTCCCCGAACCGCACGCGCAGGGCTACACCGAGCAGACCCTGGACGAGAAGGAAGCCGTCGCCACCGACTGGAATCCGTCGTGGGGCTGGGCGGCAGGCGCCATGATCTCCACCCTCGACGACCTGCGCATCTGGGCGCCCGCGCTGGCCACCGGAACACTGCTGCAGCCGGCCACGCAGGCGCAACGGCTCGAGACGGTGACCGCGCCGGGCCTGGCGTCCGATGTCGGCTACGGCCTGGGCATCTTCGACATCGCGGGCTGGATCGGGCACAACGGCAGCCTCCCCGGCTACCAGACGGTGTGCATCTACCTTCCCGAGAAGGAGACCACGCTCGCGATCATGCTCAACACCGACGTCCCGTACGAGGACAGCGAACCGAGCACGGCGCTGGCGGGAGCCGTCACCGAGATCATCTCGCCCGAACACATCTACCGGCTCAGGCCGGGGGTGCAGAATCCCGACGCCTCGTCGCCCGCCACGCCGACGCCGTCGGAGACACCGGCGCCGTCCACGACCCCAGCCCCGCCGACCAGCTGACCCCCCACGTGAGCGGCAAAGCGTGCCCGGGCACACTTTGCCGCTCACGTGTCCGGCCGCGGTAGTAGCGTGCAGCCATGACGATTCTCGTGACGGGGGCAACCGGGAACATCGGCCGAATGCTCGTCGACCACCTGCTCGCGCGCGGTGCGACGGACGTCCGGGCCCTCACGAATCATCCTGACAGGGCGCAACTTCCGGGCTCGGTCACCGTCGTCGAGGGGTATCTCCGCAGACTCGACAGCCTGCCCGCGGCGTTCGACGGCGTCGATTCCCTCTACCTCGCACCGACTCCCGACACCGCCCCGGACGCGCTGCGCCTGGCGAAGCAGGCCGGAGTCCGGCACGTCGTCGACCTCTCCGGCCCCCACGACGGCCACTGGGGCGACGTCGCACGCGCCGTCGAGGCGTCCGGCATCGCATGGACCCATCTGTGGCCCGGGGAGTTCATGGAGAACGCCGGAATCCTGGCACCGCAGATCGCCGCCGGCGACACCGTGCGGGAGCCGTACCCGACAGCGGCGAATGCACCGATCGCCATGGACGACATCGCGGAGGTCGCGGCCGTCGCCCTTCTGGGCGACGGACACGTCGGCAAGTCGTACGAACTCACCGGTCCCGAGACGATCACCCGCGCCGACCTCGTCCGGGAACTGGGCGCCGCCCTCGGCCGGAACATCGAGTACCGGCAGGTGCCGCTGGACGAGGCGGTGGACGTCCTGACGCCGGCGATGGGTGAGTACGCCCGCTGGTACCTGGAGGGGATGGCGAGCCTGGTCGACGCCCCGCAGCAGGCGAACCGCCTCGTCGAGCAACTCACCGGCCGCCCGGCGACCACATTCGCGCAATGGGCGTCGGCGCACGCCGACGAGTTCGGCCGTTCGGGCTGAGCGCGGTTACGGGCTGGAGAACGTGTAGATCCGGCACCCGCTCATGTTCGCTGCCGACACGACGCCGTCGGCGCGCGCGAAGTCGCCCTTGGCGGAGAGATTGTTCGCGAGGGCGGCCTGGTCCTCGCAGAAACCCTGGTCCGCAGGGTTGGCCGGGGGATTGCTGATGTACGTGTCGCCCGGTGCAGCCGCCGCAAAGGGCGCCGCTCCGACGAGTGGGACGGCCGCTGCTGCAATCGCAATGGAGGCCGCCGCGACGAAACGGCGGATCATCATGCGCCTCCGAAGTGGTTCGAACGGTTGCTGATGACCCCATCCTGCACCGATCCGCGGCCGGCGACCAGACCCCCAGGGGTGGGAATTGCAACACCTTCACCGTCAGCGGCGCAGGGCGGCCTGGACCCGGTCCGCGGCGACCACCGGATTCTCGTGCTCCCAGATCCGCACCACCGTCCAGCCGGCGTCGGTCAGCGTCGAGTCGGTGTTCCGGTCACGGGTGACGTTCCCGGCGAGTTTCTCGGCCCACCACTGCGCGTTGTTCTTCGGGAACGTGGCGTGCTGCGGGCAGCTGTGCCAGAAACACCCGTCCACGTACACGGCCACCTTGCGCCGCGGAAACACCAGGTCGGCGCGCCGCCGAACACCCTTGATCGGTGCCCGGTCCACGTAGTACCGCGCCCCGCGCCGGTGCAGTTCCCGGCGCAGCGCGAGTTCGGGTGCCGTGTCGCGCCGCCGCTGCGCCCGCATCCGGGCGCTGGTCGCGGGGTCGGTGGCGGGCATCGCGGGTCCGTCCGGCTACGCGGCGGCCTCGGGGAAGCCGCCCATGCGGTCGAGGTGGCTCTCGACGTCGTCGATGAAACCGGGCACGAACCGCAGATTGCCCATCCGGGCCCGTTTCAGGAACCCGGCGGTCGCGCGCGCCGACAGCAGCCGGGTGTCCTCCAGGAATCCGCTGAGATCCTCGTACGGCTCCTGCACCGGCCACGTCGACGTGTGCACGCGGAAGGCCTGCCGGTTGCTGCCCCACGCCGCCGCCGGCCACGCGTCGCCGGGCTTCATCGGCGTCTCGACGCCCCGCTCGTACTCGGCCGGCTCGAGCAGCCGCCGACCGACCCACGACGCCATCCGCACACTCACCGCGTTGCCGACGAGCTTCCACCGATGACTGTTCCGCAGACCGGGGACCAGCGCGGCAGGCGCCGTCCAGTCCGGGTCGAAACCCTGCAGGCGTTCGGCGTCCACCAGGCCCGGGGTCACGATCTCGCCCGACGGCAGCCGCACCGCGGGCGGGCTCGCGATCCCGACGGACGAACCGCCCTTGAGCGTGGGCACCGCGTTGACCGCCCACCCCAGGCCGCGGGTGCCCTCCGTCCAGTAGAAACCGCACGGGAAGTCGGTGGGGTCGTCGACGGGGCGTTCCCCGGCATCCTCACCGAACAGGACCGCGCGGGGGTCCTCGGTCCGCGAGGCGAGCATCAGGACCCGCTGCCGGCGCTGGGGGAGCCCGAAGGCGCGCGCGTCGACCACCCGGTACGCCCACGTGTAGCCGAGGTCCTCGAGAGCGTCCGTGATGTGCCTCATAGCTGCCCCGCGACCCAGCTGCAGCATGAACGGCACGTTCTCGATCAGGAGCCAGCGCGGGCCCTTCTTCCGCTTCACCAACCGGAACACCTCGTCGACGAGACCGGACCGTGCACCGGTGATGCCCGCGGTCCGGCCGGCCTGGGACAGGTCCTGGCAGGGGAATCCGGCGGCGACGAGTTCGATGTCCTGGGGGAGGGAACGCAGCTTGGTGACGTCGGAATGCACTGGGACGTCCGTGAATCGGGTACGCAGAACCGCCTGGGCGCCCGGGTCGATCTCACAGAGCAGTTCGGTGTTCCAACCGTGCTCCCTCAGACCCAACTCGAGCCCGCCGATACCGGCGAACAGGCCCACCATGCTCCCGGTTGACGTCACGGCACCCTTCCTCACGAACCAGTCACCCGAGAACGTTACTCGAGATCTGGGCCCGTGATGACCAACCACCCGTGAGTACTTATCAACGTCGGGCGGTTAATAAGTACTCACGGGTGGCGCAGCCACCCTAGACTTCCTGTAGGGGGAGCGCAGGGAGGCGGCATGATCTCGGTTTTCCGGAACCGGTCACACCTCCTGCGTGACGCCCAGGGCAGTGGCCTCGTCGAAGCGTTCGTCATCATCGGGATCTGCACGATCCTGCTCACCCGCGCCTACCTCCACCTCACCGGTTATCCGCAGGTCGGGGGATCGTCGCTGCACATCGCGCACGTGCTGTGGGGCGGGCTCGGAATGGTCGTGGCGCTCGTGACGGTGTTCTCGTTCCTCGGGATGAAACCGCGGGTCCTCGGCGTCGTGATCGGCGGCATCGGGTTCGGGTTGTTCCTCGACGAGATCGGCAAGTTCGTCACCAAGACCAACGACTACTTCTACCGTCCGTCCGTCGCGATCATGTACGTGGTGATCGTCGTGTTGCTGCTGGTCAACCGGTCGCTGCACGACGTGCGGCCACCGACCCCGACGGAGGACGTCGCCAACGCCGCCGCCATCGCGCTCGGCGGTCTGGACCGCGGCCTGGACCGCGTGCGCCGGCAGCAGGCGCTGGCGCAGCTGCGCCGGGCCGCCGCGGCGGGGGCGGACGAGGCGACGCTGACGTCGGTGCGGGATCTGCTCGCCCACTGCCCGGACCGGACCGGCCGGACCGTGCCGACGGCCCGGGAGCTGGCCCGC
Source organism: Rhodococcus sp. (in: high G+C Gram-positive bacteria) (assembly GCA_039206675.1). Classification (GTDB taxonomy): domain Bacteria; phylum Actinomycetota; class Actinomycetes; order Mycobacteriales; family Mycobacteriaceae; genus Rhodococcus_F. Next base: position 1,605 of record JBCEBZ010000483.1, on the reverse strand, counting down.
CGCGCGACGCCGGCGTTCGCGAAGGGCCCCGGCATGCTCTGGACCGCGGCCGTACTGCTGACCCTGTTCTCCACCCTGGGACTGCTCAGCGCCGTGACCACCCTCGGCGACGACCTCCGCGGCGACGAGGGAACCGACATCACGACCATCGGTCAGCTCACCGGGTCCGCGATCGCGTTCGTGCTGTGCTGGTCGGCCGTCGTGCGACTGCGGAACGGCAAACTGTGGCCGCTGCAGTTCCTGCGGGCGGCCGCCCTGGTCACCGTGCTCCTCACCGAGGTGTTCGATTTCGTCGCACAGGAATTCGGGGCACTGCTGAACGTCGCGGTCGGACTCGGAGCCCTCGTCGTCTTCTCGTCGCGCATCGCGGTCACGGAACGAGCCCGGGCACTGACTCTCGACAACTCTGCTGCAACGAAACTCGGCCCGTTGCCACCTCGGGAGCCGTCGTCGCTTACCGTAGACAGGTGAGCATCCAAGCCTCCGGTGCCTCGACCTGGCCCGCAGTACTGACGTGGCGGGCAGACAACGCACCCCGAATGGAATCGGTGCGCGTCCAGCTCAATGGCGACCGCATCAAGGCCGCAGGCCGGATCATCGGCGGCGAGTGCCCCGAGCATCCCGCGTTCAGCGCGTCCTACGACCTCGTCACCGACGAGAGCGGCGTCACCCGCCGGTTGTCGCTGCGGACGTCCGTCGCGGCCGGTGAGCGGCAGATGTCGATCAGCCGGGACGAAGAGGGCACGTGGATGGTGGAGCACGGCGCCAACCACCAGCGGTCCACGTTCGACGGCGCCCTCGACGTCGACATGGTGCTCAGCCCCTTCTTCAACGCCCTGCCCATCCGGCGATACGGACTGCACCTCGGGTCCGAGGACATCGAGGTCCCCGTCGTCTACGTGAACCTCCTGGACCTGCGGGTCGAGGGCGCGATCCTCACCTACAGCAGCGGTCCGGACGGCATCCACGTGCTGTCGCCGGTGTCGAGCTCCTCGGTGACGGTCGACCGCGACGGGTTCATCATCGACTACCCGGGCCTGGCCGAACGGATCTAGGCGGCTTCGCCGCTCGTGCGCGGTTAACGAGTCTCTGGACTCGTCGAGCACTCACAGGCGGCGGAGCCGCCCCCCGCGGCGACCGGCGTCGCGCATCTCCTCGATCCAGCCCGCGCGGCCGGGGACGATGCCGGTGATCTCCCACGTCTCCTGGTTGTCGTACGTCAGGCGGGCGGCGTGACCGTCGTCGACGAGTGTCGCCGTGGACGACTGCTCCGACAGTTCGGTCCGCGCGTCCTGCAGCAGCGTCAACGCCTCGTCCAGTGCGATCAGCAGGGCGTCCCGGTTGCCCTCGCACATGGCCCGGACGAGTCCGGGTGCGCTGCCCGCGACCCGGGTGCCGTCGCGGAACGATCCGGCCGCCAGGCCCAGCGCCAGCGGTCCGCCGCGGGCGCCGGTGATCGCGAGGGTCTCGGCCAGCAGGTGCGGCAGGTGTGAGATCCGCGCGACCGCCCGGTCGTGTTCGCCGGACTCGGCGGGCACGACGACGGAACCGCAGTCCAACGCGAGTTGCGCGACCTGCGCCCTGATGACGGGGTCGACGCCGTCG